>CALDNT010000075.1 GCA_937915145.1 uncultured Reyranella sp.
CTCGGCATCTTCCAGACCGACCGAGATGCGCACCGTGCCGTCGTTGATGCCGAGCCGGGCGCGCTCCTCGGCACCGATGCGCATGTGGGTCGTGGTCGCAGGGTGGGTGACCAGGCTCTTGGCATCGCCCAGGTTGTTGGAAATGTCGACGAGCTGCAGGCGGTTCAGCGTCTCGAAGGCCGCCCATTTGCCGGCCTTGAGGTCGAAGGTGACGACGCCGCCCGCGCCCGACATCTGCTTCATGGCGAGCTTGTGCTGGGGGTGATCGCTGCGGCCGGGATAGAGCACGCGCCCGACGGCAGGGTGGCCGGCGAGCGCGTCGGCCACGCGGGCGGCGTTGGCGCAATGGCGGTCGATCCGCAGCCCAAGTGTTTCGAGGCCTTTCACCAGCACCCAGGCGTTGAATGGGCTGAGCGAGGGGCCGGTGTTGCGGATGATCGGCTGCAGCTTCTCCAGAATGAACTCCTTGGAGCCCAGCACGGCGCCGCCCAGCGTGCGGCCCTGGCCGTCGATATACTTGGTGGCGGAATGGACGACGATGTCGGCGCCCCATTCGAGCGGCCGCTGCAGCATCGGCGTGGCGAAGGCGTTATCGAGCACGACCTTGGCGCCGGCCTTATGCGCGAGATCGCACACCGCCCTGATGTCGACGATGTCGAGCATCGGGTTGGACGGCGATTCGAACAGCACCGCCTGGGTGGGCTTGCTGAGCGCCTTCTCCCATTGGGCAAGATCGCCGCCATCGACGAATTCGCCCTGGATGCCGTACTTGGGCAAGAGGTCGGCCACGATGTAGTGGCAGGAGCCGAAGAGCTGGCGCGCCGCCACGATGCGATCACCGGACTTGAGCAGGGCCAGCAGCGAGAAGAAAACCGCCGACATGCCGGTCGAGGTGGCGCGGCAGGCCTCCGCGCCTTCGAGCGCAGCCAGCCGGTTCTCAAACATGGTGACGGTGGGATTGCCGAAGCGCGAATACTGGTAGTGGCCGCTCTCGCCCTTGAACGTCGCCTCGGCCTCCTCGGCGCTCGAATAGGCGTAGCCCGACGTCAGAAACAGCGCCTCCGACGTCTCGTCGAAATTGCTGCGGATCTGGCCGCCGCGCACCGCCCGCGTCTGCGGGCGCCAGTTTGCGATATCCGGCGGTGCCTTCTTGTTCGGAATCGATCCGTCCATAGTCCTCTCCCCACGTCCGCGCCCTCCTCTCGGGAAAAAGCGCGCAACGAAAAAGCCCCCGACCTGGAAGGACGGGGGCTTTTGCGAGCACCTCCGACCTTTTAGCGATGTTTAACGTGGTCGCAAGCCGGTCGGCTCAAATCTCCACGGAGGCTGCTTATATAGCCGAAGCCCGACCGGCGCAAGGCCGCCGGCCGGGTCCGTTTTCACACCTCAGTGCTTCTTTGCCAGCGACTGCTCGCGCAGCTTGGTAAGCGTAATGCGCGAGGTGATGGCCTCGGCGTCGGTCTTGACGTGGATGATCGAAGGTTTGCCGACCGCGACGCAACGTTCGAAGGCGGCGGCGAAGTCTGCAGTCTTCTCGACCGTCTCGCCGTGGCCGCCGAAGGCGCGGGCATAGGCGGCGAAGTCTGGGTTCTTGAGTTCGGTGCCGTGCACGCGGGTCGGATAGTCGCGCTCCTGGTGCATGCGGATGGTGCCGTACATGCCGTTGTCGACGACAATGAACACGACATTGGCGCCGTGCTGCACGGCGGTCGCGAACTCCTGGCCGTTCATCATGAAGCAGCCGTCGCCCGAGAACGATACGACCATGCGGCCGGGAGCCGCAACCTTCGCCGCCACCGCCGATGGCACGCCGTAACCCATCGAGCCATTGGTCGGCGCCAGTTGCGTGCGAAAGCCGCGGTACTGGAAAAAGCGATGGACGAAGCCCGCGTAGTTGCCGGCGCCGTTGGTGACGATCACGTCGTCGGGCAGGCGCGTGTTCAGCCAGCCGACGATGGCGGCGAGGTCAGCCAAGCCCGGCTGCGCCACGGGCTCGATGTTCTTCAGATAGTCGGCACGCGCGATCGCTACCTTGTCTTTCCAGGCCGAGGCATCGACCGGCTTCATCGCTCTGGCCGCCGCTGCGAAATGGGCCATGCCGCTGTTGATCGGCAGCGTCGCCTGATAGATGCGGCCCAGTTCCTCGGCCCCGGCATGGACGTGCACCATCTTCTGCGCCGGCACCGGCAGGTCGAACATGGTGTAGCCGCCGGTCGTCGCCTCGCCCAGCCGCGGGCCGACGGCAATGATGAGATCGCTTTCCTTGATGCGCTTGCCGAGCGGCGGATTCACGCCCAACCCGAGATCGCCGACGAAGTTGGCGTGGCGATTGTCGATCAGGTCCTGGTTGCGGAACGCCGTGGTGACCGGCAGGTGATTGGCCTCGGCGAATGCCCTGATGTCGGCGCAGGCCTCGGCGTTCCAGCCGCCGCCGCCCAGAATGAGAAGCGGCTGTTTGGAGGCTGCGAGAAGCTCGCGCAGGCTCGCCATGTCGGCCGGCGCCGGCGCGCCGCGCGCGATCCGGTAGGGACCGGCATCCGCCACTTCGACCTCGTCGGTCAGCATGTCCTCCGGCAGAACCACCACGACCGGACCGGGACGCCCGTTCAGCGCGGTGTGAAATGCCTGGCTCAGCAACTCGGGGATACGGCGGGCATCCTCGATCTGGGTCACCCACTTGGCCATCTGGCCGTACATGCGGCGATAGTCGATCTCCTGGAACGCCTCGCGGTCGGTGGTCTCGCGCGCCACCTGGCCGATCAGCAGGATCATGGGCGTCGAATCCTGGAAGCCGGTATGCATTCCCACCGCAGCATTCGTGGCGCCCGGCCCGCGGGTCACGAAGCACACGCCGGGCTTTCCGGTGAGCTTGCCGTAGGCCTCGGCCATGTAGGACGCCCCGCCTTCCTGGCGGCAGACGACGTAGCGGATCGAGTTGCGTTGCGCGTAGAGAGCGTCCAGCGCCGCGAGATAGCTCTCGCCGGGGACGCCGAAGATGGTGTCGGTTCCATGAATGCGCAGTTGATCGATCAGAACCTGCGCGCCGCTGCGGCGCGGGTATTCGGTTACCATGTTCGTTCCCTTACTTCGTGGGTGAGAAGGCCGTCGGCACCAATATCTTGTTGTTCATGTGTTTCAAAAAATCTCGGCTCTTCTGCAAATAGGCCTGCCAGGCCGGGTCCGCGGCCATCGCCGCCCGCCGCTTGGTGCGGTCGGCGAGGTCGTCGTAGCCCCAGATATGCACGATCTCATTCACATTGCCGACCTCGGTGGTAAAAAAACAGACGAGATTGCCAAGATGCTTTTTTTGGAGCGGCAGGCCCTCTTTTTCGTAAAGCGCAAGAAATTCGCGCAGCCTGCCCGGATGTAGTTCGTAGGTGCGATGGTCGACGATCATGACGTCCCTTCCGTTTCGAATTCGATTGTGTGACCTGCCCCGCACGATCTCAACCCCCGGCGCGACAGGTGGACTCAGACGCTGAATCAGCGCATAAGTGCGGCATTGCGACACCGGCCGATGAGTATCATTACGAGTCTCGGCACAGTCGCGGAGCGCGATACCGGTCAAAGTTCGTCGTGAGATTCTTGGTCATCCGTCAAAGATCAGCCAAACGCTTGGACACAGTGGTCCAGCAAGCGCGCGCCGGACTCCGCTCGTTCCTTCCTCCAGCACAGAGCCTTGAATGAGTCGCAAATTGTTTGTGGGCAACCTGCCCTACTCGGTCACGTCCGAGCGCCTGTCCGAAGCGTTCTCGCAGTTCGGGACCGTCACTTCGTCGAAAGTAATCGCGGATCGCGAGACCGGCCGCAGCCGCGGCTTCGCCTTCCTCGAAATGGAAACCGATGATCAGGGCGCCACGGCCATGCAGGCCATGAACGGCGCCCTGCTCGATGGCCGCTCGATCGCCGTTCGTGAAGCCGTCGAGCGCCAGCCCGGCGGCGGCGGCGGCGGTGGTGGATTTGGTGGTGGCGGTGGCGGTGGCGGCGGTCGCGATGGCGGCGGCTTCCGGCCTCGCGGCCCACGTCCGCCTTACGGCGGCGGTGGCGGCGGCCGGGATGGTGGCGGTGGCCGTGACGGCGGCGGCGGCGGCTACGGTGGTGGTGGCGGTGGTTATCGCGGCGGAGGCGGTGCAGGCGGCGGTGGCGGTGGCGGTGGCGGTGGTTACCGCAGCGCTCCGTCCGGTCCGAGCGACGGTGGCCCGATGCGTGACCGGCGCGCCGATTTCTCCGGCGCTCCGCCGGCCCCCGGCGCCATTCCTGACGGCAGCGGCGAAACCATCAGCCGACCTCAGCGGCCGCGGCGCGACGCTGCGCCGGATCGCCGGCGCGATCGCGACTACGAACCCCGCAAACGCGGCTTCGACGACGATCAATAGACCGCAAACACTGGTCGACCGAAACGCCGGAGGTTTTCCTCCGGCGTTTTTGTTTGCCGCCGGCACGCCGGTGCTATGCTTGCCGCCTTCGGCAGGAGGCGCACATGATGCGACGATCAGCTCTTTTAGGCTCCCTGGCAGCGATGGCCACGGCGAGGTCCGTCAGAGCTGAAACGCCGGTCGACCTGCACCTCGTTCTGGCGGTCGACGTATCGCGATCGATCGACGAGGTCGAAGCCGAACTCCAGCGACGCGGCTACATCGAAGCCCTTACGAACGATCGCGTCATCGATGCGATCCTGTCGGGCGAGCACAGGCGCATTGCGCTTTGCTACACCGAATGGGCCGGCACACAGTACCAGGTCATCGTGATCGACTGGACTCTGGTCGACAGCGCCGCCGCCGTGCGCCGCTTTGCCGACAAGCTCGCCGAAGCGCCACGCCTGTCGCAGAGCTGGACCGCAGTCGGTGCCGCCCTTACTCACGCCGCCCAACGTTTCGAGGCCTCGAGCTTCACGTCGAAGCGGCACGTCATTGACATCTCGGGCGACGGCCGGACCAACGACGGCCCGCCGGCCGAACTGATCCGCGACAGGCTGGTGGCACAAGGCATCGTCATCAACGGCCTGCCAGTGATGATGAACCGCACCAACTTCGGCCGGCCGCCCGATCTTACGCTCGACAAGTACTACGAGGAAAACGTCATCGGCGGCCCGGGATCATTCATGATCGTGGCCGACAATTTCGACCATTTCAGCCGCGCCGTGCGCACCAAGCTGGTTCGCGAGATTTCCCTGAACAAGATTACCGGGCCAGTATCTGTTTGAGCCGCACGAACGGCGCGGCGTCGCGGCTCAACTGGACCGGCATTCCGAGATGCCCGAGCCGGTAACTGAAAACATTAGCCTCGGGCAGACCCCACCGTCGCGCTACGTCCAGCCCGCCATCGTAGGGCAACCAGCGATCGGTCTCGCCGAGCACCGACACGATGTGCGAGGGCGGCACGGCGGGCACTGCCGCTGGATCGACGATCCGCGACAGGCGCGCCAGCGCGGTGCGTGACCAGCCAGCGCCGGCCAACGCAAGATCGAGGCCCAGCATGGCGGCGAGCGTGCCGCCAAAGATCACGTCCTCGATGCGTCCCGAATGGCTGATCAGCATCACAGCGTCGGGCTGCGCCCCGGCCGGCCAGAGATGGCAGTAGCTCGCCGCCTGTTGCGCCACGAATGACGTCATCGAAATCCCGGCCAATGCCACCTTGCCGCCGAAGCGGGCACGGCTCCAGGCGACAAGCAACGCCGATTCGACCGTCTGGCCTGCAACAAGATCCATCGCGCTCGTTGGCCCAGCGGCGAAGAACGGCTCACCGCCATAGTAGCCCGGCATTGCCCGCAGGCCGTGATAGGGCGAGATCGGCTCGACCACCCGCCAGCCCATGGCCGCCAGACGAGCATCAGCATCGCGTGCCACCGACAGGAGTTCGAACTCCAAGCCAAGGCCGCTGCCAATGATCAGGGTTTCTTTAATCGCCCCGTCCACTGGCTCGACGACGCGGGCATAGAGGATCTCACTACCCGGCCGGCCCTGCAGTCGCGGCGCCGGCGTGGGTGCACGCAGCCAATACTCCCGCATACCTTTGCGCACAAACGGGCGGGACACCGCGACGGTTCTGGTATCGATCGGCGCTACGTATAAACTCGCGGGATCAGCGATCATCGGGCCAAGCTCGCGCTCGACCTGATCTGGCCGGTCGATTCGCCAGCGCACCGGCGGTGGACGGCTCGAAAACAGCAAAGGATAGAACCGGCCACGAGTCACCAAATGGCGGGTCGCAGCCATTCGACGGCGCCGGTCGAGTTGGCCGGGATCGGCATTGGCGGCGGAATCGCCGAAGATCGCCGTCTCCCACACCCGCCGGGCCACCTCGGCCTCAAGGTGCATCCGAGCATTGTGGCCCAGCACGGTACGCAGCCGGCGTGCCGACCAGAAAGCCGGCAGAACCGCACCGATCTCATCACGGAACCTAGAGGCGTCCTCGCCCGCGACATTGGCGGCCGCCCACAAGCGCGACAACGGCCAATACCAACGGCGCAACCCGAAGAGTCCCGCCTGATCGACCCAAGGCTTGGCGAACAGCGCGCCCAGCGGTGAACCGAACAGCACATTCATTGGGCGGCCCCGGGAGACAGCGATTTCACTTGGCCGCAGCATAGGCTTGGCAGCATCATCACAAACCGCAACAGCATTCTCCGACGGAGCCCCTTCAATGTTGGTCAATGACCCCGTAACCCAGGCGCGAATCGACCTGACAACGGCCCTACGCGCAGCCGCACGGCACGGCCTGAACGAGGGCGTCTGCAACCACTTCAGCATGACCGTGCCTGGTCGCGAAGAGCTGTTCCTGGTCAATCCGCAGGGCCTGCACTGGTCGGAGATCACGCCATCCGATATCGTCATGGCGGACGGTGAGGGCAACATCGTCGACGGCAAGTATCCCGTCGAGCCGACCGCATTCTACATCCATGCGCGTATCCACGCCGGCAACCCGCGCGCCAAGGTCGTCTTGCACACCCATATGCCCTATGCGACGGCGCTGACCTCGATCAAGGACGGCAAGATCGAAATGTGCACGCAGAACGCCTTCCGCTACTGGGGCCGCATCGCCTACGACGACAAATACGGTGGCGTGGCGCTGTCAAATGACGAAGGCGAGCGCATGTGCCGCGCCATGGGCGACAAGGACATCCTGTTCCTGCGAAACCACGGCGTGATCGTCTCGGGTCCGACCGTCGCGCAGACCTACGACGATCTCTACTATCTTGAGCGCGCAGCGATGGTACAGGTGCTGGCCATGCAGACTGGCCGGGATTTGCACAATATCGACGAGGCGATGGCCGAGCATACGGCAAGACAAATTGCGGGCGAAGCTCAGCAGGCTTTCCTGCATTTCGAGTCGCTCAAGCGCCTGCTCGACCGGGACGAACCGGGCTGGCAGAAACGGACGGCCTAGGAGGACCACGCATGCGAATCATCGCCGCTCTCATCGCCCTATGGGCGGTCTCGCCCGCAGGGCCCGCCTCCGCGCAGGGCTACGGCAGCATTGGCACCGGGCCCAAACTCGGCGAGTTGGAGATCAAGGCCTGGCAGCCAATTCCCAAGACCAAGACTGCGGTGCAACTCGGCGCCGATACGAAGCTGGGGCGCGAGCTGCGCCGGCAGGTCATGGTCCGACTGTCGCAGCGCGGCAACGCAGTGGGCTTCAGCGGAAGCAACGTCATGCGCCTGGATGTGAGCTATTTCGATCTGCAGGGCGGCAACAGCCGCGGTTATGGCGAGCTCGGCGAGCGGCCGGCCTACGCCGAACCGGGATCGAACCCCTTTCTGCCGGTGCCGGCGAACCCGATCGGCCGCAACACCAGCCGCACACCTTCGACCGCAGGACCGACACTGCGCGTCTCGCTGTCGCTCTATTCCGTCGATACGGGCAAGGTGCTGTGGAGCGCTACGGCCTCCTGCCGGACGCAAGCCGACATCGCCCAGCGTGCCGGCGAAGCAATGATCAACAACATCTTCGACAATGCCGACAAGAACCGCGTCGGCGACGCCGGCTGTCCGCTCTAGTTCCCCTCCTGAATCCCCCTGCTCAAAGTCCGAGGAGTCGTCCTTCATGCCACGTCTGGCCCCGCTTGATCTTCAAAAGCTTACGCCCGAACAGAAAAAGGTCGCCGATGCCATCGTCGCAGGCCCGCGCGGCGGCCTGCGCGGGCCATTCGACCCGTGGCTGCGCAGCCCAGGGCTGGCCGACCGCGCTCAAAAGCTCGGTGAGTACTGCCGCTTCAACAGTTCACTGCCGAAGGACCTTGCCGAACTCGCGATCTGCCTCGTCGGCCGGCACTTCAAGGCACAATTCGAGTTTTATGCCCACGCCAGGCTCGCCCTGGAAGCCGGCCTGGCTCCCGCCATCGTCGAGGCCGTGCGGACACGCGCCACGCCGCCGTTCACGCGCGACGTCGAACGCGTAGTCTATGACTTCGTCACCGAATATCTCGACACAAACCGCGTCGCGACCCCCAACTACAAACGCGCCGTTGAGGCCTTCGGCGAGCAGGGTGTCGTCGACCTGGTCGGCGTCTGCGGCTACTACATGCTGGTATCGATGACGCTCAATGTCTTCGAGATGCCGTTGCCACCAGGCGAGCCGGAACCCCTCGCCTAGTCGATAGACCCCGCCAATTTCGTCCTGTTCTTCCTCGCGGCCCTCGCAATCGCGGTCTCGCCGGGGCCGGGCATCTTCTATGTCGCCGCGCGTACCTTGGCCGGTGGCCGCAAGGAAGGGCTGGCATCGAGCTTCGGCACCGGGCTGGGCGGTCTCGTCCGCATCACCGCAGGCGCGGTCGGGGTCTCGGCGCTCGTGTTGGCCAGCGCCGAGGCTTTCGCACTTCTGAAGATCGCCGGCGCGACCTACCTCGTCTGGCTGGGCATCAAGACGGTGCGCGAAGCGCGGATCGCCATCTACATGCGCGCCGAACCGGCCGGCGCGCGGCGCGCCTTCCGCGAAGGCATCGTCGTCGAAGCGCTCAATCCCAAGACCGCAGCATTCTTCCTGGCCTTCCTGCTCCAGTTCGTCGACCCTGTGGCCGGCCCGGTATGGTAGCAGTTCCTGCTGCTCGGACTGGTCTAGACGATCCTCAGCATCGCGGTTGATGTCGCGGTCGTCGTCGTGGCGTCGCGGGCGCGCTCGATGGCCGTCGCCCGGCGGTCTCTGCTCCGGCGGTTGCGCCAGGGCGCCGGCCTTGCGATCACAAGCCTCGTCCTTGCACTCGTCTTTGCGCGCCGCCCGGCGTCACTCTAGGTCGTTGCCTACCTCTCGCCCTCGGCGAGAACGACAGCGATCAGTGCCAGGATGACGGCCGTGAGAGCACCCGTCGCCATCTGCCAGAACAGCGGCCGGGAAAAAGCGATACGGTCACGCGCGATCCTTTGCTCGATGCGTGTCCAGACATGGGCAGGCGCCGGTCCGCTGTCGGGCAGAAATTCCGTCAGCATCGCGAGCTGCCTCTCCCACAGATCCGCCGCCCGGCAGAAACGGGCGTCCCGCTCGCGACGGCGCTCGAACCCGCGACGCGCCGTACCCTGCAGGGCGCCGACGGCATATTCAGCCGCCACGCTCGCGCGCCAGTCGGCATCGGCTTGGTTGCCGAGACACTGGCCCATCTGGGTGAGGCCTCGTCTTACCCAGCTTTTCGCCGTCCCCAGCCGGACATCGAGCCGTTGCGCCAGTTCCTGATGGGTAAGGCCTTCGAAGTAGACCAGCGCGACCGACTTGCGATGATTGAGCGGCAGATTCGCCAAACACGAATTGACACGCCGCGCCTCTTCGCTGCGCATTGCCTGGGCCGCCGGATCGGGGCCGTCGAAAACGAGCTTCTCGGCATCGAGTTCGTCGCGCCCATGTTCCAACCGCTGCAGCTTCACCTTCGCCGACAGGGCGCGGTTGCGGACGACCGTGACTAACCAGGCGTAGGCCGGTCCCTTGGCCGGATCGTACTGGTGCGCCGACCGCCAGATACGCAGAAGCGACTCCTGAAGGACTTCCTCGGCGAGATCGGTGCGGCCGACGATTCCACGCGCGATAGAGATCAATCGGCCGCCAGTCAGTTCGTAGAGGCGGGCGAATGCCCGCTCGTGCCCCGCCGCAGTCTCGGCAAGCAGCATCGCCAGAGGGTCGAAGGACGGCCCGGCGGACGCGAGCGGCGCATACGGTAAGGGCGGCGGCGAACGGACGCCTGTGGTGCCGAAGGGAAGGCTCAGGATGTCGCCCATGAATGGTCTCCTTCCAGACTAGTACCCCGTCGTCAGGCTTTTGGATGCGGCCAAAGCGGCCGCCGGCGCGCATGGCTGGATCGCAGCACAGGCCGCATCCGACCGCTCCCGGTGCGGGTTTCAAGGAACAACGAGTGACGCTTCCGTCATTCGTCGATCGCAAGGAGAACCCGATGTCCATCCCCCCGCAGACCGTTCCTGCCACCCTCCTCGTCCCGCCGGTACGGCGCAGCTTCCTGTCCGGCTTTGGCAAGTTCACGCTCTCGGCGACGGCAATCGCCCTGCTGGCAGGCCAGGAGCGTCTCGCGCTCGTCGGCTCGGCCGAGGCCAAGACTCCGAACAACGACGTCGCCATCCTGAACGCCGCTTTGGGTGCCGAGCAAGAGGCGATCGCCGCCTACCAGGTCGGCGCCACCAGCGGCCTGCTGCAGAAGCCGGTGCTCGATCTCGCCGTTCAGTTCCAGGGACACCACAAGGAACACGCCGCCGCCCTGGCCGCGACGGTGAAGAAACTCGGCGGCACGCCGGTCGAGGCGAGGAAGACATATACCTTCCCGGTCGAGAAGCTGAAGACACAGGCCGACGTCCTGGCTTTTGCCGCCGAACTCGAGAAGGGCGCTGTCAGCGCCTATCTTGGTGCCGTTCCCATCCTCGATGATCGCAATCTCGCCAAGGTGGCGGCGTCCATCCTCGGCGACGAGGCGATGCATTGGGCGGTGTTGCGCAACGCGCTGGGGCAAAACCCCGTGCCGACAGCCTTCCTGTCCTGACGTCCGGACACCATTCGCCTCGGACATCCCCATGAAACACCTGGCAGCTCTCGCAGCAACAGCAGCAACTCTCACGGTCGGCGCCGGGATCTGCCAGGCAGCGAACGGCGATCCCGTTCACGGCGCGCAAATCTATCAGCGTTGCCTTGCGTGCCATTCACTCGAACACAATCGCAGCGGACCACGACACTGCGGTCTTTTCGGACGGCCCGCCGCCAGCCTGCCCGACTTCAATTACTCACGGGCGATGAAGGCGACTGGCCTCACTTGGGATGAGGCGACTCTCGACCAATTCCTCGAGAATCCGCTCAAGGCGATGCCGGGCACGAAGATGGCCTATGCCGGCGTGAAAAACCCGCAGGAGCGCGCCGACCTGATCGCCTACTTGAAAAAGGCGACTCTCGATCCCGAGATCTGCAAGTAAGCGGCGAGCAGCCTATTCCTCGAAGATCGCCACGGCCCGTGTCCAGCCAGCCGAGGCGCCGCGGATCTTGTGCGGGAAGCAGGAGATGGTGAAGCCGTCGCCCGGCAGCGCTTCGAGATTGTGCAGCTTCTCGAGGTGGCAGTAACCGATGTCGCGGCCGGCCTTGTGACCTTCCCAGATGATTGACGGATCATGGTCCTTCGCCCATTTCTGGGCCGTGAAATAAAACGGTGCATCCCAGCTCCAGGCATCGGTGCCGGTAAGGCGAATGCCACGTTCCAGCAGGTACATCGTGGCGTCGTAGCCCATGCCGCAACCTGAATTCACATAGTCGCTGTTGCCGTAGCGCGAACCCGCGCGCGTATTCACCACGACGATCTCCAGTGGCTTCAGCGTGTGGCCGATGCGCTTCAATTCGTCGTCGACTTCCTTGGCGGTGATCACGTGGCCGTCTTCCATCGCCCGAAAATCGAGCTTCACACCCGGCTGAAAACACCAGTCGAGCGGCACCTCGTCGATGGTGATGGCGCGTTCACCCTTGTTCATCGTTGGGTGGAAATGATAGGGCGCATCGAGATGCGTGCCATTGTGCGTGCTGAGATTGACGTTTTCGACCGCCCATCCCTGCCCGTCAGGCAGGTCTTCCTTCTTCAGCCCCGGAAAGAAGCCCGCGATCTGCGCCGCCGTATTCTCGTGCTTGTGATACTGGATCTTCGGACCGAACGGCGCCGGATCGGAGATCACGTCGTTTTCAAGATAGATCGATAGGTCGACGAAGCGACGGGGCATGGCGGACTCCGGCGGCGCTACCTAGGGGCCGGTAAGGGCGCGCAGAATCGACTTGGTCAACAGCTGGCCGATGCACTTCTGGCCAAAGTCGTTGAGATGCAGCCCGTCGAGCTGCACAAATTGTGCATAGGGCATGCCGTCGTCGTACCAACTGCGCATGATATCGTACCGGCGGAACAAGCCAGCATCGAGTTCCTTGGCGACTCGCGCCATGGCCTGCTCGTAGGCCTCTTTGTCCTGCGCCGCGACCACGGCGGGCACATACTGCAGGTTCATCAACACGAAGTCCGCGCCCAGCGACTTGCCGAGCCTGATGCCGGCGCGCAGTGTGCTCTCGAAAGTATCCAACGGCATATGGCGAATCGCGGCGTTCGTTCCGGTCTGCCAAATCACCAATGATGGCAAGTTCGACTGCATCTCGACACGCATGCGTGCGGCCATCTCCTCGATATCCTGGCCGCCCATGCCTCGGTTTACGAGATCGATGTCGACACCGGGCAAGGCCTTCTCGAGACCGCGCCAGAGCTGGGTCGGATAGGCGAACGCGGGATTGGAAACACCATAACCCGCCGTCGATGACGAGCCGAGTGCCAGGATCTTGAGATACTTGCGCTCGGCGACGGACTTGCGGGCGATCGGCAATGGTGCGCCAAGGTCGAGCAGCTCCGCTTTGGCTCGACAATGGGCCATCGACTGGGCGTTTACGGTTACTGGCGAGCCGAACGCGACCAACGCCGCCAGAATCACCAGCCCATGCAGGCAAACCCTCATGTCAAAGCACCTGCAGCGCGGGGTATGCCTGCCGACGATGAAGGCCCGCCGTCCTTGAACCAGGCTGCAATATAGGCAGCGAGGCACATGATCAGAATGCCAGTGATACTTACAACAACCTGCGACACGATCGAATCTTCAAAGTGGCTGACAGTCACCTGACCCGAAAGTGCCAGGAAGGTGCCGAGACAGAATATGAGCAATGACTGCTCTCCGCACCTGCGAAGTGGCCCCCAAATCGCCCATTTCAGGATCGATGCGCTCTGCGGGATCGCGACCCGGACCAGCCAGGCAATCGCCAGGAAATGCGTAAATCGCAGGATGTCGATATTGGTCTTGTCGATCGGGTAGAGCAGCTTGTTGATCCACATAGGGACTTGCCGCTGTAGTGGATTGTATTGCCATGAAAGAGCGATGAAGAGCGCGAACAGAAGGTAAACGACCGCCAAAGCCGTGAGTGGCCAGCGGAACCGGTCGAGCCAGGCGAGCCGTGGTCCCAGGACCGCACAGGCTGCACCGACATGGAACACGACCTGCCAGGCCATGGGATTGAAGAACCACACCTTCCCGTCCGGATAGGCCGCCAGGTTCCAATTGAAATGGCACGTCGCCGCATAGAGCCCCACCGAGACGGCAATGACGCCTAGCGGCCAGCGGACCACTGCGGGCAGGACGAAGGGAAACGCCGCCAGCAGGACAATGTAAAGCGGCAGCACGTCGAGGTTTACCGGGCGGAACCTGAGCAGGGCCGCTTCCAGGATCGCCTGATAGGGATTATCGCCGAAGCCCAGCAGCTCCATCTCCTCGATCAGCGCCGGCGTATCACGGGCAATCGATACCCAGGCGACCTGGGCGGAGAAGGCCACGAACAGCAAAATGTGCGCGACATAGAGCTGCCAGACCCGACGGTAGATCCGCGACGACGCCCGGATCCAGCCGTCCCGCTGCATCATGCGGCTGTAGGCGATCACCGCAGTGTAACCGGAGATGAAGACGAAAATCTCCGTGGCATCGCTGAACCCGTAGTTGCGTACGGTCAGCCAGCTCATGACGTTTGTCGGGATGTGATCAAGGAAGATGAACCACAGCGCAAGTCCGCGAAACAGGTCGAGACGGATGTCGCGTCCAGAGGATGCATTGGCCATGGCCCGACATTGATACCGTACCCGGGCGGCATCGGCTACGCTCGCCATCGGAGGATCGAATGGCCAAGACACCCCTGCTTCTCGTCCCCGGCGTGTTGTGTTCACTCCGGTTGTTCGCCGCTCAGACCGCAGCTCTTGCCGACACGGCCGACATCGTCGTGCCCGACTGGCGGCGGGCGCCGCTGTCGATCTGGGACAGTTAGCAGGGCGCGGCGCGCTGGGTGGTCGATCAGATGCCGGCACGGACGTTCGCCCTGGCCGGCCTGTCGCTGGGCGGCATGATGGCTGTGGAAATCATGCAGTTCGCGGCCGAGCGCGTGACGAGGCTGGCGTTGCTCGACACCGTCATGCGCAGCCAGAACGATGCCGAGCGCGCCGTCCGCCGCGCTCGCATACGACTGGCCGACGAGGGCCACTTCGAGCTGGTGCTGGGCCTGCAAATGTCGCGATTTGTCCCGGCCTACCGGCTGACCGACAAGAAACTGGTCGACGAAGTCATGACGATGTGTGGCGAGATCGGTCCGGAAATCTACAAGCGCCAGGAGGAGTTGGCGGCAATTCGCCCCGATCGCCGGCCCGACCTGCCGAAGATCAAATGCCCGACTATCGTGGTGTGCGGGCGCGACGATGCAGCAACACCATTGCCCCTCTCGGAGGAGATGGCAGCGGCCATCCCGGGCAGCGAGCTGATCGTGATCGAAGAATGCGGACATCTTGTCACGATGGAAAAGCCCGACGAGACCAATACGGCCCTGCGGCGCTGGCTCCAATCGTCGTCATGACGGTCAGCCGATAATCTTCCTCTGCCGCAGCGTCGCCAGCTCAGCGTCGCTGTAACCCGCGATCTCGCGCAGCACCCGATCGGTGTGCTCGCCGAGCGATGGTGGCGGACGGCTATCGTCGACCGGCGTGTCGGAGAAGCGGTAGTTGGAACCGATGATCGGCACGTCGCCGACTCTGGCGTGCTTATATGTCTTGAGCATGCCGCGACGCTTCACCTCGGGTTCGTCGAGCGCTTCCTTCATGGTGCGGATCGGCCCAGCCGGCAGGTGACGGAATTTCTGCGCCCAATTCTCCTTGGTGTCGGTCCTGAGGACTTCTTCCATGAGCCGTGTCAGCTCGGGCTTGTTGGCGACGCGCGAGGCAACGGTGGCAAAGCGCGGATCTGTCGCCCATTCGGGGTGGCCCATCGCCTTGCAGGTGTCGACGAACAGCTTCTGGTTGGCCACGGCCATGTAGATCTTGCCGTTCTGGGTGTCGAACGAGCTGTTGGGGGCCGAGGCGAAATGGCCGTTGCCGGCCCGCTTAGGTTGATCACCACCGACCAGGTAGTACGAGCCGAGATTGCCGAGCGAGACCAGGGCCGTGTCGTAGAGCGCAAGGTCGATCTGCTGACCCTTGTCGGTGTCGCGCCGGGCGTAGAGCGCGGCGTTGATCGCCGCCACCGAATGGATCGCCGTCATGGTGTCGACGATGGCGATGGCATGGCGAAGCCCCTCGCCGTTGGCCTCACCGTTGACACTCATCATGCCCGACTCGGCCTGCAGAACCGGATCGTAACCCGGCCGGTCCGACAACGGCCCGGTCTGGCCGTAGGCCGAAATCGAGAGATAGATCAGCTTGGGGTACTTCTGGTGCAGGCTGGGATAGTCGAGGCCATATTTCTTCAGGACGCCAGGCCTGAAATTCTCGACCATCACGTCGGCGGCCTCGAGCAGCTTGTGCACGATGGCCTGACCTTCGGGTTTGGTGAAATCGAGCGCCACGCTCTTCTTGCCCCTGTTGTAGGTCATGAAGAAGTGGCTTTCGCCCTGCTCGCCGCCGGCCCGTGGGCCGGCGCCCTTGCGCGTGTCGTCGCCGCCGTCGGGGTTCTCGATCTTGATGATCTCCGCCCCCATGTCAGACAGCATCTGGGTACACATGGGCCCCGCGATCACGCGGGAAAAATCGACGACGCGAATGCCGGCGAGCGGCGGACGACCTGATATTGCCATGGCTGCAAGGTAGGGCTGCAGATGGCGCACTGTCCATGCATGGCTATTCCATTAAACTGCAACGCCATGACCGCATTTCGCATGACGCTTTCTCGCCGCGCCGCCCTCGTGCTTCCCTTCCTGGCCACTCTCCCTGCCACTGCCTCGGCGCAGGCTGACACCTTCCCGGGCAAGCCGATCCGCATCATCGTGCCCTTCGCGCCGGGCGGTTCGGGCGACATCACCTCGCGGCTGGTCGGCAAGTACATCGAGGACAAGACCAGCCAACCCTTCGTGGTCGAGAACAAGCCCGGCGCCAACGGAATCGTGGGCGCGCTCGCGGTCAAGACGGCGCCGCCCGACGGCTACACTCTGATGCTGGCCACGACCTCGACCAATGCCGCCAACATCCATATGTACAAGAACCCTGGGTACGATCCGGAGAAGGACTTCCAGCTGGTCGGCGTCATCGGCTCCAGCGGCACCTTCCTGATCGTGCCGGCCGACAGCCCGCACAAATCGATGGCCGAACTGCTGGCCTTCGCCAAGACCCATCCAGGCAAGCTGAATTTCGGCTACTTCAATGCGAGCTCCCAGGTACCCGCCGAGGTGCTGGGCAAGCGCGCCGGCGTCGAATGGCAAGGCGTCGGTTACAAGGCAATCGGCAATGCCTGGAACGATCTTTATGCCGGCAGCATCCAGTTCTTCTTCGTCGACCTCACCGCGGCGCGCGGCCAGGTAGTGGCAAACAAAGCCCGCCCGCTGGCGATTTCCCTGGCCGAGCGCAGCCCGCTCTATCCCGACGTACCAACACTGGCCGAGGCCTATCCAGGCTTCATCACCTCTGGCTTTCTCGCCATCGCCGTGCCAAAGGCCACGCCGCGGCCAGTTCAGGAAAAGTTGAACGCGCTGATCAACGAGGCCCTGGTCTCGCCGGCCATCAAGGATCGCCTCGCCAACGAGTTCGCGCTCGCCTCGCGCCCGCTCACGCTCGAACAGTGCGCCGAACAGGACCGCACCGAGCGCGCCAAATGGGGTGAATACGTCAGGATCGCAGGAATCCAGCCGCAGTAGACGGCGAAAATCGGCCGATCCGGGCCGGCCTCAATGTGCTGGCCGTGTTCGCCGGCCAGCGCCCGCTCAATGATAGATGAACAGCGGCAGCGGAGCCGAAGTGAACAGATGCCGGGTGCATGAGCCGAACAGGATTTCGCGAAATCCGCGGTGACCGAACGCGCCCATGACGAGCATGCGTGCGCCGACTTTTTCGGCCCGTTTCAGCAGAATCCCGGCCGGGTCACCAGACGAGCCTTGGGCGTCGAGATCGGCCTCGACGCCATGTACCTTCAGGAATTCTCTGGCTCGTGTCGCCATCGCCGAGGCATCCGCACGGTCTCGGCAAACTGAAAGGATGTGGGCACCGGATGACCCGAACATCCCCAGCAAGACCGCCATCTGCAGGGCTTTGGCGGCCGGCGCGCTACCGTCGTAGGCAACCAGGACCGGCCCGCTCCCAACCGCGGCTGCGCCAGTAACCACGACCGGCCGGCTGCCGCGGGCGACGAGATGCTCAACGAGCGGCGTCAGACCCTCGACAGATTCGAGATGGAACTCCGTATCCCGGCCGGTCACGACCAGGTCGCAGGCCTCCATCTCGCGCAGCAGCCCGTTGCGTATGTCCGCCTCGATCATCGAACAGGGCGCCTCCAGACCCGCCTCAGCAACGGCGTGCCGAAACGATGCCGGCAGTTCGGCAATGCGCGCCCGCCGCTCGGCGGCCAGCTTCTTGCGGTGTTGAAGGCTGGCGTAGGCGTACTCTACGCCGCCGACAGGAGCGAGCTCGACACGGTCAAGGTCGCTTACCTCGACCGCAGTCACGCCCCGGATCTTGGCGCCAGTCTGCCGAGCAAGGTCGACAGCCAGTCCCCTCGCGGCGACAGACGACGGTGTATCGTCGACAGTGACGAGGATCGAGCGCATGAGGGTCCCTCCAGAATGATCTGCATCCAATACATCCATGTTGCCCGCGGCCCGGCCTTGACGTCGATCAAGCCGCGGCCCGAAGGCATCGCCTCGGCACGTCTCATTCCTTGCTGCGCAAAAGGCCCAGCAGGTCGATCGGCAAGGGGAAGACGATCGTGGAACTCTTCTCGCCGGCGATGTTAGCCAAGGTGCCAAGGTAGCGCAGCTGCATCGATTCCGGGCTACGGGCCATGATGGCGCCTGCTTCCACAAGCTTCTGCGCCGCCTGCAGTTCGCCCTCGGCGTCAATCACCTTGGCCCGACGCAGGCGCTCGGCTTCGGCCTGGCGGGCTATCGCCCGGACCATCTTCTCGTCGAGATCGATGTGCTTCAGCTCGACGTTGGTGACCTTGATGCCCCAAGCGTCAGTCTGCTCGTCGAGGATACGCTGCACATCCGCATTCAGCCTGTCGCGTTCGGCCAGCATCTGATCGAGTTCGTGCTGGCCGACGACGGAACGCAGTGTGGTCTGGGCGAGTTGGCTGGTCGCATCATTGTAGGCTTCGACCTGGACGATGGCCTTCTCTGGCTCGATGACACGGAAATAAACGACGGCATTGACCCGGACCGAAACGTTGTCACGCGATATGACGTCCTGCGGTGGCACATCTAGAACGCGCGTCCTGAGATCGACACGCACCATCTGCTGCACGGCGGGAATGACGAAAATCAGCCCCGGCCCCCTAACGCCCTGTAGCCGGCCCAGGGTGAACACCACACCCCGTTCGTACTCCCGAAGGATGCGGATCGACAGCGCAACAAGGGCGACGACGACCAGAATCGGCAAAACATACGCGACGAATTCGAGATTCGGCATGCTCATGTCCTTTCTCGTATTTCATTCACTCGAAGCGTGAGGCCGTCGCGACCGTCTACCTGCACGCGCGTTCCCGGTGCGAAAGCAGCAGCCGCGTTCGCCGACCAGATCTCGCCATGCACGCGGACGCGCCCGTGGCCATCCCGCCACTCCACCACCTCGCCCTCCATGCCGACCAGTTGCTCCTGTCCCGTGACCACCCGGCGCCGGCGCACGCGCATCGCCATGCCGAGCACGCCCAGAAGCAACAGCGCATTGGTCGCGGCGGCGGCGAGCAGAACCGGCCAGCCGACGGCAAAATCGATGTCGGCACCGGCCGGATCGAACAGGAACAGCCCACCTATCACGAAGCCCGCGATGCCGCCGAGGCCGAGCACACCGAAGCCCGGCGTGAAAGCCTCGGCCATCATCATCGCCAGCCCCGCCAGCATCAACGCTACACCCGCGAAATTGAGCGGCATCAGCGAAAGCGCCATCAGACCTACGATCAGGCAGATCGCGCCGACGATACCCGGTCCGGCGAGGCCCGGGGTCCAGAACTCGAAGATGATACCGTAGATGCCGATCATCAGCAGGATGAAGGCGATATTGGGATCGGTGACGACGGCGAGCAGCCGCGCCTTCCAGCTCGGCTCGACGACGATGACGCGGGCGTGGCGGGTGCCAAGCACACGCTCGCCTTCCGTGGTGCGGACGGTGCGTCCGTCGACCTTGTCGAGCAGGTCGCTGACGTTGCCGGCGACGAGATCGACGACGTTTTCGCGGGCGGCTTCCGATGCGGTCAAGGTCGACGCATCACGCACGGCCTTCTCGGCCCAGTCGGCGTTACGGCCGCGCAACTGGGCGAGGCTGCGCAGATAGGCTACGGCATCGTTCAGCACCTTGCGTTCCATTGCACTGCCCTTGGCCGCCTCTCCGCCCTCGGCAGGCTTGCCATCCTCGCGCCGTTCTGGCGCCGGCGTCGGCGCACCCGGAGCACCCATTTGAACAGGTGTTGCGGCCCCGAGATGGGTACCGGGAGCCATCGCCGCGATGTGCGCGGCATAGGCGATGTAGGTTCCGGCACTGGCTGCGCGCGCGCCGCCCGGTGCCACGAATACGGCCACCGGAATGGGTGACGCCAGGATCGCCTGGATGATGTCGCGGGTCGCCGAAACCAGGCCGCCCGGCGTATCCAGGCGCAATACGATGAGACCCGCCCGCTCGGCGCGTGCGCGGGCGAAACCCTCCTCGATCATGTGACCGGTGCCGACGCCGATCGCACCCTTGACGTTGAGCACGACGACCGGCGCGGGCTCGGCCTGGATCGGCACGGCTTGCCCCGCGCCGGTCTGCGCAAAGGCACGCGCCGCCACAGCGGCAACACACAGCAATACAAGTGCAATAAGAACGCGTCGGAAGTACATCGTCGCCTCCCGCTCGTTCGGCACCTCAGCGGCCGACGCCTAAGCGTAGTCTCTGCAGCATCGGCCTGACAAGGAATATAGGTCGGCGCGCCAGGATCTGCTGGATATCCACCGGATCATGCAAGTCGCTCCACCGAGACCTCATGGATGGCGCGTCCGCACCGTTCATAGTTCGTGATGTTCGCCATCGTCGTATCGGCGATGCCGTGCATGGCCTCCGCCGTAAAAAAGGCCTGATGTCCCGTAATGAGCACGTTCGGGAACGACAGCAGTCGGGCAAACAGGTCGTCCTGGATGACCTGATCCGAAAGATCTTCGAAGAACAGATCCGCCTCCTCTTCATAGACATCGAGCCCGAGACTCCCAATGTGACCCTTCTTCAAGGCCTTGATCACGGCACGGGTGTCGATCACCGCACCGCGGCTGGTATTGATGAGCATCACGCCGTCACGCATCTGCGCGATCGCGGATGCGTCAATCATATAGTGTGTCTCCGAGGTCAGAGGACAATGCAGGGAGATGACGTCCGATTCGGCCAGCAACGCGGCCAGAGGCACGTAGCGGACGCCAATCGCTTCGCAGTCCGGATTGCGCTTGGGATCGAACGCGAGAATTGTGCAGCCGAATCCGGTCATGATGCGCGCAAGGGTAGCGCCAATCCGGCCGGTTCCAACGATGCCAACGGTGCGCCCCCTCAAGTCGAAACCCAACAATCCATCCAGTGCAAAATTGCCCTCTCTGACACGAGCATAGGCGCGATGGATCTTGCGGTTCAGCGCCAGGATAAGGGTCACGGTATGCTCGGCGACGGCATAGGGTGAGTATTCGGGCACGCGCGCCACGGTCATCCGGAGATCGCGGGCCGCCTCGAGGTCGACATTGTTGAAGCCGGCACTGCGCAAGACGACAAGCCGCACTCCCCGCTGTGACAACACCTTAAGTACTTTCGCGTCGAGTTCGTCGTTCACGAAAGCACAAACCGCCTGGACACCTTCTACGGCAACCGCAGTTTGAGGCGTCAAGCGGAACTCGAAGTAAGAGAGATCGTGTCCGGCTACGCTGTTGGCTGCATCCAGAAAATGCTTGTCGTATGGCTTGGTGCTGAACACGGCAACGTGCATCGTCGATCCTGCGGTCGGGAGGTTGAGTTCGCGAGCTGCGATTGCACCCGGACAGTGCGCGTCGCGTGAAGCGCTGATCGTACACCTGATCCTGACGCAATGCTCACTCCTTGCGCTGATCCAGATCAAACCAAATCTCTCAAAATGGACGAATATTCAACATCAGTAGACCTAGGTCCAAGCTTGGCCGGGTTGGGACTTGCCCGCCAATCACCAACCGAGGAGAGAGCTATGACCGCACGGGATCGCCAGGTGATCTGGTTCGAGGAGTTGGGACGGGCCGACGTTCCCCGCGTCGGCGGGAAAAATGCTTCCCTCGGAGAGATGGTACGTCATCTCGTTCAACGCGGTGTTGCCGTCCCCCCCGGCTTTGCCACGACAGCCGACGCCTATTGGCGCTTCGTCGACGCCAACGACCTCCGTGAAACAATATCGTCGGCATTGCGGGAACTGCAGGAAGGCAAAGCACAGTTGGCCGAAACCGGACAGATCCTGCGTCGCGCTTTTCTGCGAGCCGACTGGCCTGAGGACATGGCCGACGCCATCCGGCATGCCTATCGCGAACTCGGCGATCGCATCGGTAGACCTGACGCCGACGTGGCGGTCCGGTCCAGCGCCACCGCCGAGGACCTTCCCGACGCAAGTTTTGCCGGACAGCAGGAAACCTTTCTCAACATCCGAGGCGAGACGGCCCTGCTCGATGCCTGCCGTCGTTGCTTTGCTTCGCTCTTCACCGATCGCGCCATCAGCTACCGGAACACCAAGGGCTTCGACCACCTCAAGGTCGCTCTGTCCGTCGGCGTACAGGCTATGGTGCGCTCCGATCTCGGCGGCGCCGGCGTGATGTTCTCGATCGACACGGAAACCGGCTTCGAGAAGGTCGCCATCATCGATGCTGCCTGGGGATTGGGCGAAAGTGTGGTGCAGGGCACCGTCGACCCCGACGAATATCAAGTGTTCAAGCCTTTGCTCTCCGACGACTCGCTCAAGCCGATCATCGGAAAGCGGCTCGGCGGAAAAGCGCAAAAGATGATCTATGCAACCGACGGCGATCGTCCGACCCGAATCGTACCAACGTCCAGGGCCGAGCGCGCCGACTATGTCCTGTCGGACGACGATGTCCTCACGCTCGGGCGTTGGGCCTGCGTGATCGAGGATCACTACGGCTGCCCGATGGACATCGAATGGGCCAAGGATGGCCAAAGCGGCGACCTGTACATTGTGCAGGCGCGCCCCGAGACGGTGCAATCCCGGAGAGCCACCGGCGAATACCGATCCTATCGCATCAAATCGAAAGGACGGAAGCTCGCGACCGGCCTTAGCATTGGTGACGCGGTGGTGACGGGGCGTGTCTGCCTGATCGAAAGCGCTCGCGACATCGACCGCTTCGTCGACGGTGCCGTTCTGGTGACACAGAACACCGACCCCGACTGGGTGCCGATCATGAAGCGGGCCGCGGCGATCGTGACGGATCACGGTGGGCGCACGTCACACGCCGCCATCGTGAGCCGCGAGCTGGGTCTGCCGGCGATCGTCGGCACTGGCAACGCCACTGACCTGCTTCATAGCGAACAGGAAGTGACGGTGTCCTGCGCCGAAGGCGATCAAGGCTTCATTTACGAAGGCACTGCGGACTACGAGACGGAGATGCTCGATCTCCACGATATCCCGGCCACCAGAACGCAGATAATGCTCAACCTCGCCAATCCTGCCGCCGCCTTTCGCTGGTGGCGAATTGCCGCCGACGGAGTCGGGTTGGCGCGGATGGAGTTCGTGGTGAGCAACCACATCAAGGTGCATCCCATGGCGTTGGTAAACTTCGATACGCTTCAAGACGCCGATGCAAAGCGTCAGATCGAAGAGCTGGCGGCGGGCTACGAGAACAAGACCGACTACTTCGTCGATCGCCTGGCACAGGGATTGGCACGCCTCGCGGCGTCACAGCATCCCAGGCCCGTCATCATCCGCATGAGCGACTTCAAGACCAACGAGTACGCAAACCTGATCGGCGGCGCCGCGTTCGAGCCGAAGGAAGCCAACCCGATGATCGGGTTCCGCGGCGCGTCGCGTTACTACTCACCGCGCTATCGCCAGGGATTTGCCCTGGAATGCCAGGCCATCCGACGCATGCGTGAAGAAATGGGCTTTACCAATGTGATCGTCATGATCCCGTTCTGCCGCTCGGTCACGGAAGCCGACCGCGTATTGGCGGTCATGGCCGAGAACGGCCTGCGCCGCGGCGAAAACGGACTCGAGATCTATGTCATGTGCGAAATTCCCTCGAATGTCATTCTGGCAAAGGCTTTTGCCGAACGCTTCGACGGCTTCTCGATCGGCAGCAACGATCTTACCCAGCTCACACTTGGCGTCGATCGCGACTCTGAGGATCTTGCCGAACTTTTCGACGAACAGGACGATGCCGTGAAATGGATGATCGAGAACGTCATCCGCGAGGCGCACAAGGCCGGCGCCAAGATCGGATTGTGCGGCCAGGCACCAAGCGACCACCCGGAGTTTGCCGAATTTCTCGTCTCCTGCGGGATCGACTCAATTTCCGTCAGCCCCGACAGCTTCCTCGCCGTAAAGCGCAAGGTCGCTCAAGCCGAGGCGGAAAGGCGCTCCACATCTCCGGCCTGACGGCTGCGTCGGAGAGGTCGCGACAGCAGGATTACGCCATCGGACACGCGATCGTCAGCGCTTTTGCCCTACGACACGCGTGCCTTTACGCCGATCCCACATTTTTTCGAGCTCCATGACCACGAAGAGCATAGACGCAATCAAGAACAGGACACCCCATTCGGCGATCGTCACCGGAGTCACGCGCAGTGTCTCGCTCAACGCCGGCAGATGCATCGCACCGACATGGAGCACTTGCGCACCGATCACGCTGAGCACAAGCAGGCGATTCGTGAAGAACCGCTGTTTGAAAGCGGAGTGACGTTCGGAGCGACTGTTAAAGGCCTGGAAGTTCTCGAACAGGACAAACAGCAGAAGCAGCAGGTTGCGCGCCTGATCCTCGCCGTATCCGTTCTCCAGGAGCCAATAGAAGACCGCGAAGCCGCCGACGCCCATGACAAGCATCGAATGCCAGATGCGCCGCGTCATTACCCGGTCGAATATCGGCTCCCTGGGTCGGCGGGGCGGATACGAAAGTTCGTCGCCCTCGCCCTTTTCAGCAGCCAGGGCGACGTCTTGAATCCCGTTGGTAACGAGGTTGAGCCATAGCAACTGCACCGGCAGCAGTGGCATAGGCATGCCGGTCGAGAGCGCCAACAGAAACAGCACGACCTCGGCTGCGCCGGTAGACACCAGCATGAAGATCACCTTGCGGATGTTCGCATAGGCCACCCGCCCTTCATAAATGCCCTTCACGATCGATGCGAAATTGTCGTCGGTTATGACGATATCGGCGGTTTCCTTCGCCACGTCCGTGCCCTTGCGCCCCATCGCCACGCCGACATGAGCGTGCTTCAGCGCGGGCGCATCGTTAACGCCGTCACCGGTCACGGCGACGAAGTGGCCGTTTCGCGCCTGTGACAGCACGATCGACAGCTTCTGCGTCGGCTCGACGCGAGCATAGATGCGGGCGCGCCGGGTCAGACGATCGAGCGCGTCTGGTCCCTCCAGTTCGGCAGCGCGGACATGCTCGCCTGTGACGACCTGATCCGGAGAGAATGTGAAGCCCGCATGAGTGGCGATGACGCTGGCGGTCTTGGAATCATCCCCCGTCACCATCACCACTTCGATGCCGGCGGTGTGGCAATCCCGTATCGCCTTCGGCACTTCGGGCCTCACCGGATCCTGCATGCCCGCGAGTCCGAGAAAGACGAGGTTAAGCAGGCTCTGGTGGCCGTATCCGCTGTCCGGGGCCGGCGTGATTTCACCTTCGGCAAACCCCAGGACACGCAGCCCCCGGGTGGCCAGTTCGTCCTTCTGAAGCAACAGCGTTTCGCGTTCGATGGGCATGATCCGATCGCCCACATCCATGCGGTCAGCCATCGCAATCAGGGTTTCCGGCGCGCCCTTGACGAAGACGCGGACCCCGCCCCCATGCGAATGAAACGAGGCGGCGTATCTCAAGTCGGGCTCGTAGGGGATACGTCCAACCATTGGATAGCGCTCGCGGACCTCATCCAGCGCGATCCCGCCCTTGCGGGCTGCCACCAGCAGAGCCACATCAACGGTGTCGCCCGCCCCCGTCCAGTCGCCCCGTTCCTCGACCAGCCGCGCTTCGTTCGGCAGTGCTGCAGACCGTAAGAGTGCGGCCACGCGCGCGCGCGCCTGCTCCGTGCTGCCTTGCGCGGCCTGAATTGAACAGGCGTCGAGATTCCGTCCGGCCTCGCATGTCAGCATCGTGCCATCCGGCATGAGAATGTCGGTGACGGTGAGCTCGTTCATCGTCAACGTACCGGTCTTGTCCGTCGCGATCATCGTGCAGGAACCGAGCGACTCCACCGCCGGCATCTTGCGGACGATGACGTGGGCCCCCGCCATCCTCCGCATTCCAATCGCAAGAGCCACGGAGATAGCGACAGGAAGTCCCTCGGGTATTGCGCTCACCGCCAATGCGACCGACATCATGAAGAGATCGCGAAGACCCATGCCACGCAGGTGCCCAATGCCGATCAGAAGGACGATGGCGACACCGACCGCAATGGCGATCATGTGCGCAAAGCGCTCCATCCGGATCACCAGAGGCGGTTGCGATATCGACCGCTTTCCGATCTCCTTGGCGATCTTGCCGATCTCCGTCGCCGGGCCGGTCGCCGTCACGACACCGCATCCACGCCCGCGCGCAACCATTGAACCCGCGAACATCGCAGTGTGCCGCCGATCGGCCGATTCGCCTGCCACCGACACCGGCAACGTCTTCTTGACCGGTACGGACTCGCCGGTCAGCAAGGATTCGTCGCATTGAAGATCGGTGCCCTCGACGAGTTGAAGATCGGCAGGAACCCGGCCACCAGCCTCCAGAAGGACCAGGTCACCGGGGACCAGGTCGCGGGCGTCGATATCCCGTTGCACGCCGTCCCGGATCACCGATGCGCGCTGCTGTTCCAGGTTGCGGAGCGCCGCCGCCGCCCGGCTGGCCGAGTATTCCTGTGCTGTGCCGATGATTCCGTTGACCAGCAACACGACGCCGATGAATAGCGCGTCCTTTATGTCGCCCAGCGCCAGAGACACCAGCGCGGCGGCCAGCAGAATATAGATCAGCGGGCTGAGGAATTGGCGCAGGAACACGGCGACGAGAGACGGGCCGCCGACGTCCGGCAGGGCGTTGGGCCCATGCCGCGTCAGCCCAGCCGTCGCCTCCGCCGCGGTCAAACCCTGAATACCCCCGGCATCCGGCGTCGGCGCGCCGACTTTCGTAATTGCGTTCGATGAAGTCATGGTCTCGGCACTCCGACGCCCGTGGTTCGTCCTCCATCCAATTATGAAGAGTTCATTGATGTAGGCGTCGCCTCATTGTGCTGAGTGCGCCTTGCGACATATCAATTTGGTGAGCAGCGACGCTGTTTATGATTGCCGTCGGGACTTGCGCGGGCGTTAGTTGGCCTTGCCGATCTTCGTAACGGTGATCGCACCATTGACGCGATCAGCGTCGAACTCAACCTTATCACCTGCCTTCACCTTGTCGAGCATCGTAGGATCGGCCACGCGAAAGACCATGGTCATGGAATCCATATCGAGATTCTTGATCGGTCCGTGCTTGAGCGTGATCTTGCCGGCGGATTTGTCGATCTTGATGACTTCACCCTTGACTTGGTTGCCATCGGCCCAGGCGAGGCCAACAGCAAATATCAACGCGGCAGTGGCGGAAGCGAGAATCCTGAACATTATTTGTCCCTTCGGTTGGTTGTAGAACGACCTATTCGACGACGATCACGCCGACCATACCGGACTGGTAGTGTCCCGGAATCAGGCAGGCGAACTCAAACGTGCCGGCTTCGGTGAACTGCCAGACGATCTCCCCCTTTGTCTTCGGCTTCAGTCTCTTGGAGTTGGGATCGTCGTGTTCCATGTCGGGATTCTTCTCCATCGCCTTCATGTGCTTCTGGTTCTCGTCGACCGTCCCGATCACGAACTCGTGGTCTATCTCGCCATTGTTTCGAAGCTGGAACCGGATCTGGTCGCCTTTCCGCACCTTCACAAGATCGGGAAGGAACATCATCTTGCCGTCCGACTCCCGCATCACGACCTGGACGATCCGCGCCGGCTTCTTGGGATCGCCGGGCTTTCCGTACTCCGTCTCGTCGGCGTGATTGTGCCCTTCACCAGGTTTGTGGCCAGGAGCCGCAATCGCCGTCGTCGACATCAGACCCGCGACAGCGATCGCAGCCAGCACGCGTTTGGGAATCATGAGATCCTCCTGTTGTTGTTCATCTGTGGCCGCCGTGTCCGCTCGGCTTCACGACCTTCAAGGCTTTGTCCGACTTGATCGCCGGTGTCGGACTCGATGCGCGCGTCGTCGCAGGCGTCGGCCCTTTCCATTCCCAGGCTACCGTCCCGGGCGGATTGTCGTACCAACCGGGATCCTTGTAATCGCCCGACGCCAGGCCCTCGCGCACCTTCACCACCGAAAACATGCCACCCATTTCGACGGCACCGAACTGGGCGAAGCCGGTCATCATGGGCAGCGTGTTATCGGGTAGTGGCATTTCCATTTCACCCATGTCGGCCATGCCGGCCATGCCCATGGGCATGTAGTCTGGCGTAAGCCGGCGCATCTGCTTGGTGAAGGCTCGCTTGTCGACACCGATGAAGTTTCGAATGTCGTGCCCCATGGCATTCATGGTGTGGTGCGACTTGTGGCAGTGGATCGCCCAGTCACCGGGGTGGATCGCGTCGAATTCATAGGCCCGCATAGCGCCGACTGGAATGTCGATCGTGACCTCGGGCCAGCGCGCCTCCGGCCGCACCCAGCCACCGTCGGTGCAGGTCACCTCGAAGTCGTAACCATGCATATGAATTGGATGGTTGGTCATGGTGAGATTTCCGACACGCACCCGCACCCGGTCGCCCTTGGCGATCACCAGCGGATCGATTCCCGGAAACACCCGGCTGTTCCAGGACCACATGTTGAAATTCAACATCTCCGCGACCTTGGGAACGTAGTTGCCCGGATCGATATCGTAGGCATTGAGCAGAAACACGAAATCACGGTCGACGCGGTGCAGCTTGGGATCGCGCGGATGGACGACGAAGAAGCCCATCATGCCCATTGCCATCTGCACCATCTCGTCGGCGTGCGGGTGGTACATGAAGGTACCGCTCTTCATGAGCTGGAACTCGTAGACGAAGGTCTTACCCGGCTTGATGTGCGGCTGTGACAGGCCGCCGACCCCGTCCATTCCAGATGGCAGAATCATGCCATGCCAGTGAATGGTGGTGTGTTCGGGCAGCCGGTTGGTGACAAAGATACGGACTTTGTCGCCTTCCACAGCCTCGATCGTCGGACCTGGGCTCTGGCCGTTGTAACCCCACAGGCGGGCAATCATCCCGGGGGCCATTTCACGCTCGACCGGCTCGGCGACGAGATGGAACTCTTTCCAGTCGCCATTTTGCCGCGACGGCAGGGTCCAGCCGTTCAAGGTCACCACCGGCTGGTAGTCCGGCCCAGTCGTAGGATAGAGCGGCGGCTGCATCGTATTGGTCGTTGTCGTCGGCGCTTCGGGAATGGATTGCGCCTGGACGCGGCCGCTGACGGCGGCAGCGCCTAGAAGTGCGAGACCGGAAGTCCCGACGAGATCACGTCTGGAAAGGCTCATGCTGAACTCCTGGTGCTAAATTCCGAGGGGAATGGTTTCGGGCGGGGGCGTCGTGTTGATCACGCCCGACGGCGGAACGGTGCCACCCACGATCAAAGCTGCCTGCAGATCGGCGACTGCCAGGTGATGGTCACGCAACGCATCCAAGGCGGCGAGATTGGCCGCGATGTGCTCACGTTGGTCGAGCAGAAGCTCAAACACATCGACCAGCATGCCGTTGTAGCGCAACAGGACTTCGGCAGAGATCTGACGGCGCAGTGGCACGATACGGATCTGATAGTAGCGTGCGATATCGTAGGTTGCCCGATAGGTCGCATAGGCAAGGCGGGCCTCGGAGCGGGCATTTACGGAGCGTTCGGCCAACCGATTGACCGCACGCATGTAAATCTCGCGGGCAGCCACAAGCCTGGCTTCGCCTCTGTCGAAGATTGGAATGACGATGCCAAGCTCGAGGCCGAAGCGGTTCTTGAACGTCTGCTCGCCGGCGTCATTGAGTTCGCCTTCGTTCAGGTATGAGCCCCCCAGCTCCAGGAACGACAAGAAGCGTGTCGCGCCTACGAACCCTACCGATTTTGCCAGCGTCGTAATTTCGTAGCGGAGAATGATCAAGTCCACGCGGCGGCGCATGGCCTCAACTTCCACGTCGGAAAGCGCGTCGGGTGTGGCGGCCAGCACCGGCAATCGTGCTGGCAGTTTGTAGTCGAGATCCGAGCTCCACAGACCAAGGAGTCGATTCAGGGCCTCACGTTCGCGATCGACGCTCATTCGAGCCTGCGCCACCTGAGTGCTCAGTTCAGCGTAGAATGCCGAAACGCGTGCCTGGTCGAGCTTGTTGGCGGCACCGGTCTCGCCAAGCTGTTTCATCAGTCGGGCGGAAGCGTCGGCTGTCTGCCGCGATTGCTCCAGATAGGCCAATCGGCGTCGCGCCGCGACCGCGCGCACGTATGCACGACGTACATCCACGGTAAGGCTCAGTGTTGTCGCGGCAGTTCGATAGCGTGCCTCTTCGAACTCGCGCTTCGCGATTTCTGTCCTTCTGGGCAGGGTCGCCACCGCCAGCAGGTTGCCGACGAGCTGGAAGCCGAATTCCGCGAAGCCAACCGGAGTAAAAGTGCGTCCAATGGTGATCGCGGGATTTGGCGGCAAGCTCGTCTGGACGTATTCTGCCTCCGACACTCCAAGGTCATTGTAGGCGGCCTGCAGCCCTCGATTGTTGAGCAAAGCAATCTGTACAGCGGTATCCTCACTAAGCGGTTCAGATAGAAGGGCCTGCACGCGTTCTCGCGCGCGTCGAGCGTCTTCGGGCGAGGAGATCTTTACGGCATCCTTCGCGATCTCGCTGCGGACGCTATCCGTGACCAGCGCCATACCGCCATCATCACTGAACTTTGCACAACCCGAAGCCAACAAGCCTAACAGGGTCACGATTACGACTTTCGAAGGCCGGTTCATGGTGACCGTCCGGCGCCAGGTGCGACGCTGTCGTTCAGTTCGCGCCAGGGCTTGAGTCCGACAGGTACATGCGGGGCAGTGCCAGCCATAACCGGTTGATAGGGCATGACGGCGGCCGGTGCCTGAGGGTCACTCGGGTTGGGTGTTGGTTCCTGAGGTAGCGGCGACGACGCGCAGGCGGAAACCAAGGCGCCAAGCGTCAAGCTCACAATACGTTTCATTTGGAAATCCAAGACTCATGAGATGAAGTCGGAAAAGCAGCACGACTAGGCCCGCCGAAGCCATGAGACTGCGGCCAGCAACGACCCAGCTTCAGTTGAACCTCTGCGTAGTGTCAGCCTCGGACGAAGGCGACGCTCAGACAGGTGCTCAAAAAGCGGGGTTGGCTACGTGAGTTTTGGAGGACGTTCCGCGCGGTCGCCCGAGCGACCGTCCAGTGCCTCGTAGAAACCGAGAAGAAAAAGATCCGGCTTATCGAGGCCGATCACAGGCCCCATGGGCAGCGCGCCGAGCGCGGCATGGCAAGCCATAGTGCAGCAACCGCCGACGTGCTTGGCATCATCCTGACCATCGGAGCACGGACCATTGTCGTGCTTTCTGGCGTCAGCCTGCTTCATTGAAGCAGACGGAGCGACATCACCCTGATCGCCAATCTCCACATCGCCCTTGTAGAACGCAGCATCTGTCGCTGGAGACAAAGACTGCGCCGCGCGACCATGATTTGAAGCATGACCGTCATGAGCCGCCGCAGTGCCAACAGACAAAAGAAGTCCCATTGCCATGAGGGACAACGTTTGCAGTAGCCGAGAAAGAGAGTTGGCCTGACGCATCAACGAAAAAATGGTCCCGCTCTCCAGCCTTGTCAATTGCGAGGCACGATCACATTGATGCGACATTGGTCTAACGCCGTCTGCTGTCCAGGACTTCAAGCAGCTCGTCGATCTTGATCTGGCGGTCACGCTCGGTGCCGCCATGGAAGGCGTGCGCCACGCAATGCTTCAGATGATCTCCCAGCGTCTCCTGTTCGACTTTGTCCAGCGCGGCGCGAACGGCGCGAATTTGGGTCAGCACGTCGATGCAGTAGCGTTCTTCCTCGATCATGCGGGCAACACCGCGCACCTGGCCCTCGATACGGCGGAGGCGTGCGAGCTGCGATTTCTTGATTTTTTCGTCCATGCCTTGAACTATACCCCCGTAGGGTATAAATGGCAAGCCATGACACACGAACATCACCAGCACGGTCCGGCCCGCCACCATCACACGGCGGACACCGCCATCGACCCCGTCTGCGGCATGACCGTCAAGATTACGGGCGCCAAGAACACCGCCGTTCATGATGGCAAGAGTCACTACTTTTGCAGCCCGCGATGCCTCGAGAAATTCACCGCCGAGCCCGCCCGCTACCTCGATCGCGATCCGGCGAGGCCGGCCGAAGCAGTGCCGGCCGGTACGATCTTCACCTGCCCCATGCATCCGGAAATCCGACAGATCGGGCCAGGCAGTTGCCCGATCTGCGGCATGGCGCTGGAACCCGCCGAAGTCTCGCTCGACGACGGCCCCAACGAAGAGCTGCAGGACATGACCCGGCGCCTGTGGATCGGCGGCGCGCTGGCAGTCCCGGTGGTGATCCTCGACATGGGCGGGCACCTCATCGATCTGCATGGGCTAGTCCCGCACGGATTGTCGAACTGGATCCAGCTCGCCTTCGCCACACCAGCCGTGCTTTGGGCCGGTTGGCCGTTCTTCGAGCGCGGCGCCCGGTCGATCGCCCGCCGCGCCTTCAACATGTTCACCCTGATCGCCCTCGGCACCGGCGCGGCCTGGCTCTACAGCGTCGTGGCCACCGTGGCGCCTGGATTGTTCCCGCCAACGTTTCGCGTCGCCGACGGTTCGGTCCCGGTCTATTTCGAGGCCGCCGCCGTCATCGTCGTCCTGGTGCTACTGGGACAGGTGCTGGAATTGCGCGCCCGCGACGTCACCGGGGGGGCTATCAAGGCACTGCTGGGGCTCGCCCCACGCTCGGCACTTCGAGTTGGTACCGATGGCAACGATTCCGAAGTGGCGATCGAGGCGATTGCCGTCGGTGACCGCCTACGCGTACGCCCGGGCGAGAAAGTGCCGGTCGACGGCGTTGTGGTCGAGGGCCGCAGTGCCGTCGATGAGTCGACCATCACCGGTGAGCCGATGCCGGTCACCAAGGAAGCCGACGCACGGGTCATCGGTGGCACGGTGAATGGAAGCGGCGCGTTCGTCATGCGCGCCGAGCGGGTCGGCGCCGACACGATGCTGGCGCGCATCGTCAAGCTGGTCTCCGAAGCACAGCGCAGCCGCGCGCCCATCCAGCGGCTGGCCGACGTTGTTGCCGGATGGTTCGTGCCGGCAGTGATCGCCGTGGCACTGCTCGCCTTTGCCGCCTGGTCGATCTGGGGCCCGACGCCGACGTTCGCCTATGCACTGCTGGCCGCCGTGTCGGTGCTGATTATCGCCTGCCCCTGCGCACTTGGGCTGGCCACGCCGATGTCGATCATGGTGGGCGTGGGTCGTGGCGCCGCGGCCGGTATTCTGATCCGCAACGCCGAGGCCCTGGAACGGCTGGAGAAAGTTGACACCTTGGTGGTCGACAAGACCGGAACGCTGACGCTCGGCAAACCGAGTGTAAGCGCCGTGATGAGCCTGGGGATCCTGCCCGAGTCCGAGATCCTGCGCCTGACGGCAAGCCTCGAGCGGGGCAGCGAACACCCCATCGCTTCAGCAATCCTGGCGGCGGCCCGCATCCACAACACGGTGCTCGCCGACGTCGGGGGCTTCGATTCGCCCGTCGGCAAGGGCGTGACCGGCAGAATCGATGGCAAGCGTCTGATGCTAGGGAACGCCACGTTCCTCGCCGGGGAGGGAATCGACGTCTCGTCCGCCGAGGCCGCGGCAAACCCACTGCGCGAGTCGGGCGCTACCGTGGTCTTGCTCGCCGTTGAAGGCCGCGCCGAGGGGCTGGTCGCCGTCAGCGACCCGGTTAAGGAGACGACCCCCGAAGCGCTCGCGCAGCTTCGCCAGACCGGCATCCGCGTTGTCATGCTGACCGGTGACAACCGGCGCACGGCCGCGGCGGTGGCGCAACGCCTGGGTATCGACGAGGTTGAGGCCGAAGTGCTGCCGGAAGACAAGGCCCGGATCGTCCAGCGACTCAAGGCCGAGGGCCGCGTCGTCGCCATGGCGGGCGACGGCGTCAACGACGCGCCGGCGCTGGCGGCGGCCGATGTCGGCATCGCCATGGGCACCGGCACCGACATCGCCATCGAAAGCGCCGGTGTGACGCTGGTGAAAGGCGATTTGCTGGGTATCGCCCGGGCGCAACATCTCTCCCGGGCGACCATGGCCAACATTCGCCAGAACCTGTTCTTCGCCTTCGTCTACAACGCCGCCGGCGTGCCGATCGCCGCTGGCGTGCTCTATCCCGTGCTGGGCATCCTGCTCAGCCCGATCGTCGCTGCAGCGGCAATGGGGCTGAGTTCCGTCAGCGTGATCGGCAATGCACTGCGGTTGCGGCGTCTGAAAATCTAGCTGGGCAGTCGCTTTGTCCTTGAACTCCCGCCAGGCGTGCCCGAGAAAGGACCTCTGCCATGCTGCTGATTCACCGCTCGCAACGTGCCGCCAATGCCGTCCGGGCCGTGTCCGCCGGCGGTGAGTTGTTTGTTGCATCGGTGGTCGTCTGCATGATCCTGGCCGCATTCGGCGACGCCGTGGATCCGACGTTTCTCGGTGAGGCCGGACTTGAGTTCGCACTGTTCGACCTCGGCGGAGAATTCTCGGTACTGGCGATGCGGCACTGGCATCTGCTGCAGCTTCTGGTGGCCGGCGGGGTCATTGCCGCAGGCATAGCAGTATTACGTGTGGCCGCCGCCGCGTACTTCCGTTCGTTGCATCCCGGCTTGGCGCGGAGCGTCGACAAGGTTCCCATTAAGTTCTGACGATTGGCTGAAACCGCCACCGCCCTTGCGGGTCGGTGGCATGTTTTCACTTGTTGTTGGAGATCACTGTGGAACTCGAGCTCTTTTCGACCGCATTCCTGTCGGCCCTGTTGACCATCATCCTGATTGACCTCGTGCTGGCGGGCGACAATGCCCTCATCATTGGGCTTGTTGCACGCAATCTACCCAAGGAAACCCAGACAAAAGTCATCTTCTGGGGCACGTTCGGCGCCATCTTCATCCGCGCCGTGATGGCCATACTGGTGGTGTATATCCTCGCTGTGCCAGGGTTCATGCTGGCCGGCGGCGTGGCTCTGGTGTGGATCGCGCGTAAACTCCTCACGCCCGAGGGCAATTCGGAAACCAGCTCGCTGGTCAAGGCGCCAGCGGTGACCTTCGGCGCAGCGGTGCGAACGATTGTGATCGCCGACGCCGTCATGGGCGTCGATAACGTTCTGGGGATCGGTGGCGCGGCACAGGGCAGCATCCTGCTGATCGTGCTGGGGCTGGCTGTAAGCGTTCCGATCATCGTGTGGGGCAGCCAGCTCGTCATCAAGCTGGTCGATCGTTATCCCTCGGTGATCTTACTGGGGGGCGCGGTACTTGCGTGGACCGGCTACACCATGGTCGTGCGCGAGCCACTGCTGATCACGTGGTTCGAAGGTCATCCCGCAGCCAAACTGGTGGTGGCAATCCTGATTTTCTCGATCTCGCTCAGCCCCTGGTACAGCGAGCGGCTGTCGACGGAGCTGAAGCCGCTGGTCGTCCTGCTGCCGGCCCTGCTGGTCTGGATGCTGGCCTTCGAGGTCGCAGGCAGCCTCTGGAAGATGCAGGTTGACTACCTTCTCGCCACCGGCCCCGGCGAGTATCTGCTCGAGGCTCTGCGCTGGGTCGGCTGGATACCTCTGGCCGCGCTGTTCCTGTGGGCGCGCGAGCAGTTCATCGCACGTGCCGCGCGCCGCGCCACGAGCCCCCCACTCCGGCTGAGCCGGTAAAGCCCGCCGGATCTTCGTCGTCGTGGCATCGGCCGAAGCGCTCAGGAAACGCCGAGGTCGGCGCCGGTCAGCCGGCGATAGGCCTCAAGGTAGCGCTTGCTGGTCTCTTCGACGATATCGCGCGGCAGTTCCGGCGGCGGCGCTTCGCCGTTCCAGCGGCCGGCATGGCGCTCGACATCGAGCCAGTCACGTAACGGCTGCTTGTCAAAGCTGGGTTGCGGGCGGCCGGGTGCGTAGCCATCGGCCGGCCAGAACCGCGAGCTGTCCGGCGTCATCACCTCGTCGATCAGGATAATCTCACCCGAGCCGGTACGGCCGAACTCGAACTTGGTGTCGGCGATGATAATGCCTTGCTTCAGCGCGATGTCGCGGCCTTGCGTGTACACGAAACGTGTCAGCCGCTCGAGTTCGGCCGTTACCTCAGCACCAAGTATCGTTCGCATGCGCCCGACTGTGATGTTCTCGTCATGTCCGCTCTCGGCCTTGGTCGCCGGACTGAAGACCGGTGGGTCGAGTCGGCCGCTCTCCTTCAGCCCCGCCGGCAGCGCCTCACCGGCAAGCGTACCGGTCTTGGCGTATTCCCGCCACGCCGAGCCGGTGATGTAGCCACGCACGACACACTCGATCGGAAATACTACAGCGCGGTGGCAGAGCATGGCGCGGCCGGTGATCGCCGCACTGTGCGGCGCGAGCGCCGGCACCGCCGAGGCAATTTCACCGGCATCGGCTGAGATCATATGGTGTTTTACCGTGTCGCCCAGTTGGCGGAACCACCAGGCGCTCACCTGCGTCAGGACCGCGCCCTTCTGCGGGATCGGCTCGGCCATCACCACGTCGTAGGCGCTGACCCGGTCGGTCGCCACCAGCAGAAGCCGGTCGGCGTCGACTGCATAGACATCGCGCACCTTGCCCCGCGCGATCCGCTCCAGGGGCAGATCGCTGGCCGTCATCGCGGTCATGCTATTTCTCGTTGCGCATCTCGTGAAACACTTCCTTGGCCGTCAGCATCGCCTCGCGAACCGACGGCAGGCCGATATAGCCGCAAAGATGCATCAGGGCCTCGCTGAGCTCGTCCTCGGTCCAGCCCTCGTTGCGCGCCATCCTCAGGTGAATGGCAAGTTCCGGCCAACGCGCCTGGGAGGTATCGGAGATGACGCAAATCAGCGCCCGCGTCTTCATATCAAGACCGGGCCGCGACCACAGCATGCCGAATACAGCCTCACGAGCATAATCACCGAACTTCTGCATCATCGGGTCGTCGTACACGCTCTTGTTCATCTTGTCGGCATAGGCCGCACCCATCAGCTTGTTGCGGATCTCGGTGCCCTTCTTGTAGTTCGCGCTCTCGGTCATCTTTCCTCCAATCGGCATTCCGGGCTGCAGCGTCGGGGAATTCGCCTGTAGGATCAATCACTCGTTACGGGGAGCGGCGGCGAAACCAGGATGACCGGCAACAATCCACAGACGGCGCCAACCCGCCAACGCACCGCGAAGCTAACCCTGGCAGCGCTGGGCGTCGTGTTCGGCGACATCGGGACCAGCCCCCTCTATACCGTCAGTACGTGCTTCAGCGATTACACGGGCATCCAGCCGACTGTCGAGAACGTGCTGGGCATGCTGTCGCTGATCACCTGGGCGCTGATCATCGTTGTTACCCTGAAGTACGTCGTCGTGGTGATGCGCGCGGACAACCACGGTGAAGGTGGCGTGCTGGCGCTGATGGCGCTGGTGCTGCAGGAAGCCGGCCTGTCCGAACGCCGGCGGCGGATTTACATGTTACTCGGCATCGCGGGCGCCGCGCTCTTTTACGGCGATTGCCTGCTGACACCCGCAATCTCGGTCCTGAGTGCGGTCGAGGGCCTCAACGTCGCAACGCCCGACTTTGCCCCCCTGGTAGTGCCGATCTCGATCGGCCTGATCGTGGGATTGTTCGCCATGCAGCGCTTCGGGACCGCCAGCGTCGGCCGCTGGTTCGGACCGATCATGCTGACATGGTTCATTGTCCTGTTCGTGCTCGGCGCCTGGCACGTCGTCAATCACCCACGCGTACTGGCGGCTCTTTCGCCCCTGCACGCGTTCGAGTTCGCCCTTCGCCACAAGTTCGTGGCCTTCGTCGCTCTGGGGGCGATCACACTCGCCTTCACCGGCGCCGAGGCGCTTTACGCCGATATGGGCCATTTTGGCCGCACGCCCATCCGCACGGCGTGGCTCGTGCTCGTGCTGCCGGCGCTGCTCGCCAACTACTACGGCCAAGGCGCACTGCTGCTGGACGATCCCACATCGCTCGAGAATCCATTCTTCCGCCTCGCGCCGCGCTGGGCTCTCTATCCACTGGTTGGCCTTGCCACGGTGGCAACCGTGATCGCCTCGCAGGCGACGATTTCGGGCGCGTTCTCGATGGCCCAACAAGCTACCTTTCTGGGTTTGAGCCCGCGCGTGCGCATCCAGCACACCTCGGCCAGAGAGTTCGGGCAGATCTATGTTCCGGCAGTCAACTGGCTGCAGCTTGCTGGCGTCGTGACACTCATCCTGGTCTTCACCAAGTCCTCGAACATTGCTGCCGCCTATGGCATCGCCGTTACGGGCACGATGCTGGTGACCAGCGTGCTGATGCTCAGCCTGGCCGTGCGCGGATGGAAGTGGAGCTGGCTGGCAGCGTTACCGATTTTCGGTGGCTTCATCGCCGTCGATGTCGCGTTGGTTTCGTCCAACATGTTGAAATTCTTTCACGGCGGCTGGGTGCCACTGGCAGTCGCCGCGGTTGTTTTCACGGCGATGTGGACGTGGTTGAGAGGCCGTCTCGCTGTTTCACTGCGCGAGAAGGAACGAACGGTGCCGATTGCCGAGCTGCTGGGGTCCATAAAGCCCGAAGGGCTGCACCGGCCGAAAGGCACTGCAGTCTACCTCACGGCCCTTTCGGATAACGCCTCCAACTGCCTGATGCGCAACCTCCGGCACAACGAAGTGCTGCACGAAAGCGTCATTCTGCTCACCATCCAGGTGGCCGATGAGCCCTTCGTGTCATCGGCGATGCGGTCGCAACTTGCCGATCTGGGCATCGGCGTGCACCGGGTCGTGCTGCGTTACGGATTTGTGGAGCGGCCCGACGTAGAGCGCGATCTCGCCACGCTCTCCGCCAAGGGAATCCTCGTCGATCCCGCGCACACGTCCTACTTTATTGGCCGCAACAGCATCGTGGGTGGTGACCGACCGCTGCTGCCGCGCTGGCAGCAGAAGCTGTTTCTGATGCTGGCCCGCTTCTCCACCAGTCCAGGCGACTTCTTGGGCCTGCCAGCCAATAACGTGATCGAACTCGGTGGCCGGATCGAAATTTAGACGCTACCATTCACCGCAACCGAATCTCAGCAGGTTGCCGTGCGGATCATGGATATGGAACTCCTTCATGTTCCACGGCCGCACTTCGAAGGATGACAGGCTCGGTACGCGATTCTGCTTGAATTCCTCAAACAGCACCGACACCTGGCCGCCACGTATGTAGCAGGATGTATTCTCGGGAAACTGACGCTGGTCGGTCTTCCAGAAATGCAGCTCGATGTCGTCGCGCTTGACGATGAGATAGTGAGGCATCTCGTAGCGGACGGCGAAGCCGAGTTGCCAGACGTAGAAGTCACGCGTCTCGGGAATGTCGAGTGACGCCAGGATCGGAATGCAGCGTGCGGGGTCGCACATCACGCGTCAAAACCCGTGAGCGAAATCGCGCCACTCATCGGTGGCTGGAGCCCGCGCACCAAAAGGTCGGCGAGACGCGCGAAGATGCGGCCGGCCTCGACACAGCCAACATCCTGAACGACCACTTCAGCGGCAATGTTGAGCAGCGCATTACCGGCAAGATCGCGACACTCCGGCGGCAATCCTTCGATCACCTCAGCGATCACTCGCATTGCCGACTGAAGGTCGGCAAGACGATCAGGCGCCGGTGCGGCCGCGATCAATTGAGCCGTCCGCCGGACTGGCCGTGCGATGGGGCGAACCTTAGCCCCGCGCTCTCCAGAGCCACGGCAAACGCCTTCAATCGGATGGCGGCAACGCGCGAAGCGGTCGGCGCCATCATCACGTCGAGCGAGGCCAGGAGCGGAGCGTCATAGTCACCCTGCGCCAAACCGCACAAAGCGACCAGCGTCGCCTCATCGCCGCTCACCTTGGAACAAGTCGGCAGGTGAATTTCCATCGCCCGCCGGGCGCCAAACAGGAAGGCGTCCATAGCAATCGCAAAGTCCGGCAGTGCCTCCAGAAGACCTGCCATCTGGAAGCCGCGATGGAGCGTCGATCCCTCGGCAGGCAAGGCCCGGTCGCATTGCCACTGGCGCAATGCCCACAGCACGAAGCGCTCGCTGATGGGCAAAGCGCAGGCGCAACCGAGCCGGCCGCAGCCCGCGCGTGGTTTCGCCTGGAGAGTGCTAAGTCTCTGTTCTGACGGACTTTCCATGATCTCTCCGCGCGGTGGTTGCGTGTTGACAGGCGATGTCATTCTATGCAATTGAGAATCAATCTCAACCTGAAAGGATGATGAGAAGCACATGGACCATTCATCGCCGCCGGATCGGGGAGGTGAAAGTCGGCCCGGCGACCCGGGGCACAACACGCCGGTCGCCGATAGCACCACACTGCTGAGCGGTCATCGCGAGTTGATCATCCGCCACGGCGCCGACACCTACCGCCTCCAGGTCACCGCTTCCAACAAGCTGATCCTCACCAAGTAATCAAACCCCGAGGAGCCATCCCTCCTCGGCCAAACTGCCCAGCCAGCCGGTCCAACTTGCTCGGACCCAGCAGCCAGCCAGGCGTCCTTTTTTGTTTTGGGGACCTGGCTATGAAAATACATTCACTCCTCTCAATCTTGCTCGCAACGACAGCAATCGGCGGTTCGATCGCAATACCCGTGCTGGCGCAGACGCCACCCGTGTCGACGCCCGCCTCATCGACCCCGGCACCGGTCACGCATCCCATCCCGACGCAACTCGACGCCGTGACGACCGCGGCCACCCGCAACAAACGCCCACTCGACGACGTAGCGGCCACCGTGTCGGTGACGACGACAGAGGACATCGACCGCGAGAACATGCAAGACATCCGCGACTTGGTGCGCAACGAGCCCGGCGTCACGGTCGGCAACAACCCGAACCGCGCCGGTTTCCAGAATTTCGTGATCCGCGGTATCGGCGGCAACCGCGTGCTGATCATCGTCGACGGCATGCGCCAGCCCGATTTCCCCGACAGCAACACCGGCGCCGGCACCTACACGCGCGAGCAACCCGACCTCGAAGACATCAAGCGGGTCGAGATCATCCGCGGGCCTGCATCGGCGCTCTATGGCTCCGACGCGATCGGCGGCGTGGTGGCCTATACGACCAAGGACCCGGGTGACTACATGAGGGACGGCCGCAACATCTACGGCAGCGTGAAGGCTGCCTACAGTGGCGCCAACCAGCAATTCGCCGAGACGTTCACAGGTGCGGTACGGTCTGGCAATGTCGAAGTCCTCGGCATCTATACCCGACGCGACGGCCAAGAGTACACGCCGGCACAATCCTCGCTCGGTCCCAATCCAACGACCTGGTTCAACAACGATTTCCTCGCCAAGCTGGTGATCAGGCCGAGCGACGTCGATACGCTCCGCATCACCGGCGGCTACACCCAGGGTAAGCAAAGCACCCAGGTGCTGTCCGGCGTCGGCGTCTTTCCGAGTCTATTCACGCGCGTCTACGACGAATGGGGGCAGGACTACACCGACACTTACCGGATCAGCGGCCAATGGGTGCACGAAGCACCGATCGGCTTCATCGACCGGGTCGACTTCCTGGCCTACTACAACTCGGTCACGACCCAAGCCGATACCTACCAGCTCCGCGGTGCAACCGCCGGCATCATCCCGACCAATGCGCGGGCGACATCGTCCCTATTCAATCAGGCGGTTTCCGGCGCCGAGTTGCAGATGAACACCGACGCAAGGCTCTTCGACTTGCGCAACTTCCTGACCTATGGCTTGAGCTTCGCCTATACGTCGACGAGCCGGCCACGCAATCGCGCCGCGATCACCCTGGCGACCGGCGTGACGACCCAGGTTGTGGGTGGCGAGACCTACCCCAACAAGAACTTCCCCGACACTGACACCATCCAGGCCGGCGCTTACCTCCAGGACGAGATCACAGCCTTCGACGGCCGGCTCGTCGTCACGCCGGCTGTGCGGCTTGACTACTACAGCCTCACGCCCGATCCCGATCGCTATTTCTGGAATTCCACCGGAGCGACACTGGGCATCATTCCGACCGCGAGCACCTATCTATCGGCCTCGCCCAAGCTCGGCGTGGTCTATCACTTCACCGATACCTACGCGAGCTACTTCCAGTACTCGACCGGCTTCCGCGCGCCGCCGTACGACAACGCCAATTTCGGCTTCACCAACACCGCGTCATTTTACCAGATCCTGCCGAATGCCAACCTGAAGCCCGAGACGGCCAACAGTTTTGAAGTCGGCTTTCGCGGCAAATACGCCACCGGATCGAGCTGGCAGCTCACCGGCTTCTACAATCGCTACAACAACTTCATCGAAACGGTCGTGGTCGGCCAAGTCGGACCTGTCACGCAATTCCAATACGTCAACCTCACGAACGTCACGATCTGGGGCGTCGAGGCGCGGGGCGAATATCGTTTCACACCGGACTGGGCGATCCTCGGCTGGACAGCCTTTGCCCAAGGTACGGATACCAGGACAGGCCTCCCCGTGGATTCCGTCAGCCCGTGGGCCTCGCAGGCGCGCATCCGCTACGGTGGCGAAAAAGGCCTCAACGCACAAATCATCGGCACGATGGTTGCCCAGCATAGCCAGGTTAGCAACCCGACCTTCTTCCAGACGCCGGCCTACTTCAACCTCGATGCCACGATCGGATACACCTTCGGCAACCACATCAAGCTGAATGCTGGCGCCTTCAACATCACCGACGCCAAGTACTGGAACTCCGCCGACGTGATCGGCATTTCCAACACCAACCCGCAGCTCGATCTTTACGCCCAACCCGCCCGCTATTTTGGCGTCAATCTCACGGCCAGATGGTAGTCCCGGCAGCCCTCTCTGCCGGACGACTGCCGGCGCCATCGGCACGCGTAGCCCGCGTGCCGATGGCGTTGTCACTTGCGCTACACGGGCTCGCCATTGTTCCTCTGGTCCTCGCCGCCGCATCGGGAGGCAGGCCGCTGGATGAAGCCGCCCTCTTTGTCGAATTTTCTCTGGCCCCGCCCGGCCCCGCCGTTGAGGCCGACGGCACAGATGCACCTGCCGAGCCCTCCCCCTCACCTCCCGATACAGCATCCGAGGTCACGCCCGAGTCGGCGCAAGAGTTGGAAGCCGCAAAGCAGCAAGTGGAAACGACGATCCCTCAACCACCGCCACCGGAGCCAGAGTCGAAGCCGGAATTGGAACCGGAGGTCGCCATCGACCTACCGTTGCCCGATGAGCCGCCACCCGTGAATTTCGCCGACTTGAAGCCGGTCGAACCACCCAAGGCAACGCCCAAACCGGAACCAGCCAAACCACCAGCTCCTCCCAAGCCCAAAGTTCCGGTGGCCCGCCCCGCCGCAAAGCCCGTCGCTGCGACACCGGCAGCGACCGCTCCCACAACGAACGGCTCGCCGGGGACACAGCTTTCCGCCGCCGCGCCACTATCGTCGGCAATCGTCTGGGAAGGCAAACCGCGCTATCGCGTGCCCCCTCGGCCACCAACCTATCCCGGTCGGGCGGTCGAGCTAGACCAGCAGGGTGAGGCCTTGGTGCGTGTGCGTCTGGATCCCGACGGTAGCGCTGCCGAGATCGTGCTCTGGCGCAGTAGCGGCTTTGGCCTGCTCGATCGCGCGGCACTGGCCGCCGTGCGCGGTTGGCACTTCCTCCCCGCCCAGCGCAACGGCCACCCCGTCGCCGCCTGGGTTGAAATTCCGGTCCGTTTCCATCTGCGTTGAAAAAAGGAGAGTCTCATGCTTACGACCGCCAACACCGACCTTGCCACCCGCTGGACCCGTCTGCGCGGCGAGCAGCCGACGCTGCGCATCCGCGATGCCGCCACGACACTGGGTGTCGGTGAGGCCGAGCTTGTGGCGCTTGGCGTCGGGCAAACGGCAACCCCGCTCACATCCGACTGGCGTGCCCTGCTCAACGACATGCCGTCGGTCGGCCGGGTCATGTGCCTGACCCGCAATGACCATTGCGTGCACGAACGCCACGGGCGCTTCGACGATGTCCAGGTCTCGGGCCCGCATGGCATTGTCCTCGGACCCGACATCGACCTGCGCCTCTTCCTCTCGAGCTGGCGATACGGCTTTGCGGTGCGCGAACCGCTGAAGGACGGTGAGCGGCTCAGCCTGCAATTCTTCGACGATTCGGGCGAGGCCGTGCACAAGATTTACGCCACCGCCGAGACCGACCGGAAAGCCTTCGACGTCCTGATCGCCCGCTACCGCACCGAAACACCCCCTGCCGTGGAGATCACGCCGCGCAAGCCCGACACGCCAGACCGGCCCGATACCGAGATCGACGTCGAGGGTCTGCGCACGGCGTGGCGGGCGATGAAGGACACGCACGAATTCTTCGGCATGCTGGGCAAATTGAAGGTCGGCCGTGTGCAGGCACTTCGCCTGGCTGGCGAGGAGTTCGCGCGCGAGCTGCCGGCGCGCGCACTACGCTCGGCTATCGAAGCTGCCGGCGCCGACGGCACACCGATCATGATCTTCGTCGGCAACCGCGGCTGCATCCAGATTCATACCGGGCCGGTGAAGCGACTGGTCGAGACACATGGCTGGTTCAACGTGCTCGATCCGACTTTCAACCTACACCTCCGCGACCAGGGCGTTGCCCGGGTCTTTTCGGTACGAAAGCCGACCGACGACGGCATCGTCACGTCGATCGAAGCCTTCGATGAGCACGACCGCAACATCCTGCTGATGTTCGGGGAGCGCAAGCCCGGCAAGCCCGAGCTTGAGACATGGCGCACCCTGGTGGCACGGATCGAGAAGCAGGCCGCGTCATGATGAAACACCGCCGCGCCTTCACGCTCGGCCTCGGTGCCATCGTCGTCGCCCCGCTGTCCACACGGGCGCAGAAGCCACCGCGCACCGAGGCACCTCGTATCGTATCGGTCGGCAGCGCCTTGACGGAGATCGTCTATGCGCTGGCCGCCGAGTCGCTCCTGGTCGGGGTAGATACCACAAGCCTCTATCCGGCAGCGGCAAGGGCGCTGCCGCAGGTCGGCTACATGCGTGCGCTGTCGGCCGAAGGCGTGCTGTCGCTGAAGCCTACTCTGGTTATCGCGACGACGGCGGCCGGCCCGACTTCGACGCTCGACCAGTTGCGTGCGACGAGCATCGAAGTCCTCGTCCTGCCGGATCACTATGACTACGATAGCGTGGTCGCGAAAATCACGGCGGTCGGACATGCGACCGGCCGTGAGGCCAAGGCCGAGGCGATGATCGCGCGTGGCCGCGCCGAGATGGCCGAACTGGCCAGCAGGCTCGCGAAGGCGAGCAGCAAACCCCGCGTGCTGTTCCTGCTGTCGATGGGTGGCGGCGCTCCCCAGGCGGCGGGCCGCGACACCGCCGCCGACGGCATCATCCGGCTGGCCGGGGGTACCAACGCGATCGATGGCTATTCCGGGTACCGGCCGCTGACTCCGGAGGCGGTCATCGCCTCGCACGCCGACGTCGTGCTGGTGACGCGTCAGACCGTGGAGGCGATGGGTGGCATCGCCGCTGTCCTCAACCAGCCTGCGCTCAGCCTCACGCCGGCCGGCCGGGCCGGCAAGGTACTGCAGTTCGACACGCTGCTGTTGCTCGGCTTCGGCCCGCGCATGCCACAGGCGGCACAGGAACTCGCCATGGCACTCCATCCCGAACTCGCGCGTGCGCCGTGACATCTTCGACCTTGCCGCGCGTCATTCCGCTCTTTGCACTTGCCGCCGCGGCGAGCGTGGTGAGCGCGCTATGCATCGGCGCATTCCCTGTCGGATTCGAGCAACTCCTGTCGGCCGTCGGCCTGTCCGCCGCCCCGCTCGACGACACGACCGCCGCGGTGCTCTACGCCATTCGGGCGCCGCGGGTGGTCGCGGCCTTCGCCGTCGGGGCGTCCCTCGCCGCCGGAGGGGCCGCGATGCAGAGCCTGTTCCGCAACCCGCTTGCCGATCCCGGCCTGCTCGGTGTCTCCAGCGGCGCCGCACTTGCCGCTGTGTCGGTGATCGTACTGGGCGAAAAAATGTTCCATGTCGTGCCGCCGGAACTCAGACCGTGGTGCCTGCCGGCCGCGGCATTCATCGGCGGCCTAGCCGCCACGGTCGTCGTCTATCGTATTGCCGCCCGCGAGGGCATCACACTGGTGGGCACACTTCTCCTGGCAGGGATCGCGATCAACGCCCTCGCATCGGCCGGCATCGGTATGCTTGTATTTGTCGCTGACGAGCAACAGTTACGTACACTGATCTTCTGGACGATGGGCGGCTTCGGCGCCGTGACATGGGCGGCGATACTTCCCGCCTTGCTGGTGCTGGCCGTCAGCATCCCGACGTTGCTGCCCACTGCGCACCTGCTTGACGCACTGGCGCTGGGCGAACGCGAGGCCGGCCATATCGGCGTCGATGTCGAGCGATTGAAGCGTCGCCTCGTGACACAGGTGGCACTTGCCGTTGGCGCCGGCGTGGCGATCTCGGGTATCGTGGGCTTCGTCGGCTTGATCGCTCCGCATATCGTGCGTTTGCTGTTGGGGCCCGCTCACCGCACGCTATTGCCGGCGGCGGCACTGTTCGGCGGCGCATTCCTGGTGCTGGCCGACGCACTGGCTCGCACCATTGTCGCACCGGCCGAGTTGCCGATCGGTATTCTGACCGCACTGGTTGGCGGCCCGTTTTTCCTCTGGCTGCTCGTTGGTCGCGCCGCCCGGGGAATCCCATGAGTCCGCTGCAAGCCATCGGAGTCGAGGTCCGTGCGCGCGACAAGGTTCTCATCCGCGATATCTCGCTCGACGTAACTCCCGGTGAATTCCTCGCCGTCATAGGTCCCAATGGCGCCGGCAAGAGCACGCTCCTGGGAGCCTTGGCCGGCGACCGCCCGCTCACGGCAGGCGAGGTCCTGCTCGCCGGCCGGCCACTCGCACACTGGACGAAGGCCGATCTCGCGCATCGCCGTGCCGTGTTGCCACAGAATTCCACAGTCGCCTTCGACTTCACCGGCCGGCAGATCGCCTCGCTCGGCATGCTCGCCCACCGCAACCGTCTATCCGACCGGCAAATCGGCGCGCTTGCCGACCACGCCCTCGCGGAGACCGAAGCGCTCGCCTTCGCCGACCGGCCCTTCGCCGTGCTGTCCGGCGGCGAACGCCAACGGGTGCAGCTCGCCCGGGTCCTGGCGCAATGCGACGCTGACCCCGGACGCCGGCCTTTCCTGCTGCTCGACGAGCCAATCGCCGGCCTCGACCTCGCTCACCAGCATGCCGCCCTGGCCAGCGCCCGCCGCCGGGCCAACCGAGGCCTGGGCGTGCTGGCCGTCCTGCACGACCTCAACATGGCGGCGCGCTATGCCGACCGGGTCGCCATCATCGAGAATGGCCGGCTGACAGCACTGGGGCCGACCCGGTCGACGCTCGACCCGGAGCGTCTGTCAGCGGTCTTCGCCACACCGATCGTGCGGCTGGAGGCGGCCGGGGCGACAGCATTCCTAAGTCCAGGCTGAAACGTGCCGAATCGGACATAAACCCGCCGGATTCGACCGATGATATGCTGCCTAAGACAAACAAGCACGGCAGCGAATGGGCAAACGCCCCACTCTCCTCCTCACGACGCGATTGGGCGTCCGGCCGCTCGGCGTGCGCGGCGATCCGCTGCACGCTGTGGCAGGCCAGTTGCTGTCCGTGATCCGGCGGCGGTTGGGCGATGGCCCCGCCGACCTGCTGGCCGACCCGCAGCTTCGCGAATCGGACGACGGCATCGACTGGTACACTGCGCAGCAGGGCGAGGTGCGCCGTCTCGCCGAGTTAGACGAGAGCGAACGGACCGAAGTTCTGCAGACCATCGAGGCGCATCTCGCCTCGATCCGCACGCTTGGCGCACAATTGCAGGCCTCGGACTCGAGCGAGGAGGCCCGCCTGATCGGCCATTCGCTCGAACTCGCCACGACCCGGCCATCGGATGACTTCATCTATGTAGTGGATGGCCAACCGGTGATCGTCGCCTGGGGTTACGAGGCCGACGCCACCGCAAGCCTCCAGACCTTCGCCTCACCTCTCGTGCCGCGACCGGCGCAGCCGATCGCCACGATGGTGAGCGCCCCCATGACCGCCCTGCCGGCGCAGCTTGGCTGGGCGCCGTGGCTCAGCGCACTGTTGTTCGGCCTCCTTCTGCTGCTGCTCCTGTTGCTCACCTCCTGGCTGCTGCGTACTTGCAGCCCGACCGATCCGACGTTGAATGTCGCGACCCTTGAAACGCCTGCGCCGCCCGCACCCGAGGCGCCGCCCGATCCGACACCACTGCTGAAGGCATCGCTCGACGAGGCACAAAGCGATGACAAGCGGCTCAAGGCGGAACTCCTGGCACTCCAAGCCGACCTCAAGACCAAGCTGGACCAATGCAAGCCGGTCGAGCCGCCCAAGCCACCGCCTGTGGCAAAGCTCGCCCCCCCACCTCCACCGCAGGCCTCGGTGCCGCCGACCAGCCGGCCGCCGCCAGGTCAACTGCCGTGCGATTGGTCGGGCGATTCGGGCGGTGAAGGCATCACGCGCAACAGGCACTATTTGGGCGCCAAGCCAGGATTTGTCGCCATCAACTACAATCTGTATGTCCGTCCCGACGACATTAAGGTCATTTATCGCGGCCAGGTGCTTAACGGCACCGGCGGACCGCGCAGCGGTCGCGGCGGATTCGGCTTCGACTGGAAGCCGGTCGCCGGGGATTATTCGGTCGATGTCGTCGTAACAGGACAGATGCTGGGCACGCGCTGGAACTACGCCATGACATGTCCACGTTGAGGAACAAAGATGGCAGCTGGTCCGCTCCTCGTCAGTGAACCGCTTCAGCGGTACCGCGCGCTGGGCCTGGCGGGCGATCCCGTTTGGCGGGCGGCCGGCCAACTGCGCACCGCCATCGCCGCGCGGCTGTCGCGCGAGCACGCCGATCTGCTGGCGACCCCCGAAGTCGATCCCACTGGACGCCGCATCGACTGGTATGCCCCCTTCGAGGGTGAAGTCCGCCGGCTCGGCGACTTAGCCGAGGCCGAGCGCACGCAGTTGCTCGACAAGGTTCAGCAACTGCACAGCGACCTCGCCCGGCTGGCGGACTCGATGGAATCGCCGGAACGTTCGAGTGCCGAACGGAATTTCGCGCGCTTGCTGCGCCATTCCCTCACGGCACCGGGTGAAGAGACGCTCTACGTCGTGGGCGACAAGCCAGTGATGACGTTCTGGGGGTTCACCGCCGACGCCAGCCTGCCTGGGGTCTTTCTCGCCAGCCCACCCGTGCCGACACCATCGACCACGCGGCCGGCCGCGATGCTGGTATCGGCGCCCGCCATTGCGGTTACCACGCCTCGGTCGACCTGGTGGCAATGGCTGCTTCTGGCCTTGCTTCTGCTGCTGCTGCTGGCATTGCTCGCCTGGCTGGTGCGGCCCTACCTGCCGAGACTCGAGCCCACGCTCGAAGCCGAGGCCCGCGAACGGGCGCTCAGCCTGGCCGTCCTCCATCCGCTCGAATTTCAACAGACCCGCGCCGGTACCCTGCAGCAGGACAATGAAAATCTGCGGCTCGAGCTGGCGCGCCTTACCGATGAACTGGCGCAGCGTGGCGGCGATTGCACGGCCGGCATCATCGGACCGGGCGGCGTTATTGTGGATGGTATCGTCCCGGGAGCGCCGATCGAGCGCGGCGCAGCACCGGATCGGATTTCACCGACCGGCGTTGATGTAGCCGACAAGACCGACAACAAGGGTGGCACTAAGGGCCCTGACGAACAGAACAAGGAAAAGGCAGCGGACGCCAAAGACCAGCCAAAGAAGGACGAGCCCAAGCCCATGGTCGTGCCGCCGGAGGCGAAGCAGAAACAGGATTTGGCATTCCTGAAGGGCGACTGGCACTCGCGTACCGGGTTGGCCACGGCGAGCGGCGAGAAGGATCTGCGCCCCAGCTACACGCTGGACGACAAGGGCAAGGGCAAAGTGAGCTTTGTGCAAAGGAACGGCGCGTCCTGCGAGGCTCCGGCCGAGGCACGCTGGGACAACGGCAAGCTGGTGATCGAGGAGAAGGCCAATCCCAAGTGCAGCGACGGCAAGACTTACGTCCGCAACACGGTCAATTGCGAGGTCGACGCCGTTGGCGTCGCCCAATGCAAGGGCAGCCAGCCGGGCGATAAGCGCAGCTATCAGGTGCAGATTGGCCGCTGAGTCCCTAGAGTGAACCGATAGCCACAAATGCATGACATGAGCGATCTCGCCCGCCTGCCGAGCTACCCTAGTCCGACGACTCTGATCGCCCGGTCCGGCATTCAGTTCCTCGATTTCGGCTTCGACCCGGTGCGCCTGAAGGTGCGCGAATGGGGGTTCCACGACGCTGCGGCCGCCAATGTCGTCGATGATCTGGTGCAGCTCGATTTCGACGAAGGCCGCGGCCAGTACGAGGTCGTCGAGGCTGGCCGTCGCCGCGCCGCTGAGCCGAACCTCGTGGTGACCGCCAAGGATGCACTTGCACCCTTTCTGGACAAATGGGTGCCGGTGCCGTTTCTGCAAGTCCGGCCCAACAGCCAGTTCCGCGAAGGTCCGGCCGACTGGGCGCGCGTGCGCGTGGTCGACCTCGAAGCCCGCTACGGCGCCGGTTACCGCGACGAGCAGGGCAACCGCTACCGCGCCGTTCTTGCCTTCGATACCGGCCTGATCGCCGAGGCCGAGGGTCGCGCCTATCTCGCCCCTTCGCCCAAGGACGTGACGTCAGGCGCGCTGTTTGCGTTGGCGCCACAACAGCGCGCCAACCACTGGCTGCTGCGCCAGGACTGGATGAGCCAGTGGCTGGAGGAGCTGTTCCGCGAGCTGCATCCGCGCGCTACGCTCGAGGAAGTCGACACCGACATCAAGCAGAAGCCCCAGGAGGCAACCGCACGGTACCTCGCCTTCCTCGGCCTGCTGGCGGCGGCAGCGCATTTCCCACCGATCAAATTGGTGGGTGATGCCGAGCGACCGGGCCGCGGCGCGATCGAAGTCGACCTCGTGCTCGATGTCGGCAATTCGCGGACCTGCGGCCTGCTGATCGAGGCGGCAGGCGATCTTGGCGTCAACCTGAACGATTCCTATGAACTTGCGCTCCGCGACCTCTCGCATCCGGAGTGCGTCCATACCAAACCGTTCGAATCGCGCGTCGAATTCGCGCAAGCTTGGTTCGGCAAGAACCACCTCTCGCGCCTGGGTGGCCGTGCCGACGCCTTCGTCTGGCCGACCATGACCCGCGTCGGCCCCGAAGCGACGCGTCTCGCCGCGCGGCGGCGCGGCACCGAGGGTAATACCGGCATGTCGAGCCCCAAGCGCTATCTGTGGGACGAGGAGCCGCAACCCCGCGAATGGCGCTTCAATGCCGCCTATGCCCAGGACCAGACCGCGATGCCGGCCGCCGCCGGTCCCATGGCCCAGCTCGTCAATCAGAAGGGTGAACCGCTGCACTTGGTCGATGCCGACGCGGATTCGGCCGACCACCTGCCGGTGTTCGAACCACTCTATTCGCGTTCCTCGGTGATGACCTTCGTGCTGTCCGAGGTTCTGCTGCAGGCGCTGACGCTCATGAACTCGCCGCAGCAGCGCGGCAGGCGCGCCCATGCAGAAACGCCACGGCGGCTGCGTCGCATCGTGCTGACCCTGCCGACCGGCATGCCGCTAGCCGAGCGCCTGATCTTCCGCAAGCGCGCCGAGGCCGCGCGCGACCTCGTCTGGATGATGATGGGCTGGAAGCTCGACGACCCCGCGGCGCCGGCACCGCGCGTGCTGACCGACTGGGACGAGGCAAGCTGCACCCAGCTGGTCTATCTCTACACCGAGGTTGCGCGCAATTTCGGCGGCGATGCCCGGCGCTTCTTCCAAATCGCCCGCAAGCCGCGCGGCCGCGCCACCGAGGAGACGATCAACATCGCCAGCATAGATGTCGGCGGCGGCACGACAGATCTCATCATCAATTCCTACCGGCTCGAGGGCGCCGGCACGTCGGTGACGCTGTTCCCGGAGCAGAAGTTCCGCGAGGGCTTCAACGTGGCGGGCGATGATATCCTGTTGCGTGTCGTGCAGGGCCATGTGCTGCCACCGATCGAAGCGGCGATGCGCGCCACCGGCATTGCCAACCCCGCCGACCTGATGGCCGAGCTGGTGGGCGGCGATCGCGGCGGCGAAGACGTGATCCATCGCAACCTGCGCCAGCAGTTCGCGTTGCAGATCGCCCATCCCGTGGCGTTGGAGTTCCTGCGCGCCGCCGAGACTTTCGATCCGACCTCGGGCATCGTGGCCGCCGAACCGCGGACCTACGACTCGTTCTTCCCCGGCGGCGCCAAGCCGTCGGACGAGGTTGTAACTTTCGTCAACGACGCGGCGCGCAAACGCGGCGCCGAGGGGTTCGACCTCAAAGGCGTGGTCTTTCCAGTCGATCTGCCGAACCTCGACAAGACGGTGCGGGCCGAAATGGCGCGTGTGCTGGCACCGCTCGCCGAGATCGTGCACGCCTACGACTGCGACATCCTGCTGCTCTCTGGCCGGCCCTCGCGCCTGCCTGGCATCCGCTCGCTGGTGATGGAGCTGCTGCCGCTGCCGCCGGAGCGGGTAATCTCCCTGCATGAATACCGCGTCGGCGCCTGGTATCCGTTCCGCGACGCGCGCCTCAGGGTCGAGGATCCCAAGACCACGGTGGCCGTGGGCGCGATGATCGCCGCCCTCGCCCAGTCACAACTGCCCGACTTCTCGTTTCGCTCGGACCTGCTGCGTTCCAAGAGCATCGCCAAGTTCATCGGCAAGCTCGACGGCGGCGGACGGCTGCAGAAGGATGACCTGGTCTATCGCGACGTCGATCTAGATAATCGCGACTACGAACTGCCGGAGGCCACCTTCGAGTTCCGCGGGCCTATGTGGCTCGGCGCCCGCCAGCTCGACTTGGTGCGCTGGCCGGCTGGCCGTCTTTATGCCCTGGAGTTCGCCAGGCCGGAATACGCCGAACGTCATGCCCGCGAGACGCCGTTCAAGATCGCGCTTGCCCGGGTAAAACCCAAGGACAAGGACTCGGGCGATGTCGAGCGCTTTCGCCTGCGCCAGATCACCAACCGCGACGGCCGCGCCGTGGCACTCGATCGCCTGACGCTCCGCCTGCAAACATTGCCGCGCCGTGAGGGCTACTGGCTCGACACCGGCATGCTGAAGACGGGTTGAGGAAAAATGGACACCGTCGATCTCAAACTGGCCCAGGATTGCGAGGCGCTGGCCGTCGCCGCCGGCGAGGGTGTCGGCTGGCTGAGAGATGCCGCCGCGCAATCGCCGACCGTGGCGCAGCAGGCGCCGTCGCTGGTCGGCGAGTTGCAGAAGGTCCGGAATCAGAGCTACAAGTTGGCGCGCGCCGCGCGACGGCGCATGTGCGTCGGCGTCTTTGGCCCCAGCCAGGCCGGCAAGTCCTACCTGGTCTCGATCCTGGCCAGCCGCGACGGACGGCCGTTGCAGGCACGCTTCGCCGACAAGACCTACGATTTCCTGCGCGAGATCAATCCGCCAGGCAATCGCGAGTCCACCGGGCTCGTGACCCGCTTCGGCCTGGGCCTGAGTGACGGCACGCCCGATTTTCCGGTTCGGGTACGCTTGCTGACCCAGACCGATATCGTGAAGATTCTGGGCAATTCCTTCCTGCTCGACTTCGACCATCAGAAGGCGGCGTTCGAGCGGCCCGACGGCGCCGCGATCCGGAAGCGGCTGGCCGAACTGCGCACCAAGACATTGCCGACGCCGCCAGGTGATCTCGTCGGCGACGATGTCCTGGATCTGATCGAATACTTCGACACTTTCTTCGCCGGTGTCACAGCCGAGTTGCGTACCGACTTCTGGCGCGAGGCGATCGATCTGGCGCCGCGCCTCTCTGGTCGCGACCGCGTCCAACTGTGGTCGCTGTTGTGGTATGATTTTCAGCCCCTCACCGATCTTTATCTCACGCTCTACGACGGCCTGCAGAAACTCGGCTTCGCGTCCGAGGCGTCGCTTGGCATGGCGGCTCTGATCCCGCGCGAAAAGAGCATCGTCGATGTCCTGACTCTCGATCGCCTAGGCACCGATTCAACCGATCCGCTGCTTGTGCGACCCAAGCAGACGGACGGTCGAACCTCCCCCGACGCCACGCTGCCGAGATCGCTGGTCTGCGCGCTCACCGCCGAACTGAGCGTCGCCATCGACGAGAAGCCGTGGGATTTTTTCGACCACACCGACCTGCTCGACTTTCCCGGCGCCCGCTCGCGGCTGAAGCTCGCCAATCTCGACGATGTCGCTAAGGCCAAGGGCGTGGCCGAAGGCGCCAATCCGCTGCGCGAGCTGCTGCTGCGCGGCAAGGTCGCTTATCTCTTCCAGCGCTACTCCGCCGAACGGGAGCTGTCGGCGATCCTGCTCTGCATCCCCGATGGCAACCAGGAAGTCCGCGACCTCTCCGACATGATGACGGCGTGGATCGACCAGACGGTCGGTGCCACGCCGGCCGACCGCGCCAAGCAGAAGAACGCACTGTTCCTGGTATTGACCAAGATGGACCGCGAATTCGAGCAGAAGGCCGGCGAGACCGAGGAATCGCGTCGGCTGCGCTGGAGCGCCCGACTCAACAACTCTCTGGTCAATAACTTCCGAGGTGAGTGGCCGGCCAACTGGAACGGCCAGCCTTTCGACAACAGTTTCTGGCTGCGCAATCCCACGGTGATCGACGAGCGGCTGATGGAGTATCGCGAAGGCCGCGAAGTTGGCATCGCCGAGGCCTTCGCTCCGCGCGCCACGGAGCTTCGCCGGCATTTCGTCGAGAATCCCGAAGTCCGCCGCCACTTCGCCGACCCGGCACGCGCCTGGGATGAGGCCTTCCGGGCCAACGACGGCGGCGTCGCCCATCTGGTCAGGAGCCTGACGCCGGTGTGCGATCCCGCAATCAAGCGCGCCCAGGTTGGCGGCCAGCTCGACGTGCAGGCCCGCCGGCTGGTCGATCGCCTGGCCGGTTTTCACAATGCCGCCGATGGCGATGCCCGGACCAAGAAGCGCGATCTGGTCCACACTGTGCTGCGCGGACTCGCGACCTGCATCCAGCAGCAGCTGTTCGGCGAACTGGTAGCGGCCCTTCAGGTCGCCGACGGGGCGTTGCGTGATATTTACTTCCGCATCGCCACGGCCCAGCCCTCCGACGAGCAGGCCGCCGCCAACGGCAAGGCAGGCAGCGCAGTGGCCCAGTCGACTGGCGCCGCCGTCGACCTCGGCGCCATCTTCGCCGACGTGTTCGGCGAGGATGGCGGCCACGCCGCGCCGCCGCCGTCCGGCGTGCTGGAGGATCGGGCCGAGCGCTTTGCCCGCGAGGCCGCCGAATACTGGCTCGAAAACATGCGCCGCATCGGGGCCGACGAGAAGGCATTGTCGCATTTCGGCGTCGATCGCCAGCACCTCGGCTGGCTGATCGACGAACTGATGGTGGGAGCGCATCGGCTGAAGCTGATCGACCAGCTCTCGCTTGAAGTCCGGGCGCTGGAGAACGCCGCCAACGCCAAATGGGAGGAGATCGCCGAGCGCCAGGTGCGCACCGCTGCCTCGGCACTGAACGGCTACATCAGCGCACTGGGCTTCGACCACCTGCCGCTCGAGCAGCGGCCCGGCCTGCCGCCCAATGCGCCGCTGCGGCGCGTCTTCCAGAGTCCGCCGCCGGCAGCCGACGGTGCCCCTGTCCTGAGCGAGGATCCGGCGCCGATCTACGCCGACTACTGCAAGGACTGGATGCGCGCCTTTCTGCAGCTCGCCATGGACAATGTCGGCTACGAGGGCGGCCGCGAGATCACGGCGGAGCAGAACGATCGTCTCGGCGCCATTCTCCGCGCCGTGGCGGCCTGAGCGCTGCATGCCGGTCCGCGCGTCCGTCATCACGCTGGCCGATCCGGGTCACGCAATCCTGCGCATCGATGGGCTCGATGCCGCGCCAGAGGGTCTCGCGCTTTCGATCCAACGGCAGCAGGGACCCGACATCCATCTTGCCGACGACGGCTGGCGGCGCACCGAAGCCTGGCTGATTCCAGCCGAAGTCGCGCGCAAGGGCGATATGCTGGAATTCCATCTCGAACCGGAGATCTGCGACCGGCTGGCCGGCATCGCCACGGTCCGGCTCCGGATCAAGGAACCCGACATCGGTGTCGTCGGCACGACTGTGGTCGCCTGGCCTTCGATGCTGACCTCCGGCGCGGCCGGCTCGAGCGGCACCTACGACGACACGGTGCGGCTGCGGCGGATGCAGCAACCTGCACCGCCACCCGAACCGGCACCCGAACCGGAGATACTGGCGCCCGCAGAACCGCCGAAGCCGGCACCGGAACTGCGCGCTGCCCGCGATCTCCCCCTCCCCGGCGCAAAGCGGCGCCCTGTCATTCCCAGCTGGGCCATCGTCGTGATCGCTCTTCTGATCGTCGGCGGCGCCGGCTACGCCGCCTATGACTATTTCAAGCAGCATCCGCCGGACGTCGTCGCCACGGCACCGGCACCGACACCACCGCCCGCACCGGAGCCGTCAAAGAAATCGGTTCGCGACACGATCGCCGACTATCTCGCCACCAAACCCACACCCGAGGCAATGCTGGCCAAGGGCCGTGACTATTTGAAAGCGGGCGATACCGCTGCGGCCTTCCTGGTGTTCCGCCGCGCCGCCGAGCAAGGCAATGCGACGGCCCAACTCGAACTTGGCACCTTCTACGATCCGCTCGTCCAACCCGCCCGCGGCGGCTTTGCGCCGGAAGGCACCCGCGCCGCCGACTGGTACGAACGCGCGGCCCTGGCGGGCGTGGCCGAAGCGCAGCGCAGGCTCGGCCTGCTGCTCGCCAAAGGCGGTGCTGGCCTTGCCGCCGATGCCGTCAAGGCCAAGACCTGGCTACAGCAGGCGGCGGCGCAGAACGACGCCGACGCCAGGAAGGCGCTGAGCACCCTACCAAAGTAGGACAGCGGCATATGAAGCGTGCCGCTGGTTGCGTTGTTCCGCGGAAACGACAGACCAAGCTCACCCGAATGCACGCCGCCTGGCCTTGCTAAGGCTGAGTTCCATCACCTTAGAGAGTTGAGCTCTGCCCGACGCGTCACATCGTTGACCAGACGGCGAGAAATCTCGAACCCGTCACGAAGAGCCGCTCGCGGAAACACCGAGTCGACGAGTTGATAGACGCCGACACCAAGGCGGTCTTCCAGATCCCGGTCACGTTTCGCTCGACCGAGACGAACGGCCTTCGAATTCTCCAGCAGCTGCTCAAGTATTTTGCCAACTTCAGGATCTCTCGACACAAGGGACAGCGCCTTCGCAAGCTCGGCGTCGCTCAGCTTTCTTTCGCGATATGAGTTTTGTTCAGAAAGCATGAGCAAAAACATTCCCCATCGGACCGGAACGGCACGTCGTAGACCGGCCTAAGGAAGCTCCCATAATCTCGCGCGAGTTGGCTACACAACTACACGCATACCTAGAATCCCCTTTCGGGCATTGATGACCGGTGTATGCAGGAAGGTGAAGCCGGCCAACGCCATGCCGAGGCGGAAGTCGGCTCAGCCGCCGCCGATAACGCCATCGAGCCAATCGAACGCCCTGCGATTCAACAGCGAACGATTCATCATTTCGCAATGCTCACCGGCACCCTCCATGGCGGTGAACCGAATGAGTTCCTTGGGACAGCACAGCGCATCGAACAGGGCCTGAGCCGTCGATGCCAATGCATCGTTCTCGGCCATCGTCACCAGCGTCGGACAGCGGATCAACTCCGCCCGCCCGTCCAGCGAGAACTGTTCAGCCGACCGGAAATAGTCGCGGAGATTGTCGACGCCATGAACCCAGTAGCCGCGCTGGGTGAAGGTCCACCGCAACCTGGGGTCGGCCTCGATGAACTTCGACATCTTGTCGACCAGCTCCTGGTCGAGCTCGGCGAGATTGGCCGCGGCCTGCGGTGTGGCTCCCAGCTTGACGGCGAAGCCGCGAAACGCTGCCGCAATGCCCCAGAGACCTGGATCGGCGATGCATGCGGCAAGGCGGTGCTCGCCCGAAGCGGCACGCGGCGCCAGATGACCGCCCAGACTCCAGCCACTGAGCGCAATGCGCGCAGGATCGACGCGAGGCAGCAAGACGGCAAAATCGACGACCGCCCGCACGACCGTCTCCCAATCGGGGCGCAGCCGCACGCCATGCTCGATCAGCATTTCACCCTGTCCGGGACCATCGAATATCAAGCAGTGATAGCCGCGTCGCGAGGCCGCAACGGCCGAGGCGAAATACATTTCCGTGACGGTCGCATCGTAGCCGTTGGTCTGGATCACGAGTGGGCGGACATCGTCTTCACGGCCAACCGCTGGAATGAAGTACGCCGGGAGCGTCATACCCTCGAAGGGAATGCGCAACGGCTCGACCAGGCGCCGCGAAAGTGCCAGGCCGCGATTGAAGACGTCAATCTGGCGGCGGAAGGCAGCCACGAGTCGGGGATCGAGCAGTTCACCATAAAGCGGGTGATACGAGGCAGAATAGAAAGCACTGGCGCGCAGAAAAAGTTCGCGCGCGCTGGTGCGGCGCCCGGAGACCAGTGCCGCCTCACCTTCCATCACCAGCCGCTCTGCCGCGGAAATCCAGGCTTCGTGGTAGGCGCCATCGTCGCCGTCGCCAACGGCGCGGCCGATGGCCAAGACCTCACCGACATCCGCCCCGCCATAGGCCATGTAGCCGACCGGCCAGCTTCCAAACTGGTCGTGGAGCTCGTTCTTGAAGAACATTCCAATGACCTCTTCGACCAGATCGCGGGTCCGCTCTACGCCGCCATCCGGGTATGCAGGTCGAACATGATCCAGAAGCTGCCGCCCACCATGATGAAGATCAGCACGGCGGTGAACACGATGGCGAGCAGGTTTTCCTTCGGCGTCGAGGTGAAGTTGAGATGCAGGAAAAACCTGAGATGCACGAGGATCTGGAGGATGGCGGCGATGCCGATTACCAGCATCGTGCGGCCGGGCGGCAGCGCATGGCTGGCAACCAGCCAGAATGGAATGACGCTCAGGATGACGGCGAGCACGAAGCCGATCAGGTAGGTGCGGAGACCGTGTTCGGAGGTTGGGTGTTCCATCACAGCAGCCCCGGAAGATAGACGATCGAGAAGATGCCAACCCAGGCGATATCGAGGAAGTGCCAGAACAGGCCGAGCCGGAACAGGCGCGAGGTCACAGGCAGCGTCAGGCCCTTGAAGAACACCTGACCGGACATGATCAGGATCCAGGTCAGGCCGACACTCACATGGACGCCGTGGGTGCCGACCAGAGTGAAGAACGCCGACAGGAAGCCACTGCGGTCGGGACCGGCGCCGACAGCGATCATGCCGGCGAATTCGCGGAGTTCCAGGAACACGAAGCCCGCGCCCAGCACGAAGGTAACGAGCAGCCAGGAGAGAACGGCCGACCTGTTGCCCGCCTTCGACGCCAGCGACGCCAGGCCGAAGGTCGTGCTGGAGACCAGCAGCAACATCGTCTCCAGGGCCGCGTTTGACAGGCTGAACAGGTCCTTGCCCGCGGGGCCGCCGGCGGTGTTATTGACCATGATCACAAATGTCGCGAACAGCAGGGCGAAGATGACGGCATCGCCCATCAGGTAGAGCCAGAACCCGAGCGCTTTTTGCTCGCGGGTCTCGGCCTCCTCGCGCTCATGCGCGCGTTCCGCGGCGGACATCACGCTCATGTCCCGCCCCCTGCCCGGCTTCCGAGGGCGCGATAGCGCGCCTCCTCGATCTTCGCCACTTCGGCGGCAGGAATCATGTATTCGGCCTCATCGTCCGACGACTTGGCGATCAAGGCAACCCACATCGCCAAGCCGCAGGCGATCACCAGCCACCAGATGTACCAGATCACGGCAAAGCCGAGCACGAAGGCAAGGGCGCCCATGACGACGCCGACCATCGAGTTCTTCGGCATGTAGATGTCTTCATAGTGCGCCGGCCGCTGATAGGCGACGCCGCGTTCCTTCATGTCGAGGAAGGGCTCACGATCGCGGACCTCGGGCAGTACTGCAAAATTGTAGGCCGGCGGCGGCGACGACGTCGACCATTCAAGCGTGCGGCCGTCCCACGGATCACCGGTGCTGTCACGGGTCAGATTGCGATCACGGACGCTGACGTAGAGTTGCATGACCATGCAGCCGATGCCGCACAGCACGACCACCGCGCCAAGTGCCGCCACCATCAGGTAGGGCTGCCAGGATGGGTCGTTGTAGTGCTCCATTCGGCGCGGCATGCCCTTGAAGCCCAGGATGTAGAGCGGCATGAACGCCAGGTAGAAGCCGACGAACCAGCACCAGAAGGAGCGCGCGCCCCAGACACGGTCGAACGCGAAACCGAAGGCCTTGGGAAACCAGTACATGTAGCCGGCGAGGTAGCCGAACAGCACGCCGGGAATGATCATGTTGTGGAAATGCGCGACCAGGAAGGTCGTGTTGTGCATCAGGAAGTCGGCCGACGGGATGGCCAGCAGCACGCCGGTCATGCCGCCGATGACGAAGGTCACCATGAAACCGATGCTCCACAGCATCGACGGGTGGAACTCGATGCGGCCGCGATACATGGTGAGCAGCCAGTTGAACACCTTCACCCCGGTTGGCACGGCGATGATCATGGTGGTGATGCCGAAGAAGGCGTTGACGTTGGCGCTCGACCCCATGGTGAAGAAATGGTGCAGCCAGACGGTGAACGACAGGATGGCGATCGCCGCCGTCGCATAGACCAGCGATTCGTAGCCGAACAGCCGCTTGCGCGAGAAGGTCGAGACGACCTCGGAGAAGACGCCGAAGGCCGGCAGGATCAGGATGTAGACTTCGGGATGGCCCCAGATCCAGAACAGGTTGGGGTAGTTCATCATGTTGCCACCGTGGGCATTGGTGAAGAAATGCATACCGGCAAGGCGATCGAGCGCCAGCAGGCCGCAGGCCACGGTGAGTGCAGGAAAGGCGAAGGCCATCAGGACGCTGGTGCAAAGCGCCGTCCAGACGAACGGCGGCATCCGCATCAAGGTCATGCCCGGTGCGCGGCGCTTCAGGATGGTAACGATGAAATTGATGCCGCTCAGCGTCGAACCGACCCCGCTGATCAGGATAGCCCAGATCCAGTAGTCGACGCCGACGCCGGGCGTGTACTCCACGCCCGAATAGGGCGGATAGCCGGTCCAGCCCGCGGTCGAAAACTTGCCGATCACCAGCGACACCAACACCAACCCGGCGCCCGCCGAGGTGAGCCAGAGGCTGAGCGAATTCAGGAAGGGAAAAGCCACGTCGCGCGTGCCGATCTGCAGTGGCACAGCAATGTTGAGCAAGCCGGTCATGAACGGCATCGCCATGAAGAAGATCATGATGGTGCCGTGCGAACTGAAGATCTGGTCGAAATGCTCGGGCGGAAGATAGCCGCCGGAGTTGAGGGCGACGGCCTGCTGGGCACGCATCATGATGGCGTCGACGAAACCGCGCACCAGCATGATCAACGCCACCACGATGTACATGATGCCGATGCGCTTGTGATCGACGCTGGTCAGCCACTCTGTCCAGAGATATTTCCACGCCTTCAGCCACGTCACGACGATGGCGACGAGGAGCGCGCCACCAACAGTCACCGCCGCGCCGCCGACGGCGACCCAGCTGTAGAGCGGCAGTGCCTCGATCGTCAGTCTACCGAACATCTGGCTATCTCCGGGCCGGCGGCGTGGCCGCGCCGGACGCATGGTTGCCGTGGGTGAACTTGGCGATGATCGAGTCGTAGAGACCGGGCTCAACCGCCGAATAATATGCAATCGGATTGCGCCGGCTCTTGGCGGCGAGTGCCGGATAGGTGGTTGCGTCGAGTTTGACAGGCGCCTGCTTGGCTTTGGCCACCCAGGCGTCGAAGTCCGCCGGGGTCTGGGCAATCACCTCGAAATGCTGATCGGAGAAGCCGCCGCCGCTGTACTGGCTGTTCCTGCCGACGAACGTGCCCGGCGCGTCGGCCAGGAGCTGGAGTTTCGTCTGCATGCCCGCCATGGCGTAGATCTGACCGGCGAGCTGCGGCACGTAGAAGGAGTTCATCACCGTGTCCGATGTGATCTTGAGGCTGACCGGCCGGCCGCTCGGAAATGCGAGCTGGTTCACCACCGCAATGCCCTGCTCCGGATAGATGAACAGCCACTTCCAGTCCTGCGCCACGACCTGGACCTCAAGCGGGGCAACGGAAGAAGCGAGCGGCCGGTAGGGATCGAGCTTGTGGGTGCTGCGCCACACCAGGACGGCGACGGCGACGACGATCAGCGCCGGAATTACCCAGACCACCGTATCGATCCGCACCGATTCGGCCCATTTGGGCGTGTAAGCGGCCGTGGTGCTGGAAGCGCGATACCGCCAAGCAAAAAACAGAGTGAGAAGGATGACCGGTACGACCACCAGCATCATCACGATAAAGGCGTCGATCAGCAGGTCGCGCTCGGCGAGCGCGATCGGTCCCTTGGGATCAAGGACAGCCGAACGTCGGAGATCGCACGCGCCTGCAACAAGCACGGCACCGACGATGGCCGTCATTTGAAGCAATTGATTGAAAGCCTGCTTCACGCTCCCCCGCTCAAGCTCTGCCGTGGGCACTCAGAGGACAGTGAAGCGATGAACTGCGTAAAGCAACCTTTCATTTTCCCCACTGAGACCGACACACTGCAGCGCTAGAGCTTCTGTCCACTACCACTCGGTGTGGGCGCCGTGGCTGGCGGCTTGCCCTGCGGGTCCTTGATCGTGCAGACATCGGCGCGCAACCGATCCTTCAGCGCCGCGATCTGATCCTCGATCTGCTTGTTGGCTGCCTTCTGCTTGTCGATCTGTTCTTCCAGCGCCTTGACCTGCGCGGCATCGGGACCCGGCGGGGCGGGTGGCGGCAGCGGCGCCGGAAGCTGAACCGCGACGTTCACGATCGGGCGGTAGAAAAGGTACCAGCCCAGGCCGAGGCCGACTGCGACGAGCAGAAAACCACCGACGAGGCCGCCGAGGATCCATGGCCAGCGGGGCCGTGGCTGCTCCTGGATGGGACGATCTTGCGAAGCGGGATCGGACATGGTTCCTCAGAGGAAGACGCACCTCTAGCAGACGCTCCGCTGGCGGCCGAATTGCGGCGGCCTTGCGCTACTTCCGCGACAGCCTAAATTCACTGCAAATCGAGGAGATTGGCAATGACAGCCTGCATCGTCGGATGGTCCCACGGCAAGTTCGGCAAACTCGACGGCGAGACCAGCGAATCGCTGATCGTTAAGGCAGCGTCGGATGCGATTGCCCATGCCGGCATCGAGCCGAAGGACATTGACGTAATATATGTCGGTAACATGAATGGCGGCTTCGTGCGCCAGGAGTTCCACTCCTCGCTGGCCCTGCAAGCCCATCCCGACCTGCGCTTCAAGCCCTCGACCCGGGTCGAGAATGCCTGCGCCACCGGCTCGGCCGCCATCCACATGGGGTTGAACACGCTGGCCGCCGGCAAGGCGCGCTTCGTGCTGGTCGTCGGTGTCGAGAAGATGACCGAACTCAACTCGACCCAGGCGGGCGAGGTGCTGATCAAGGCCTCCTACGTGGCGGAAGAGGCGACGATCGAGGCGGGCTTTGCCGGCATCTTCGGCAAGATCACCTCGGCATATTTCCAGCGTTACGGCGACAAGTCCGACGCGCTCGCCAAGATCGCGGTCAAGGCGCACCGGAACGGCGCCAAGAACCCCTATGCGCACTTCCAGAAGGAGTTCGCCTACGAATTCTGTCGCACGCCGTCGGACAAGAATCCGTTCGTCGCCGGCCCGCTCAAGCGCACCGACTGCTCGCCCGTCACCGACGGCGCCGCCGCCGTGGTGCTGGCTGATGTCGGCACCGCGCTCGGCATGAAGCAGGCGATCGCCTTCCGCGCCGCCGAGCACGTCAATGACTTCCTGCCCATGAGCAAGCGCGACATCATCAAGTTCGAGGGCCCGCAGCTTGCCTGGCAGCGCGCGCTCAAGTCGGCGCGGCTCGACCTGCTCGATCTGTCGTTCGTGGAAAGCCACGACTGCTTCACCTCGGCCGAGCTGATCGAGTACGAGGCGATGGGCCTCACCGCCCCGGGCGAAGGCGAACGCGCCATCCACGAGGGCTGGGTCGAGCGCGACGGCAAGCTGCCGGTCAACGTCTCGGGCGGATTGAAGGCCAAGGGCCATCCGGTCGGTGCCACAGGCGTCTCCATGCACGTGATGTCGGCCATGCAGCTCAGCGGCACCGCGCCGGAAGGCCTGCAGCTCCCGAAGGCCAGTGTCGGCGGCGTGTTCAACATGGGCGGCGCCGCCGTCGCCAATTACGTCAGCATTCTCGAACCACTGCGCTGAACGCATGCGCGACGTCGGCCACCGCGAGAGCGACGCCATCCTGGGCGCGATGCGTCAGGTGGCGCTGGCTGGCGGGCACGCGATCAGCCACGCCGACACGGCGAGCATCCTGGCGGCGGGACATTATCTGCTGCGCCGGCCCGAGCTCGCCGATCTCGGCATCCTGCCCGCGGTCGAGCCCGCCGACCTGGCGGCGATCCTGAAGGACCGCGAGCTGGCGGAGGAGGCAACGAAGTATCTCGCCATCATGGTGATGGTCGACGGCGTGCTCGACACGGACAAGCTCTCGCGCGTGCTGGCCTATGCGCGCGCCCTCGACATCGAGGCGAACTACCTCACCGAAATGGTCGAGGCGGCGTCGGGCCACCTTTCGTGGGTGGTGGCCGACATGACGATGCGCAACGCCGAGAGCGTGGTGAGCGAGGCATGGGGCAGTCGGCCCGATCCGGCGGTCTGGATCCTGGCCTACACGGGCGACAAGGCCGACCCGGCGCTCGTCGCGCGCTACGAGGCGTTGGGTAGGCTGCCGCAGGACAGCTTCGGCAAGGCGCTGTGGGACTTCGACAAGAACAACGGCTATCCCTTCCCCGGCGACCCCAAGGCGCTGAACGCCGGCTTCGCGACGCCGCACGATGCCACGCACGTGATCTCGGGCTACGACACGAGCTACCGCGGCGAGATCCTGGTCTCGACCTTCACGGCCGCGATGCATCCAATCAATCCGATGGCAGGCCACATCCTGCCGGTGATCTTCAACGGCCATCTTGGCGTGAAGTTCAACGAGGTGGCGACACCGGCGCACGGCGGCTTCGACCCCGATGAGTTCTGGCACGCCTGGGCGCGTGGCCGCGACATGACGATCGACCTCTTCGATCCCAAATGGAGCGCCTGGGACTGGGTCGAACACGACCTCGAGCAGCTGCGGCGCGCCTGGAACGTCGCGCCGCCGGGCGCTCCACGCTGAGCGTCAACGAACGGGCAGGCCACGTCAGTCTTTACAGAACTTTACCCAAGCGAAACGACGACGAAACCGCTCTGGTTCACATCCCCGTCATGGGATACGGCAACGCTTGGTCACCGGCCAGGATCTACAAGCTCGCATCATCTCATGGGAGATCAATGCGATGAACCTGTTCGACCGTCGCCATCTGTTGACCGTCCTGGGGGCTGGTTTGGTCGCAGCCCCCTGCCTGACCCTCCCTGCGCGCCGGGTCTTTGCCGCCGGCGGTTTCGAGCAGCGTCTCGCCGCCGCCGAGCAGAGCGGCAAGGTGAGCGGCCTGCACGCGCTGCTGGTCAGCCAGGGCGGCAAGCTGCTGTTCGAGCACTACGGGAAAGGCGTGGACGAGATCGGGGGCTCGGCGCGAGGCACCTTCGGGCCCGAGGTACTGCATGATCTTCGGTCGGTGTCCAAGAGCGTCGTTGGTCTGGCCTATGGCATCGCACTCTCCCAAGGCAAGGTCCCGCCGCCCGAAGCCGGGCTTTACGAACAGTTCCCCGAATATGCCGATCTCGCCCGCCAGCCCGGCCGCAAGAAAATTACCGTCGGCCACGCACTCAGCATGACGCTCGGCTTGGAATGGGACGAACTTGGCGTTCCCTATGGCAGCGATCTCCGCAACAGCGAGATCGCGATGGAGGCGGCACCCGACCGCTTCCGCTTCATCCTCGGGCTGCCGATCGCGGGCGAGCCGGGCGTCAAATGGACCTATTGCGGCGGTGCGACCGCGATCCTCGGACGGCTGATCGCCAACGGCACGGGCGAGAAGCTGCCGGCCTATGTCCGCCGCGTGCTTTTCGACCCGATGGACTTCGGCCCCAGCCAATGGCGGGGCGGCGCCGATGGCGAGCCGCGCGCCGCGTCGGGCTGCCGGCTGCTGCCGAGGGACATGCTCAAGCTGGGCCAGCTCGCACTTGCCGGCGGCGCCTGGCAGGGCAAGCAGGTCGTACCCGCCGACTGGGTGAAGCGCATCACCATGCCCACCGTCAGGATCGAGGGCCCGCGCAGCTACGGCTATCACTGGTACATCTACGACAACGTGGTCGATGGCCAACGCCGTTACTGGTTTGGCGGCATCGGCTGGGGCGGCCAGAAACTCTATGTGTTTCCGGGTCTCGACCTCGTCGTGGCGATGAATTGCGGCAACTATCGCAAGCCCGGCATCGAGCAGAACGGCATCAATGCTGCGGTCCTGGCCGACGTGGTGTTCCCGAGCCTGGCGTGAAGTCAGACCACCGGACTCGCGCCGCCGTCGACGTTGATGGCAACCCCAGTGATGAACGAGCCGGCGTCCGAACACAGGAAACAGGCCATGCGGGCGAATTCCTCGGCCTTGCCCATGCGGCCAAGCGGAATACGGCCCTTGGCCATGCCGGCCAGGAACTGCTCGTAGGTCTCGCCTTTGCCGATCGCCTTGTGCCGCCGCTGCCACTGGTCGCTGTCGATCAGGCCGACCAGCATGGCGTTGACCAGAACATTGTGCGGGGCGTTTTCCTTGGACAGCGCCTTGGTGAGCGCCAGGCCCGCGGCACGGCTGACGCTGGTCGGCGTCGAATCGGCACCCGGCGCCTTGGCGCCGATGTTGAGCACATTGACGATGCGGCCCCACTTACGCTCGCGCATACCCGGCAGCGCCAAGCGGCAGAGACGGATGGCGGCAAACAGCTTCAGATCGAGATCGCCCTGCCAGTCCTCGTCGGTCACGGTGTCGAAGGCCTTGGCATGGCTGATGCCGGCGTTGTTGACCACGATGTCGACCTTGCCGAAATCGGCCACGACCTTCTTGAAGGTATCGGCGATCGGCGCCGCCTTGGAGACGTCGCAGGAATAGGCCTCGATCTTGGTGTTGGCCTTGCCGGCGGCCTTGGCCACTTCCGCCTTGGCCACGCTGAGCGCATCGGCCTTGCGCGCGAGCAATGCTACCGAGCCGCCCGACGCGGCGAATTCCTTGGCCATGGCGAGCCCGAGCCCCGAGCTTGCGCCAGTGATCATAGCCACGCGGCCGTCCATACGTACGTCCATAGAAGTTTCCTCCGGTTAGGCCTTGAGTGTAGCAATTGCCGCGAGAATGCGCTCGGGCGTCGCCGGCGCATCCAGCCGCACTGCGGTCTTGTGGCCACCCACAGCGGCGATCGCGTCCTTCAGCGCCGTCCACACTGCGGTCGCCAGCAACAGCGGCGGCTCGCCCACTGCCTTGGAGCGGAAGATCGTTGCCTCGCGCGACGGCGCATTGGCCAGCAGCTTCACGTTGAAGATGGGCGGCACATCGCGGCTGCCGGGGATCTTGTAGGTCGAGGGGCCCGTGGTGCGAAGCCGTCCCTTGGCGTCCCACCACAGTTCCTCACAGGTGAGCCAGCCCTGGCCCTGAACGAAGGCGCCCTCGATCTGGCCGAGGTCGATGGCGGGGTTCAGCGAGGAGCCACAATCCTGCACCAGGTCGGCGCGCAGCACGCGGCTCTCGCCCGTAAGCGTGTCGATTGCCACCTCGGCCATCGCGGCGCCGAAGGAGAAATAGAAGAACGGCCGGCCGCGCATCGCCGCCCCGTCCCAATGGATCTTGGGCGTCTTGTAGAAACCGGTGGAGGACAGCGACACGCGACCCATCCAGCAAAGATTCGCCAGTTCGCCGAAAGTCAGCACCTGATTGCTGCCTGGTCTGGCGATGCGGACGTTACCGTCGGCGAACTCGATGTCGGACTCCGCGACGTCGAAATGTTCCGCGGCGAACGCCACCATGCGCTGCCTGATCGTGTTGGCCGCCTCCCACGCCGCCCAACCGTTGAGATCCGAGCCGGTCGAGGCCGCGGTCGGCGAGGTATTGGGCACTTCGGCCGTCGAGGTCGCGGAGGCGCGAATGCGATCGACCTCGACCTTGAAAACTTCGGCCACGACCTGCGCCACCTTGATGAACAGTCCCTGCCCCATTTCGGTGCCGCCGTGGTTCAGGCGGATCGAGCCGTCGGTATAGACGTGCACCAGTGCGCCGGCCTGGTTCATGTGCGGCAGGTTGAAGGAGATGCCGAACTTCAGCGGGAAGAGTCCGAGCCCACGCTTCAGCACGGGATGGGCTGCGTTGAAGGCATTTACCTCGGCACGTCGCCGCTCGAACTCGCCGCCCTGCTTCACCTCGGCCCAGCAGCGCGCCAGATGGTTTTCGTCGACCGTCTGGCCGTACGGAGTCTCGTTCCTGCCTTCGGCATAGAAGTTGAGCGCGCGCAGCTCCACCGGGTCGCGCCCCAGACGATGGGCGATGCGATCCAGCGCATCCTCCATCACCACGACGCCCTGCGGCCCGCCGAAGCCGCGGAAGGCGGTGTTGGACTGCTTGTTGGTCCTGCACGCATAGCCGACGGCACGGAAGTGCGGGATCCAGTAGGCATTGTCGGCGTGGGTCAACGCCCGCGCCACGACACCCGGCGTGAGGTCGAGGCTCCAGCCGGCATCGGCCGCCATCACCGCGTCGAGCGCCAGTACCCGGCCGTCGTCGTCGAAGCCCACCGTGTAACGATAGTCGAAGCCGTGGCGCTTGCCGGTGGCGATCATGTCGATCTCGCGCGGCAGGCGGATCTTTACCGGTCGACCCGTGACGCTCGCAGCCACGGCGGCCGCCCCCGCGACCCACGAGGCGTTGCTCTCCTTGCCGCCGAAGCCGCCGCCGAGGCGACGCACCACCGCCGTCACGCGGTTGAAATCGCAGCCCAACAGGCGCGCACAGATATGCTGGACCTCGGTCGGATGCTGGGTCGAGGTATGAACGACGATGTCGCCATCCTCGCCCGGCAGCGCCAGGGCTATCTGGCCCTCGAGATAGAAATGTTCCTGGCCGCCGACGCTGAACCCGGCACTCAGCCGATGCGGTGCGGCCTTCATCGCCGCGTCGGGATCACCGCGCAGGAGGGTCGAGGGCGCCTGCACCCAGGCTTGCCGGGCAAGCGCAGTTGCGATGTCGAGGATCGGCGTCTCCTCCTCGATCTCGATTGCCACATGGGTGGCCGCGGCACGCGCGGCATCGAGACTCCCGGCCACGACCATCGCCAGCGGCTGGCCGGCGAACTCGACCCGCTCCACGGCGAACAGCGGCTCACCCTGTCCCCCGGCGGCGACATCGTTCCGGCCGGGAATGTCCTGCGCGCCCAGCACCGCAACGACGCCGGGCGATCCGGCCGCCGCGGCAAAGTCGAGCTTGCCGAGGCGCCCGCAGGCGACCGGGCTCAGCACCAGCGCGGCATGCAGCGTGCCCGGCGGCTCGGGCAAGTCGTCGACGTAGAGCGCCTGGCCCGTGACATGCTTCAGCGCGCTGTCGTGGCGCCGCGCGGTGTGCACCCGGCCGCTCACAGCGCTTCCACCTCGAGCACGCGCGCGGGCTGGGCGATGCGCAGTTCCAGCCGACGCAGCAGGTTGGCCGCAACCTGCAGGCGATAGGCCGCCGAGCCGCGCCAATCGTCGATCGGCTGGAAATCCTTCGGGATTGCAGCAGCGGCTGCCGCGAAGCCCTCCTTCAGCAACGCCTTCTCGACGTGCGTTGCGCGCCGGGGGGTCGCGGCCATGCCACCGATGCCGACACGGACGTCCGCAATGCGACCATCCTCGATCCGGAGCCGATAGCCCGCCGCGACGGTGGAGATGTCCTGGTCGCGCCGCTTGCTCACCTTGTCGCAGAAGAAGACTTCGCCTGGCCGCAGGCACGGCATCGACAGGCTCAGAATCACCTCGTCCGGCGCCAGCGCCGTCTCGCGATAGCCGGTGAAGAAGTCCTCGAGCGGCAGCTCGCGCGTGCCGCGCACCGAGGCCAAGGTAACTGTCGCCTCCAGCGCCAGCAGCACCGGCGGCATGTCGCCGATCGGCGAGGCGTTTCCGACATTGCCGCCGATCGTGCCGAGATTGCGGATCTGCCGCGAACCCAGCCGCGAGAGATAGGGCCGCAGCGCCGGATAGGCCGCGACCAGAAGCGGCATCGCCTGCGCATAAGTGACGGCGGCACCCAGCGTGATGCTCTCCTTGTCCGACGCGATTGCCGCGAGTTCGGGCACATGGGCGAGATGGATGATCTCTTTCGGCGGCTGCCGCCGATGGCCCGCCAGCAGACCGAGATCGGTACCGCCTGCCAGCAGCATCGCCTCGGGATGCGCCTTCCTGAGTTTCAGCAGTTCGTCGAGCGACCGCGGCGCAAAGAAGGCACCGTCGAACACTGCCGACGCCGTGCGCGCCGGCACCGACGGCGCCGGCTCGACCGCCAGCCCCGCCACCTTCGTCATCGCGTCGACGATCGGCCGGTAGCCGGTGCAGCGGCAGAGGTTGCCGGCCAGCGCTTCGTGAATCGTATCCGCATCGGCGGTCTCGCCGCCGGCAGAAAAGGCATAGGCCGACATGACGAAGCCCGGCGTGCAGAAACCGCACTGTGTGGCGTCGGCTTCGGCCATCGCGATCTGAACGGAATGCGCACTGCCATCGGTCCCGCGCAGCCCCTCGACCGTCCGCACCGAAAGTCCATCGACCTGTCCCAGCATCGCGATGCAGGCGTTCACCGCCTCGCGCCTCACTTGTCCATTAGGGCCGTCGCGTTCGAGCACCACGGTGCAGGCGCCGCAATCGCCCTCGGCGCAACCCTCCTTGGTGCCTTTCAGGCCGCGATGCTCGCGCAGCCAGTCGAGCAGCGTCGTCATCGGCGAGACGCCGGACAACCCGACCGGGTCGTCGTTGAGCATGAATCGAATGTTATCCGCCATGCAAACAGGATGCGGGGCGTTGAAGTGGGGCGCAACCCGTGATGCACTCGACGGGCCCAACAAGGAAAGAGATCGCATGGACCCCTACCGATACGGCTACTCTCCGGTCGTCGAGCGTCCGAAGCTTTCCTGGCCCAACGGCGCACGCGTCGCGGTCTGGGTCTGCCCCAATATCGAACACTACGAATATCTTCCCGCCGAGGTTCGCGTGCGCAATCCGTGGCCGCGCGTGCCGCATCCCGACGTGCTGGGCTACGGCGGCCGCGACTACGGCAACCGGGTCGGGCTGTGGCGGATGTTCGAGGTGCTGGACAAGCACAACGTGCGCTGCACCGTCTCGCTCTCGATGTCGGTCATCGAGATGTATCCCGAGATACTGGAAGCCATGGAAGCGCGGCGCTGGGAGTGCATGAGCCACGGCTATCTCAACACGCGCTACCACTGGGGTTATAGCGAAGACGAGGAGCGCGAGGTCATCGAGCACAGCAAGGCCACGCACCTGCGCCTGACCGGCCGCCACCTGCGCGGCTGGTTCTCGCCCGCCATCTCCAACACCGTCAACACGCCCGACCTCGTGAAGGAGGCCGGCCTGGAATATATCTGCGACTTCTATCACGACGACCAGCCGACACCGCTCGCCACCAGGGGCGGCCCGCTGATCCACGTGCCCTACACGATGGATCTCAACGACGCGCTGATCTACCGCCAGCCGGTCGAGGCCGAGGAATTCGCCCAGATGATCATCGACCATTTCGACACGGTCTATCGCGAGGGAGCCGAGAACGGCCGCGTCATGTGCATCGCGCTCCATCCCTACATGATGGGGGCGCCGCATCGCCTGAGACATCTCGACCGCGCGCTGGGCTATATCCGCCAGCACAAGGACGCCTGGGTCTGCACCGCCGAGGATATCCTCGATCATTACGTGGCCAATGGCCTGAAACCGTACCAGCAGCATCTCGGGAAGGAGGCGTGACATGAGCGCTTCCCCCAAGAACAACGTTCCGAAGAATCCGCCGCCGCTGCCTGCCGGCATGGACAATCCCTGGTACGATTTTGTGCCGTTTCCGAAGCGGCCAAGGCTCAACTGGCCCGGGAACGCCCGCGTCGCCTCGTTCGTGCTGCTGCATCTCGAATACTGGGAGCTGATGCCCGACGAGGCGAGCGTCAGGGACCCGCGCCACGTCGGCGAGTTCGGCAGTTTCACGCCCGACTATCGGACCTGGACCCAGCGCGACTACGGCAACCGGGTCGGCATTTTCCGGGTCCTCGACGTGCTCGACCGCTATCAGATCCGCGCCGGCGTGGCGGTGAACGCGCTGGCGGCCGAGCGCTATCCCTACCTGATCGAACAGTTCAAGCGGCGGAAGTACGAATTCATCGCCCACGGCCATTCGGCCAACCGCATGATCTCCTCGAAGATGAGCGAGGCCGAGGAAAAGGCCGAGATTGCCAACTCGATCGCCGCGATCGAGAAGGCGGCGGGCGTCCGGCCGACCGGCTGGCTCGGCCAGGACTATGGCGAGAGCCGGCGCACGCCTCAGCTTCTGGCCGACGCCGGGCTCGACTACGTGCTCGACTGGCCGAACGACGATCAACCCTACCCGATGAAGGTCGGCCGCAAGTTCGTCTCGATGCCCAACCAGCCGGAATGGGACGACGTGCAGCAGCTCTGGCTCAGGCGCATTCCCACCACGCGCTATCCCGACCTGGTGGGCGAGGCCTTCGAACTGCTGCACCACGAGGGCGGCCAGGTCTTTAGCCTGTCGATCCATCCCTGGCTGATGGGCATGGCGCACCGCATCAAATATCTCGACGAGGCGCTGCGCCGGATCGAGCGTTTCGGCAACGTCTGGCACGCCACGCCGGCTGAGATCGCCAAACACTATGCCGACACGATGATGGGCTGAAATATTGGCTCCTCGCACGCCGGAAAGCCAATAACGGCGGGATTTTCGCCCGCTTACAGAGCCCACTCGAATGGGTCCAATGTTGTGCCCCGTGTTGGGCCGGATTCCGGGATAAGCCCTGTTCCATTGGCTTTCGCGCGACTCCCGGTTTCTTCGTTGGCGCAATCCCCCGCGCGCCCTGTGCCCAGGGCGTCGTTAAGTGTCTGTTCCGGCGTCGTTATTCGGCGCGCGGTTGGGACGGGGTTGTTCTTGGGACTGTCCACGGGTCAGGACTCGAGGCGGCGGCACCCGTGGCTCTGGGCCTGTCCCGCGGGCGTGCCGCGAGGGGTCATGCCTGAAATGGAAAAGACCGGCGCAGTCCAAGCGCCAGCCTATACAAAATACTGTCATAAATTTGCGAAAATTGCAACTAAATTTTTTTGACCAAGCCATGAACTCATAGGTCGCCTTTGGTCTGGCCTGAGTGGAGATGTCCGCTTCCGATGCCAAAGCGGACTCCGGTCGCATTCCCTGCCATGTCAGCAAAATGCCAACAGCAGACATCGGCCGTGAACAGATGCGATAGCTAACGCCGCGGCGTCCTTCCGCGTATGCGGTCGAAGCCCTGCTTGATCGCGGCGAAGCGCCTGTCGATCATGGCTTCGTGCTCGGTGTCGGTGAAGATGTAGGGCCAGTCATTTTCGATGGCCTCGCGAACCAGTTCGCCGACATAAAGCGGATCGATGCCATTGTTGGTCCGGTGCTGGAATGCCTTGAAGGCATCGGCGACCGGTCCTTCTGTCGGCGGCAGACTGCCGATCTTCCCGGCGAACCGCCGCGGCACGTTGCGACGGAAATTCACGATCTGAGTGCGGACGACGCCCGGACACAACACGGATACCCCGATTCTCCGCGGCGCGAGCGCCTTGCGCAGTCCTTCGGACAGAGCCACCACTCCATATTTGCTCACGTCATACTGCGGACTTCCTCCAGCAATCAGCCCGAAGACGGACGCCGTGGAAACAATTTGGCCTCCTTCGCCGTGCGCCTCGATCAACGGACCGAAAATCTCGATGCCCCAAATCACCGCCATCAGATTGACGCCGAGAACCCAATCCCAACCTGCATCTGTCCAATGACCATAACCCCGACCGCCGGCGACCCCCGCATTGTTGACGAGAATATGGACCCTGCCGTACCGCGCCACGGTGGCGTCCGCTGCGGCCTGGAGTTCTGCTTTAAGCGATACATCCGCTCTCACGCCGTCAACGTCGGCGTTGGTCAATTTCAATTTCGCTACCGCCGCAGCTAACGCCTCTTCCTCGATGTCGCATAACATGACCTTCACCCCCGCCTGCGACAGCGCCGTGGCGATCCCTAATCCGATGCCTGAAGCTGCTCCGGTGACGAAGGCCGTCCGTCCGGTAAGGTCTTGCATGTGCGTGTTTCCGTTGCTTTTGCAATTGGCCTTGGCAGATACCATCTGGGTTCGCTGAGTTTACAGTACATAGGCTTAAAGGCGCGCCCGCTCTGTCCGGTTTAGGTCAGGAGCCGAAGTGACGACCAGTCGGCGTCATGTCCGGTCAACTTTCACGAACAGACATCCTCAAGGGCCGGCAGGAGGTCTCAAAGGTGCCAGCAGTGGAAGCAAGCTGCGGTCAGGGCTGGCCACACGCGCTAGTACGGCGTTGCCCAGCGGGTCTCGAGTTCCGCCTCGATGCGGCGGTGGCGCGCCCGGATCACATCGACCGGCACCGCGCTCACGAAGGCGTAGAAGGTCTTGTTCCGGATCGCATCGATCACCCGCTCGCCGACCAGCTTGGGATCGATGCCGGTCCGCGCCAGGCGCTCCGCCATAACCGCCTCGGCGGTCGGATGCAGCTGCGGGCCGCCCAGGTGATCCGGCCGATGGCGCGCGCCTTGCGCCAGGTTGGTGGCGATCGGACCCGGGCACAGCGCGGTCACGCCGACGTTGGTGCCCTCGAGTTCGTGCTCCAGCGCCTCCGACAGCGACAGCACGGCAAACTTGCTCATCGAATACGGACCTTGATGGGTGCCGCGGCGATTCTGCGTGGCGGCAACCGAGGCGGTGTTGACGACATGCCCGGCCTCGCCGTGCTTCAGGATCGCCGGCACGAAGTGCCGGATGCCGTGGATGACGCCCCAGACATTGACGCCGATGACGAACGCCCAGTCGGCCACCGGCACGTCCACCAGCCGGGTGCCATGCATCGGCACGCCGGCATTGTTGCAGGCGATGTGGAGCTTGCCGAAGCGGCGCTCGGCTTCGGCCAGCGCGTGGATCACCGACTGCTCCTGAGTGACATCGATCCTGACCGGAAGCACTTGCTTGTTGGTGCCGGACAGCTGGTGTGCCGCCTGCTCCACGGCGTCCTTCTCGATGTCGGCCATCACCACGTTGGCGCCAGCTTCGGCCAGAGCCGTGGCGATGCCGAAGCCGATGCCGGAGGCGGCACCGGTGACGATGGCTGTCTTGCCGGAAATCTCCATGGCCCATGACCTCCAGAGGCGTCGCAGCGCAATCGTTGCGTCGCCCATGCTAGAGCACCCGCGTAGCCTTTGAACAGGGCGCCAAACGCGCCCTTCGTCATCGGCTCCAAGCTGGGCTACAGTCGCCCGGCAAGTTCGGATAGCCTTTCGGATAGCCTACGGGTGAGGAGACGCGAGCCATGCGCACGAGCTTTTCCGTCAACGACATGACCATCCACCGGATCGTCGAGCAGGAGAGCGGCTTCACATCGATGCTCGACTTCCTGCCGACATTGTCAAAAGAAACCCTCGACGAGAACCTCGCCTGGCTGGCGCCCGGCGGCTATGACAGCGCAAGCGGGAATGTCGTGCTGTGCTTCCAGTCGTATGTCGTCAAGACGCCGCACCATAACGTTCTGGTCGATAGCTGCATCGGCAACGACAAGAACTTCCCGCAGCGGCCGACCTGGAACAAGAAGACCGACAGCAACTGGATGAATGCGCTGAAGGCGGCCGGCCTCGGGGTCGAGGACATCGATTTCGTGATGTGCACGCATCTGCACGTCGATCACGTCGGCTGGAACACGCGGCTGGAGAATGGCCGCTGGGTCCCGACCTTTCCGAAGGCGCGCTACCTGTTTTCGAAGAAAGAATACACCTATTGGAGCGAGATCCATCGCAAGACGCCGCTCGACCAGATCACCGACAGCGTGCTGCCGATCATCGAGGCCAACCGGGCCGAATTGGTCAGCAGCGATCATGCGCTCAACGACCATATCCGATTGAGCCCGACCCCGGGCCACACGCCCGACCATTTCGCGGTCTGCGCCGGCAAGGGCAGCGACGCCGCGGTGTTCACCGGCGATCTGATCCACTCGCCGATCCAGGCGCGCTATCCCGAGTTGGTCATGCGCGTCGACACCGACCGCGACCAGGCCGTCCGGACGCGCCGGGGTTTCCTCGAGCGCTACTGCGACACCGACACGTTGTGCTGCACGATGCACTTCCCGTCGCCCTCAGTCGGCCATCTCAAGCGCTGGGGCAACGGCTTCCGCCTGGAATACGCAAAATCCTGAAGGCGCGGAACTGTCGGCGTTGGGCCTGCGGCGCCATCCTTGTCGCGAATGTCGTGAGGTAATCTCAGCGCAGGGTGGAGGAATCGCCAGCTTGGCGTTGCTCAGGCAACTGCGCCGGTGGTGACGTGCGCCCGTGACCGCTTCGGGCCGTTCGCACCCCTCTCGTCATGTCACCATCTATCCGCTTTGGCAGCAGTTCGGACATGCCGGTCATCGGTTGTGGATTCAGTCCCTACACCGCCTCGCCCGCCACCCAGCCGCTCGACCACGCCCACTGGAAATTGTAGCCGCCCAACCAGCCGGTGACGTCGACTGCCTCGCCGATGGCGTAGAGGCCCGGCACCTTCTTGGCCTCCATCGTCTTCGACGAAAGTTCGTTGGTGTCGATGCCGCCCACCGTGACCTCGGCCTTGGCGTAGCCTTCGGTGCCGGTCGGCGTCACGTGCCAGCGCTTGAGTTCCGCCGCCAGCGTCTCGAGGTCCCTGTCGCGGCGCTCGCCGATCACGCCCTCCGGCGCCAGCGCTTGGGCAAGGCGATCGGGCATGAGATCGCCGACGATGTTGCGTAGCTCGGCCTTGGGCCTGAGCCGCTTGCGGCCCTTCAGGAAGGTCGCGGCGTCGCTGTCCGGCAGCAGGTCGATGGCGAGCTCCTGGCCCGGACGCCAGTAGGACGAGATCTGCAGGATCGCCGGGCCCGACAGGCCGCGGTGGGTGAACAGCATGGCCTCGCGGAAGCTCGTGCGGCCCAGGCTGGCCACGACATCGAGCGCCACGCCGGCGATATCCGGCACCCGCGCCGTGAACGGCACGAGTCCCGGCTGCGTCTCGACGATCTCGAGGCCGAAGCGGCGCGCGGTCTCATACGCGAAGCCCGAGGCGCCCATCTTGGGAATCGACAGGCCGCCGGTGGCAAGCACTACCGACTCTGCGTCGAAATCGCCGTGATCGGTGCGGACCGAGAAGCGGTCGGATTTTTCGATGTTTGTGATGCGATGTGCCACGCGGACATCGACGCCCACGGCCGCACACTCTTCCAGCAGCATGGCAACGATCTGGCGTGCCGAGCCGTCGCAGAACAGCTGGCCCAGCGTCTTTTCGTGCCAGGCGATGCCGTGCTTTTCCACCAGGGCGATGAAATCGTGCTGGGTGTAGCGGGCCAGCGCCGATTTGCAGAAATGCGGATTGGCCGACAGGAACGCCTCGGGCCGGCTGTCCGTATTGGTGAAATTGCAGCGCCCGCCACCCGAGATCAGGATCTTCTTGCCGACCTTCTCGGCGTGATCGAGCAGCAGCACGCGGCGCCCGCGCTGGCCGGCGCGGATGGCACACATCAGGCCGGCGGCGCCGGCGCCTGCGACCACGACATCGAACGCCTGGTTCCGGCTCACGCCAGGGCCTTGCCCATGATCCACAGCGCCAATGCCAGCCCGGCGATCGCACCCGCCACCGAGCCGCCGACATAGAGTACGGCCAGCAGATGCTCGTGACGTTCCCACAGCAACACGGCATCGAGCGAGAAGGCGGAGAAGGTCGTAAAGCCGCCCATGACCCCCGTCGCCAGGAACAGGCGCAGATGACCCGCCGCGCCCAGGCGTTCGGCGAACCAGCCGATGATCAGGCCCATCACCAGCGAACCCAGAATGTTGATCGTCAGCGTGTGCCAGGGGAAATGCGTGCCCATCAGGCGCGCCACCCAGATGTTCATGCCGTGACGCGCGGCACCGCCGACGCCCGCCCCGACAAAAACCACCAGATATCCCAGCATGCCCTTATCCCCTTCCGCCGTCGTCTGCCTATGGCCTTGCCGGCCGAAATTCCTGGTTGGGAAAAGCCGAGGATCCGTCCGGCACCTTGATGACGATAGCCGGCAGGCCGGCGCTGCGATGGCAGGCGTTACAGGCATCGGTGAGCTGCCGGTACGCCGCGTCGAAGGCTGCGCCATCCCTGGCCTTCACCGCCTTCTCGATTTCTTCGAGCGGTTGCTTCACCGTTGCCGCCATGAGCTGCGCGACATCGAAATCCCGCCACTTCGGAATGTGCTTCTCGACGTTCTCGAGCGATTCCTCGAGTTCGTGTTGGGCGAAATCGGCGTAGGCCCAGTTGCGCACCTCGCCAGCAAGGCCGAGCTTGAGATGCCGCGGCTGCACGGTCATGACCATGAGGTCGCCCATGCCGGGCTGGTAGGGAGGTGGCGCCTGCGCCGCCGCCCCAAGCGGCAGAGTCGTCGCGAACGCCATCGCCGCCACACGCAGATTGGCCATGATCGCCTCCCTCACGTCAGGAATTCGCCGCCGTTCACATGGATGGTCTGGCCGGTGATGAAAGTGCCCTCGGGGCCGGTCAGCAGACGGACCATGGCGGCGATCTCGTCCACCGTGCCGAAGCGCTTGAGCGGAATCGGGCGACTGACGCGGTTGGGCGGCGCCGCTCCGGCCGAGGCGCCGCGCGCCGTGTCGATGGCGCCGGGCGAGATGGCGTTGCAGGTGATGCGGTGCGGGGCGAGTTCGACCGCCAGCGCGCGCATGAGTCCTTCGAGACCCGACTTGGAGGCCGAGACGTGGCAGCGATTGGGGGTGCCGATATGGGTCGAGATACCGGACAGGCCCACAATGGCGCCGCCGCCGCGCGCCACCATCTGCGGCGCGATCGCCTTGGCGAGCAGGAAGGCCCCGTCGAGCGCGACCGACATGATCTCGCGCCATTCGTCGAACGACATGTCGAGGAACGGCGTCTGGCGCCTGAGGCCGGCATTGCTCACCAGGATGTCGACGCCACCGAACTTTGCCGCCGCTTCAGCGGCTAGCCGCGGTGCGACCGCGGGGTCCGACACGTCGCCCATCGCCGCCATGGCCTTGCCGCCGGCCGCCTCGATTTCGCCGACCACACCGTCGACGGCTGCCTTGTCGGCGCGGCCGTTGACCACGATGGCGGCACCGTCGCGGGCAAGCGCCAACGCGATGCCGCGGCCGATATTCTTGCCGGCACCGGTGACGAGCGCGACTTTGCCTTGCAGGGGAAGTGACATGAAATCTCCAGAACCAGGGTTTGGGCAACCCTAGCGGAGATCAGTCGGGAAAGTCGAAGTCTTCGTCGTCGCTCCTTGTGCCGGCCGTCTCGAACCAGTCGGGCCCGAGCAGGCTGATGGGGCTTTCCGGCGCTTCAGAACGGCCAAGGGCTTGCCCGCATATTCGACAAATGGTGCCGACCTCGACGGCTTTTATTTCAGCATCCCTAGCCGCCGAGACTGTCCGGCTCCGGCGCCTGTCTGGGCGCGTGCTCGCCCTGGATGGTTCGCGGATGCTGTTGATGAAGGTAGACCGCCAGCTTCTCGCGAGCGCCCTTGCCGCCCAACCTGACGGCCGCCTCGAACACATCCCGCTGCGCGCGTCTTGGCAGGTCGCCCCAATTTGCAGCGATGGCCCGGCCGAGGGCAATCATGAGCTTGTTGGAAGCCATTCGGTCACCTCATCAACGACAAGATCCAGAGAGCACCTGCGCCAACCCGGCGTCAGGCACCGGCTGGCGTTGGCCAGAGACAATCCTAAAGCGTCACCTGAAAGAAAAAGCCCCGCGAAGTCCTCAACCCTCACGAAGCTTCTTATATGTTGAGAGTGCGTCGCGATTTATCGGTATCGCGTCACCGATACTGCTTAGGCGGAGTCATTGGCGGCCCTCCTTCCCGACTGATAAGTTGATAGTGCGCTGCAGCCGGGCTGAAACAAGCCAGCAATGCTGTCCCATCGCCCGCACCAGGATCAATGACCATGACGCCAGCCGCCTCGATACTGGACCGGCTGCTTGGGCTTCCAGTCTTGCGCCAGCCTCTGTGCTTCGGCGATCTGCGCGGGCGTCATTCTGGCGACGACGATGTCACGGTCCGCGATGGCCATCTCATGGTTCCGATTTTCATCTGACGGGAACCTCGACGCCGCGAGGCTCAGCAACGTGTGCGCCAGGGTCTGAACCCGAGGAACGAACGTTTCCCGGACTCCGCACGTCCGCACGTCCGCACGTCCGCGGTTGATGTCACCGGTAGAGCGGTTCCAGCATGTCTGCCTCAATATTGAATAATATCAATTTGGCCCTGTGTTCGATCCATACTTGCCTGACAGGCAGAGGCTGACCGATCCCGACCCTCGGGCCTTGCTGCGGTTCAACTCTTGCAGCGCCTTGGCCGCCCCTAGGCGGCGGCCTGACACACCACGGGGAGGAAAAAACGATGTCACAGTCAGACCAGGACAAGGCGACAGCCGCTCACGGCAAGATCATCGCCAGGGCATGGCGCGATCCGGCGTTCAAGGCGAAGCTGCTGGCCGACCCGCACGCGACGCTGAGGGAAGCCGGGTTTCAACTGCGTGAAGGCGTGACGGTCAAGGTGGTCGAGAACACCGACAGCCATGTCCATCTGGTGTTGCCGCCCAAGCCGAGCGGTGAACTCTCGGACGCTGAACTCGATAATGTTGCAGGCGGGACCGCTGCTATCGACGTTTCCAATGTTACGTCGGGGTTCATTGATTTGGCGACGTATGATTGATGGGCCCCGAAGCCATTGGCTGGCCGCTGACTCGATCCGGTAGCCGTTGGCGGTTCCACGTGCCTCCATCTTCCTCGTTGCCGAAATCGTCTGTTGGATCTTGTGGGCCTGTGCCCTGGACCTCGGAATGGTGAGAGCTGCGGCACGGCACCGAACGCTGAAATCGCACCGCGCGTGTCCCCCTTGTCTTGCAGGGGACGTGACATGGAATCTCCAGAACCGGGGTTCGGGCAACCCTGGCAGAGTTCGCGCAAGGATCTAAGCCCTGATGCAGGCCGCCCGGCCCGTGTCAGCCGGCGACGATATAGGCCCGAAGTGCTTCGGCCTCATGCCGGGTTTCCTCCAGCCGCGACTTGACGATATCGCCGATCGACACCAGGCCCAGAAGCTCGCCACGGCGCACTACCGGCAGATGGCGGAAGCGGCCGCGAGTCATGGCCTCCATCACCTGGTCGATCGAATCGTCGGGATCGCAGGTCACGACGTCCTGGGTCATGACCTGCCGGGCTTCCAGTTCCAGCGCCTTGGCGCCGTGGCTGGCCAACGCCTGGACGAGATCGCGCTCGGACACGATTCCCGCGACGGAGCCCTCCCCGTCCAGCACCAGCACCGAGCCGATGCGCCGCATGCTCAACTCCTGCGACACCTGGGCGACCGAAGCCCCTGGTGCGACCGTGAACACAGTACCGCCCTTCTGAGAAAGTATGTCGGAGACGAACATGGTCCCTCCTCCTTCCGATGAATGGCCTAGCCAACGATATGGTCCGGCACGCGTAGCAACGCGGTGGCGCGGAGGCAGGAGGCGGGTGATAAAGCCCTCATGAACGATGCCCCCAACAACGCAGCGGCGGCCCTCGTCCTGTTCTCCGGTGGCCAGGATTCCACCACGTGTCTGGCCTGGGCGCTAGAGCGATTTGCGCATGTCGAGACGGTGGCTTTTGACTACCGTCAGCGGCACCGAATCGAGCTGGATCAACGGCTTGTGGTACTGGACGAGGTTCGGTGGCGCTTCCCGCAGTGGGCGGAACGGCTGGGCTCCGACCATTTCATCGACATGGGCGTGCTGGGCCAGATCAGCGAGACGTCGCTCACCCGCAATGTTGCCTTCGACATGGCAAAGGACGGCCTGCCCAACAGTTTCGTGCCGGGGCGCAATCTTCTGTTCTTCACCTTCGCCGCCGCCGTGGCCTGGCGGCGCGGCATCCGCAACCTGGTGGGCGGTATGTGCGAGACGGATTTTTCCGGCTATCCCGACTGCCGCGACAACACCATCAAGGCGCTGCAGGTGGCGCTCAACCTCGGCATGGACCGCAGTTTCGTGCTGCACACGCCGCTGATGTGGCTCGACAAATCGGAAACCTGGGGCCTGGCCCGCGAGCTGGGCGGCAGTCCCTTGGTCGAGGTCATCCTGGAACACACCCACACCTGCTATCAAAGCGAACGCGGGCCGCGCGAGGACTGGGGCCATGGCTGCGGCATCTGCCCCGCCTGCGCGCTGCGCAAGCGGGGCTACGAGGCCTGGCGCGAAGGCCGGAAGGTCGTCTAGCGGCCGCCGGCCATGCGCTTGGCGTACTCGAGAAATTCCTTCGACTTCGGCAGCATCATCTGGGCGTACTTGCGCAGCGGACCGCTGTTGCCATTCTGCGAATAGGCACCGTACTGGGCCTCTGCATCGGTCTGGATGCCGAGCTGGGCATTGGCGTAGGACGTGTCGAACGCGGCACCTTGCAGCCCGTTCAGCCGCTGCAGGATGGCTTGCGTGTTCGGCGGTGCTGCCGGATCGGGCGCATACGAAACACCCGCCTCCGACCGAGACCTCACGAGGAACGAAGCCGCCTCGGTGTGCTCGGCGATCATGCGCGTGGCGTAGCCGCGCACGATCTCGTTGGTCGACTTGGAGAGAGCGAGATTGCCTGAGGCGATCTCGAATTCGTTGATGGCCTGGGCCCAGCCCACGAAGCGGGCATCCGGCAGGGCATCGACAGCTTGGGCGCTCGACACGAAGAGGGTCGAGGCACAGGCGGCCGGAGCGACGGCAAGGGCGAATTTCAGGGCGGCACGGCGGGCGATCAGCATCTTGGATTCTCCTGAAGGTGTGTGCAGGTAACGCGCCAGCATGGCCCGGGTTCCCGATCCGCAAAAGACCTGCTAGGGAGCGCCGCAAATGATGACGATTCGAAAGAAAGTCGAGGCGCTCGGCTATTTCCTGGCGTTCATCGCCTGTATTCCCACCGCCAACTGGATGATCGGCCATGTCGGCACGGTCTGCGTCCCGCATGGCCCCTGTCTGGTGCCGGTGATGCCCTGGGGGCCGGGCGGGCATCCATTGATGGCGCCGTCCGGCGTGCTGATGATCGGCCTGGCGCTGGTGCTGCGCGACATGGTGCAGCGACGGCTCGGGCGCTCGGTGGCGGTCACGGCAATCGTGGCGGGGGCGGCACTGTCGGGCGCCGTCGCGCCACCGCAGCTGATCGTGGCCTCGGCGACGGCGTTCCTGCTGTCGGAGCTGGCCGACTTCGCGGTCTACACGCCCCTGCAATCGCGTGGCCTGGTGCTGGCGGTGTTCGCGAGCAGCCTCGTCGGCCTCGTCGTCGACAGCGTGCTTTTCCTGTGGCTGGCCTTCGGCAGCCTCGACTTCCTCGCCGGCCAGGTCGTCGGAAAATTGTGGATGGTGTTGCTGGCACTGCCGGTCGTGCACTGGATCCGGAAACGCGAAATCGCCAACAAGACCGTCGTGGAGTAAGCGCGCCAAATGTCGCCACCTCTCCTCTCCCTCGACGACCGCGTCGCGGTTTGCGGTCAGCTCCAGCCTGGCGACATGGCGGAGATCGCCGCCGCGGGTTACGTCGCGGTGGTGAACAACCGGCCCGACGGCGAGGCGATGTTCGGGCAGCCGCGCACCGCCGACCTCCGCAAGGCCGCCGAGACGGCCGGCCTCGTGTTCCTCGATCTGCCGTTCTCCGGCCCTCGCGCCACGCCCGAGCAGGTGCGGGCCTTCAACGCTTTGCTCGCCGAAAAGCCCGGCCGAATCGTCGCCTTCTGCAAAAGCGGCATGCGATCGGCCTTGCTATGGGGCACCGCCGCGATCGCCGGCGGCCGGTCGCTAGAGGATGTACTGGCCGCGGCGACGCGCGCCGGCCAGAATCTCGATGCCGTCGGTGAAACGATGGCGGCCCTGGCGCGCGCGGCGCGCGCCTGACGTTGCCGCGGCGAATCGCGTGAGTCCGCCCGCCGAAAGTCTCGGCTTGCACCCCGGCCGCCTGACCTTCTTAATCGCACATAATCGCGCGACCCGTTTCCCGCAGGAGAATCCGCCATGATCAAATCCATTCTGGCCGTGTCCGAGGGCGGCCCCGATGCCGTCATGTCGTTCCGACTGGCCGCGCGGGTGGCGGCTGCGTTCGACGGCGCCGTGGATGCGCTTCACCTGCCGGTCGGTCCGGCGGGCGGCATGGCCGGCGGACTGGCCATGAGCGGCGAAGCGATGCCGTTGCTCATCGACATCGACGACAGCCGGCTGGAAGAGCGCGCCAAGGAAACCGAGCGCGCCTACAAGGAAATCGTCGCTCCGATCAAGGGCGCCACCTACACCGCCGCCAAGACAGCCACGCTCGATACCATGGTGGCGATGGGCCGCTGCGCCGACATCCTGGTGTTGGGGCGGCCGGGCGCCGACCCGGAGAATGTGGCGCCGGCCACGGTCGAGGCCGCGCTCTACGAGTGCGCGCGCGCCGTGATGATCGCCCCGCCCGACGTCGGCACCGGCCCCTTCGACAAGGTGATCGTGGCCTGGAACAGCAGCTTTCAGGCCGCGCGCGCGGTCGAATATGCCCTGCCGTTCCTGAAGAAGGCCAAGGAAGTCACGATCCTGGTCATCGGCCAGAAGCCCGACGACGTCGGCGCGGCCTATCTCGCGCGCAACCTCGGACGGCACGGTATCGCCACGACGATCGATGCGATCGACCCCGGCGTGGTGTCCGGCCGCGCCCGCGGCCGTGCACTGCGCGACTACACTCACGGCAAGGCCGCCGATCTGCTGGTCATGGGCGCCTACGGCCGTGGCCAGGTGATGAGCTTCCTCGGCCTCGGCGGTGCAACCGCCAAGGTGATCTCGTCCTGCCGCATACCGCTGTTGATGGCGCACTGAAATTTCAGGCCGCCATTCCCGGCCGTCAGGTCAGGGACAGGCACCGGCTTCCTGGCTGACGACATCGGGATCGGCGCAGGCGCTGCAGGCGTTGCCATAGGTCTTGCGGCTGCCGCCACGCTGGACCCCGCAGGCCGGCCGGTAGTCGCGGGTACACATCTGCGGTCGCGGATCGGCACACACGCCACCGGCGACCGGCATTGATTCCGGCGCAAGCTCGGCGCGCGTCATCAGGAACTGAAAGGGCTGCGCGCGGTAGTCACTCAACACACCGACGATGGCAATCCTGGCGCCGACCGCGGGCAACGGACTGAGCGGGCGGGCCAGCATCACGACGAGATCGGCGACGTTGCGCGCCTGGCTTTCATCGGCGAATGCCGCCTCAAGGCGATCGGGCGTGGCCGAAAGCACCTTCACCGGAATCTTGAGTCGCGGCCCACCGCCTTGTTGCCTCTCGACGATCGCCTGCCACACCTTCTCTGCCGCCGCCTTGTTGGCAGGTGTCGCGTCGCGATGGCGAAGGACCAGCGCCCAGGCGGTGAAGGTGAGCGTCGCCGGATCGCTCGCTTCGGCGACCTCCAGCGCGCGCTCGGGCGGCGTCAGGGCCCTTGCGATCGACCCGGCGAATCCATCGGGTGGTGCGCGGCCGCCCGCAGCGACACGGGCAAGCAGCGCGTCCCAGCCCTCTTCGCTGCCGTGATAGAGGCGATAGCGCGAGCGGACGTAGCGGTCGATGTCGACCGCGGCCGCCTCGTTCTTGCCGGCGTGTGCAATGGCGATCGATCGGGCGGCGTACCAGAAGCCCAGGACGTCAAGCGGCGTGCCCTCGAGCTGCGCCACCGCAAGCTGATAGACATCCTGCAGATTGTCAGGCTCGGCCGCAACCGACTGACGGTAGTGGCGCCGTGCCTTGTCGTAGTCCTTGTCCTGCAGGGCGGCAAAACCCACGGTGCCGTGGAAAACTCCCGCCATCTGCTCCTTGACCCGCGCGAAGGCCGCATCGGTGAGCGACACTGGTTTCTGCCACTTGGGCAGCGCTGCCAGCCCCCGCTCGGCCGCGGCGACCGCGGGCGCAAGCGCCGCCGGATCTCCCGCAGCGGCCGCCGTGCGCCCGGCATAGGCTCGATTGGCAAGCGCTCTCACGTTGTCGGGGTCGACCTGCAACAACCGTACTGCGATGGCGTCCGCCTTGGCTGGCTGGTTCGCAGCATGCCAGGCGGCGATGGCCTGCTCAAAGGCCTCGGTCTTCAGCACGCTGCCCGGATACCACGCAATGAAGACTTCCATTGCCGTTGCACGGTTGGCCGCATCGCGGGTGTTGAGCGCCTTCACATAGGCATCGTATTCGGCGGGATTGGCAAAAGTGTTCCGCGTTTGGGCAGCGATGTCGAGCGCCGCGAAGGCAAGCACCAACGCCACTACAAATACCAGCCAACGCACCGCCACCATCGCAACCTCCTTTCCCTATCCGTCTCCGAAAATACAGTGACCATTTTGTCGAATTAAGGCAGTGTCCGAACGGTAGGGACGAGCAGGGGCAATGACAATGCAAGAGCGGCGTTCGACGGTATTCGCGCTTGTCGGGGTGACCCTGTTTGCCGTGCTTCAGGGCGTGCCGGCACAAGCCCAGCAGGGCGCGCCACCGCCGGCGGTTCTCGTGCAGCCGGCCGAACTGAAGGCAATCGCCGACCAGTCCGAATTCATCGGCCGCGCCGCCGCCGTCGACAAGGTCGAGCTGCGCGCTCGCGTCAAAGGCTTTCTCGGGCCGCGCAAGTTCCAGGATGGCGACGATGTGAAAGAGGGCCAGGTCCTGTTCACCATCGAGCCCGAGCCCTATCAGGCGGCGGTCGACCAGAAGGTAGCGCAGCGCGATGCGGCAAAAGCGGCTCTTGCCAACGCGGACACCCAACTTTCGCGCGCCGAGGAATTGCTGCGCAGCAAAACGGGCACGCAAGTGACCTACGACCAGCGGCTGTCGGAACAGCTCCAGGCCAAAGCGCAGCTCGAGGATGCTTCGGCCCAGCTCCGCGACGCCCAGATCCAGCTCTCCTACACCGAAATCAAGTCGCCGATCGCCGGCCGTATCGGTCGCGCCTCGGTCTCGCCCGGCAACATCGTCGGCCCCGACTCGGGCGTGCTCGCCACCGTGGTCAGCGAGAACCCGATCCGGGTGCTATTCTCGGTCACCCAGCGCGAACTGCTCGACGCCAGGCGCGACACGACCGCAGGCGACGCCCTTGTCGTGCGCCTGCGCCTGGCCGACGGCAGCCTCTACAAGGTGAAGGGCAAGCTCGACTTCATCGACGTCACCGCCGACGCCAAGACCGACGGCCAGATGGTGCGGGCGGTGTTCGACAACAAGGACGGTCTGTTGACCGACGGTCAGACCGTGCGGGTCATCGTCGAAGGCGAGAAGGTCCCGACCGTCGTCGCCGTGCCGCAGGCCGCCATCGCCCTCGACCAGACAGGCGCCTATCTCTATGTCGTCAACGACAAGAACGTGGCCGAGCAGCGCCGGGTCAAGACCGGCGTGTCGCGCGACGGGCTGATCGCCATCACCGAAGGACTGAAACCGGGTGAAAAGGTCATCATCCAGGGCCAGCAGCGGGTGCGGCCGGGAATGACGGTGACACCAACAGAGGCGCCGGTGGCGGCTCCTGCGAAGAAGCAGTAGTTCCATGACCATTTCGTCGCTGTTCATCCGCCGCCCGCGGCTGGCCTTCGTCATCTCCACCGTCATCACGATCGCCGGCGTCATCGCCATGACCGCGATGCCGGTGGCGCAGTTCCCCGACATCGTGCCGCCGCAGGTCCGGGTCATGGCCACCTATCCCGGCGCCTCGGCCCAGGCGGTCGAGGAAAGCGTGGCGCAGGTCATCGAGGCCCAGGTCAACGGCGTCGAGCGCATGATCTACATGAAGTCGACCTCGGGCGGCGACGGCAGCTATGTACTCAACGTCAGCTTCGAAGTCGGCTCCAGCCCTGACCTCAACACCGTGAACGTCACCAATCGCGTCAACCAGGCGCTGGCGATGCTGCCGCCGGAAGTCCAGCGCAACGGCGTCACGACCAAGAAGCAGTCCTCGGCGCTCCTGCAGGTGGTGGCGATTTATTCACCCAAGGGCACCCGCGACGCACTGTTCCTCTCGAATTTCGCCACCATCACCATGCTCGACACGCTGCGGCGGGTGCCGGGCGTCGGCGACGCCTCGCTGTTCGGCGCGCTCGATTATTCGATGCGCGTGTGGCTGAACCTCGACCGCATGTCGAGCCTCGACATCACGCCCAACGACGTGGTCAAGGCCGTCCAGGCACAGAACGTCCAGGCCGCCGTCGGCCTGGTCGGTGCCGCCCCGCTGTCAAGCGACGTCGACTTCCAGCTCAACATCACCACCCAGGGCCGCCTGACGACGGTCGAGGAATTCGAGAACATTGTCGTGCGCGCGACCTCCGATGGCGCCCTGGTGCGCATCAAGGACGTCGCCCGGGTGGAACTGGGTGCCAAGAACAGCGATTCGGCCGCCCGCTTCAACGGCAAACCGGCATCGGGCATCCAGATCGCCCAGCTGCCCGGCGCCAATGCGCTGGCCACCGCCGGCGGCGTGCGCAAGGCGCTGAAGGAACTCGAGGCGCGGGCCCCCGACGATGTTGCCTTCGACGTGATGTACGATACCACGGTGTTTGTCGAAGCCACGATCGAGAGCGTGATCCACACGCTGATCGAAGCCTTCGTGCTGGTGGGCTTCGTCGTCTTCATCTTCCTCGGCAACCTGCGCGCCACGATCATTCCCATCGTTGCCGTGCCGGTGGCGCTGATCGGCACCTTTGCCGTCATGCTGGCATTCGGCTTCTCGGCCAACACCGTCTCGCTGCTGGCGCTGGTGCTGGCGATCGGCATTGTGGTCGACGACGCCATTGTCGTGGTCGAGGCAGTCGAGCACATTCTCGAACACGAGCCGCACCTCACGCCGGCCGAGGCCACCGAAAAGGCGATGACCCAGGTCACCGGCCCGATCATCGCCATCACCCTGGTGCTGCTGTCGGTCTTCATCCCGACCGCCTTCATCCCGGGTATCACCGGACAGCTCTATTCCCAGTTCGCCGTCGCGGTGTCGGTGTCGATGGTGATCTCGGCGATCAATGCGCTGTCGCTGTCGCCGGCGCTGTGCTCGCTGATCCTGCGCCACCGCAAGAAGCCGACCGGCCTCGCCGCCCGGCTGCAGAACGGCATCGACAAGACGCGCGACGGCTACGTCCGCGTCGTGACGCCGCTGGCCCGCCGTGGCTTCGTCTCCCTGCTCCTGGTCGCGGGCTTCGTCGCCGCCACCGGCGGCCTGGGCGCGCTCGTGCCCTCGGGCTTCCTGCCCGACGAGGACCAGGGCGCCTTCATGGCCGAGCTGCAGCTGCCGGACGCCTCCTCGACCAACCGCACGCTGGCGGCCGTTGAGCAGGTCGAGAACATCGTTGCCGGCAAGCCGTGGCTGCAGAGCGTTTTCTCGGTCAGCGGCTACAGCCTGCTCGACGGACTCGCGCTGCCCAATCGCGCGCTGGTCATCGTCGCGCTAAAGCCGTTCGGCGAGCGCAAGGACCCGGCCCTGTCGGTCTTCCGCGCCCTCGAGGAGCTGAACGCCGCCTTCACCCAGGTGGCGGTGGCCAACGTCTTCGCCTTCAACCTGCCGCCGATCATGGGTCTGGGTAACTCCTCGGGCTTCGAATTCCAGCTCGAGAGCCTCTCGGGTGCCGCGCCGGCCGACCTCGCGGCGGTAGCGCGCGGCCTGATGCAGGCGGCCCAGCAGGTGCCGCAGCTTGCCGGCGTGTTTACGACCTATGGTGCAGCGACGCCGCAGATCAACCTCAAGCTTGATCGCGAACGCGCCCAGTCGCTGGGCGTCAACATCGCCGACATCTTCTCGGCGCTGCAGACATCGATGGGCGGCACCTATACCAACGACTTCAACCTGTTCGGCCGGACCTGGCAGGTGAAGGTCCAGGCCGAGGCGGCGGACCGCAAGACCGTCAACGACGTCTATCGCGTCCGCGTGCGCTCCTCGAGCGGCGAGCTGGTGCCGCTGCAGGCGGTGGCCGACGTCGAGCTGATCACCGCGCCGTCGTCGATCATCCGCTACAACAACCTGCGTTCGGTCACGATCAACGGCGCGCCCGCTCCCGGCTACTCCTCGGGCGACGCACTGGCCGCAATGGAGAAGCTGGCGAAGGCGACGCTGCCGGCCGGCTACGCATACGAATGGACCGGCACGGCACTGCAGGAGAAGGCTGCGTCGGGACAGACCGGATTCATTCTCGGATTGGCGCTGGTGTTCGCCTACCTCTTCCTGGTCGGCCTCTATGAAAGCACGGCTATCCCGGTCGCGGCGCTGCTGTCGGTGGTCGTTGGCCTGTTCGGCGCCATGCTGGCGCTCTATCTGAGCGGCCTCGACAACAACATCTACGCCCAGATCGGCATTGTGGTGTTGATCGCGCTCGCCGCCAAGAACGCCATCCTGATCATCGAGTTCGCGATGGAGGAACGCCGCAAGGGCCAGGACATCGTGGCGGCGGCAACCACGGCGGCGGCGCTGCGCTTCCGTGCCGTCATGATGACGTCCTTCGCCTTCATCCTGGGTCTGGTGCCGCTGGTGCTGGCCTCGGGCGCCGGCGCCGCCACCCAGCGCGCCGTTGGCACCGCGGTGTTCGGCGGCATGATCGCTGCGTCGTTCCTGGGCATCTTCGTCATCCCCGGCCTCTACGTCGCCTTCCAGACGGGGCGCGAGAAGATCAAGGCCATGCTGGGCCAGGCACCACCGCCGGCGGCCAAACCGGCCGAGCCGACGCACTGAAAGTGGCACACCTCGTTGTGCCACGAGGTGTGCCATGACCTGTGCCAAATTTCCGGGGCAATCCTTTGATTCGATTGCCTGATCGCCCCCGGACAGGCTGTGCCACCGTTGCCGGCCGCCGCGTGAGATGAGTGTCCAAAAAAGAGTCGCCGGCAGGGACCCTTCGCAGACCATAAAAAACGCCCGCCGGATTTCTCCTGCGGGCGTCTCCCATCGTAGCTGAAAATCTAGCAAAAACCTGTTGAAGCTGCAAATGCAGGCAGTGTTATCACGCCCGCTGCCAAGGCGGCGTGAGTGGTGCGTCGAACGGCGCGTCCGGATGCGCCGCGATCCCGTCGGCCCGGGCACATTCGGCCTCCGACAGCACGCGATGCGCGGCCGTCGCCTGCCGCCACGTATCCCAATCCGAGGTCTCGCGTCCATTCAGCGAATGATGGTCGCGCACGACATTGACGCGGACGAACCACAGGCCCGACGCCGCGGTGCCATGGCCGAACATTTCCGGGTCGGCCTCGCCCGACCGGCAGCGGCGCCAAGCCTCGCCGGCGGTGATGAACATATCCGCCGGCAGGTCGGACGGGTCGAAGGCGATGCCCAGTCGCGGCGCGACGATCCCGTCGAGCTGCGCATCCGCGCGCTTCCAGCCGCCGTCGCGCCAGTACTCGCAGATCCAGTGATCCTCCCACGGCTTCTTGAAATAGGCCGCGAAGCCGCAGCGCACACGCGCCGCCACACCGTGCTGGCGCAACATGCCGCAAAGCATCAGGGCATAGTCGCGGCAGGTACCGACCGCGCGCCTGTCCGCTGGGCGCTCGAAGGCCAATGCCCTCGAATCGGCTCCGCAGATCTGCCCCAGGCGGGCAGCGAGCGGCAGCGTCTCGCGCGATACCGTCCGGAACGCGGCCTCCGAGACGCCATAGGCCGCGATCCAGTCCGAATGGATGAGCACGCCCTGGACGACACGGCAGAGCGCGGCGACATCGCTCGGCAATCCCTCGAAGTGCAGAGGCCCCGTCCCCGGGTCCGACATCGGATTGTGGCTGCGCCAGCGTTCGAGGTTTCCCACGCAAGGCTCCTAAGCCGCGAGATCGAAGTCGGCGAGATCGGGCTTTTTCATCTCCGCGCGGAAGCGGTCGAAGCTCCACGGCCACAGCGCCGGATTGCCGTTCCTGTCGAGATACCAGCTGCGGCAGCCGGACATCCAGACCGTGCCCTTCATGGCCTCATGGAGCGCATCGTTGAAGCGCCGCGTGGCGTCGGCCGACGGCGCCACCGCCCGGCACTTGCCCTCTAGAACGAGATCGACAAGCTGCAGGATATAGTCGATCTGCAGCTCGGAGATCATGATCACCGAGAAATTGCCGATCGGGCTGTTGGGGCCGACCAGCATGAAGAAATTGGGAAAGCCCGGAACCGCCACCGAGCGATAGGCTTCGTTGGCCTCCGCCCACGCCTCCGACAGCGTGCGCCCACCCTCACCCACGACCTCCATCGGCCGCAGGAAGGCATGGCCATCGAAGCCGGTCGCCAGCACCAGCACGTCGAGCACGTGCAGCACGCCGTCCCTGGTCCGCACGCCGGTCGCCTCGATGCGGTCGATGCCTTCGGTCACCAGCTCGACGTTGGGCTTCTGCATCGCCGGATAGAACTCGTCCGACATGATCAGTCGCTTGCAGGCGGCACGGTAGTTGGGCGTCAGCCGGCGCCGCAGCTCGGAATCGTGGACATTCTCCTCGAGGTTGAGACGGCAGGCGTCCTCGATCTTCTGCAGCTCGTCCTGGTTGCCGATCACGGCGCGCGCGAAAGTGTCGACGAAGCGCTGCGACCAGAAATCGTAGGATTGCTGCAGCCGCTCGGGTGATTCGCGGAACATCGCCTTCTCCTCGGCGCTGTAGAATGGGTTCGCGAGCGGCAGGACCCACTGGGCGGTGCGCTGGAACAGCGACAGGCGGGCGACGCGATCCGCAAGGGCCGGTACGATCTGGATCGCCGTCGAGCCCGTGCCGATGATGCCGACACGCTTGCCGTGGATCGGCACGGCATGGCCCCAGCGCGCCGAGTGGAACTTCGGCCCCTTGAAGTCGCCCAGGCCGGGGATGTCGGGCATCACGGGATGATGCAGCACGCCGGTGGCGGCGATCACGAAATCCACCGTGTCGGTCGCGCGACTCGATGTCTTTAGCCGCCAGCGGCCGTCGACATGCTCGGCGCGGGTGATCTCGCTATTGTAACGGATGTGCCGCTCGATGCCGTACTTCTCGGCCACGCCCTCGAAGTAGCGCTGGATCTCGGCGCCCGGCGAGAAGCGCCGCGTCCAGTCGCCCTTGAGCTCGAAGGAATAGGCATAGACATGGCTCGGCACGTCGCAGGAAAGGCCGGGGTAGGTATTGTCCCGCCACGTGCCGCCAAGACGGCCGGCCTTCTCGTAGATCGTGAAATCCTCGATGCCGCGCTGCTTCAGCTTGATGGCGGCCAGGATGCCCGACATGCCCGCGCCGATGATGGCGAACCGCTTGCTCACGCTGTCACTCTCCGCTGGGCGTTTTTTGCCGGGGATGGACGTAGTCCCTGAAATCGTCGAAGCCCTTCCAGGTGGGCTCCGGCGGTTCGTGACCAGGGCGCGGCGCATACTTCGAAGCTTCCGCCGTGCCCGGCGTCACGATGTAGCGCGGACAATTGGGAAAGATCGCCCGCGCCTTGACCCGTACCAGGAGCTGGGCACCGGCGAAGCGCTGCATCAGCGGATCGTCGTGGCTGACGCTCGCCTCGCCATTGACCCTGATCCGCCGTGGCTTCTCGCCCATGTCGATAAACAGCAGCCCGACCGACGGATTGGCCAGGACATTGCCCAGGCTCTTGAACATGCCGTTGCCATCGTAGTCGGGGAAGACGAGTTCGTTGGCGCCGACGATCCTTACGAACCCTGGCGTGCCGCCCTTGAAGGAGCAGTCCGGACGACCGCTTTCGTCGGCCGTTGCCAGGAAGAAGAACATCGCGCCTTCAATGAAGACGCGATCCTGCTCCGTGAACTGGGAGCGCGTCAGCTTCTCCTCCAGGCGATCGGCGATACGGCGGCTGTCGAACTGGTCCTGCAGACGGCGATTGCCGTCGTGGAACATCACGCTTGCGGGCATGGGCTCCTCCTGACCTTCAAAATAGACCATTGTGCCGGATCACTAGTGTCTAGGTTGTCGGCAGCCGACAGCCAAGCGGAGATTGTCCATGCAGCCAGAGGTATTCGTACTGGTCCTTTGCGCCGCGATAGCGCACGCGGTCTGGAACGCCCTGGTCAAGGTCGACGGCGACCGGCTCGCGCTGCTCAAGGCGATGTCCCTCACCCAGTTCTTCGTATCCCTGTGCCTCATTCCATTCGTCGCCATGCCGGCGATGGAGAGCTGGCCCTACCTGATCGCCAGCCCGACCCTGGCGACGGCGTACATGCTGTTCCTCAACCGCGCCTACCATGCCGGCGATCTCAGCCACGTCTATCCCTTGGCGCGCGGCGTGGCACCGCTCGGCGTCGCCGTCGTCTCGATCGGCCTGTTGGGCGAACGCCTGGAGCCCGCCGCCCAGATCGGCGTCCTGCTCATCGCACTCGGCATCACGAGCCTGGTGTTGGCGCGGGGCGCGGCCGGCCTCCATGATCCACGGCCCACCCTCTATGCCCTCGGGGCCGGCCTGTTCATCGCCGCCTACACGCTCACCGACGGCCTGGGGGGGGCCGCGCGGCGGGAACGGCGAGCGGCTTCATGGCCTGGATGGCGCTCTTCAATGCGGTCCTGGTCGTCGGCTGTATCCAATGGCTCCAGCGCGGCAAGCCTCGACCGGTCGCCGCGCGACGCTGGCGCATGGGGATTGCCGTGGGCGTGATGAGTTATGGCGCAACCTGGCTCGCCATCTGGGCCATGACCGTGGCGCCGCTGGCCCTGGTGTCGGCGTTGCGCGAGACCAGCGTCGTCTTCGCCGTGATCATCGGCGTCGTTTTCCTGAAGGAACGGCTCAGCCTGGTCCGCCTGGTGTCCGTCGCCACGACCCTGATCGGAACGGCTCTCCTGAAGTTCAGCCGATAGACTGCACCTCGGGACGAATGGTCGCCGCGCGATTGCCATCGCGCTCCCGGACGTGGAAATTATCCTTGAATATGGTGGATGCTCTTCGATTTATATTAAAGGATATTGCAATAAACCTTAATATAAGGCAGGGTGCGTCCGCCTTATTCAAGGTTATAGGCCCTGCATCATGAGGCGAGGCGATCTGGCAAAGGATGTTGGGGCGCGTCTGCGGCGGCTGCCGGCGCCTCATGATTCACACTTTGGCGTCGTGCCGCTCCCACCGCCCACCCACTCGATCGCCCTCGGCCCGGCACTCGCATCGGTCGAGGCCGCGCAGCGGGCAATGGTCGAGGTGGCGACCATCGCGCAGGAACTTAAGGACCCGTTTCTCGTCAGTCGAATCCTCACGCGCAAGGAAGCGCTCAGCAGCTCGGCGATCGAGGGCACGCACAGCACACTCGACGAGCTTCTCTCCCTGGAGGAAGACGGAGCCGACGGCACGTCGTCGCCCACCCGACAAGTACGCGACTACGCCGCAACACTGGAAGGCGTTGTGCCCCGGGCGCAGCGGGACGGCCCGGCCGTGTTCTCGATGGATCTCGTGCGCGAATTGCACCGGAACTCCATGAGGTCCGATCCGGACTATGCCGATGTGCCCGGAAAGCTCCGGGAGCGCGTCATATGGATCGGCGGAACAGGGCACATCGCGACATCGACCTACAATCCGCCTCCGCCGGATGCCGTGCCGCAATGCCTCGAGGAGAACGTCGACTACATGCGGTGCGACGGCATGCAGGCCATGACCCAGGGGCTCATCACACGGATGGCGATCGCCCACGCACATTTCGAAGCCGTTCATCCCTTCAGGGACGGCAATGGCCGCGTCGGACGCCTGCTGCTGCCACTGATGATGGCCGCCGATGGCAGCGTGCCGCTCTACCTCTCGCCTTACATCGAGGCAAACAAGACGAACTACTACGAAGCGCTCAAGGCCGCACAACAGCGGCTCGACTGGCCGTCGATGGCGGGTTTCATGGCCGACGCGATGACGGGAACCGTCGCCGAAATCAAGCGAACGCGCACCGACCTTGCCGCACTCAGGGAAAATTGGCGCACGCGACGTTCCTTTCGTGCCGACTCGGCGGCTCTGAAGGCACTTCAGTTGCTACACGAGTATCCGATCGTGACGATCGGAAGGCTTCAGCAACTTCTAGGCGTTTCCTTTCCCTCAGCTTCGAGCGCCGTTCGGCAAATGGTCGATGTCGGTGTTCTCACCGAACGCACCGGCTACAAGCGCAATCGGCTGTTCGCCGCCGAGGAAGTCATCCGCATTCTCAACCGGCCGTTCGGCGCCGCCTGAGGGCGACACTTCACGACGAAGGCCGGTCGGTTCCCGCTTCGAGACGCGCGCGCAGCGCCGCGTCCTGCAGGGTCGTGTCTTGGCCCGGTGGCGCGATGCGCACGGCATCTTCCAGGGTCATGGTCTGGCGCCATTCCTCCCAGGGCCGCGAGCGGCCGTCGACACCGATCTGGTCGACGCCCCAGTAGAGTTCGAGGTGATGGCCGTCGGGGTCGAGGAATTCGACCGAGACCTGGCAGCCGGCGCGGCGACGGCCTTCGTAGGTGAGCTTGGCGCCGTGCTGCTTCAGGTGATCGCGGGCGCGAAAGACCTCGTCGAGCGTGGCGAGCTCGAAAGCGAGGTGGTGCAGGCTCTTGTCCGGACCGGCATCGGGCGCGCGGGCGCCCACGAGGGCGAGGCAATGGTGATCGCCGTTGCAGCGCAGGAACACCATGCCGCCCGGCATCATCGTGCCGGGATAGGTGTCGGAAACCTTGAACCCCAGCACCTCGGTGTAAAAGCGCGTCGAGCGGTCAAGGTCGCTCACATAGACCACGGCGTGGCCGATCTTCTGGACGGCGAAGGGTGTGCTCATGGACGACCTTTCCAGCCCTATTTTTTCGCGTGGGGCTCCGGCATCATGCCCCCGACGATACCTCAGGGGGAAGAACGCATGGCGAAATCAGCCAACACGCTGTCGGCCAGCGAGGCCGTGCTGCGCATGGCCCAGAAGCGGCTAAAGGCGCGCGATCTGGTCGAAGCCTGCCTCGACCGCATCGAGGCCCGCGAGGGCCAGGTCCATGCCTGGGAGGCGCTCGATCCCGAGGGGGCGCTCAGGCGCGCCGACATGCTCGACAAGCGCGCCAAGCCGGTCGGGCCGCTGCACGGCATCCCGCTGGCGGTGAAGGACATCATCTCGACCAGGACCATGCCCACGACCTGCGGCTCGCCGATTTACCGCGACCATGTCGTGGGTCGCGACGCGGCCTGCGTCACCCAGCTCGTCAAGGCCGGCGCCATCGTACTCGGCAAATCGGTGACCACGGAGTTCGCCGGCGCCCACGCCGGCAAGACCCACAATCCGCACAACCTGCGCCACACCCCGGCCGGTTCCTCGTCGGGCTCGGCCGCCGCCGTCGCGGACTTCATGGCGCCGGTGGGCTACGGCACCCAGACGGCCGGCTCGGTGATCCGGCCCGGCGCCTTCAACGGGGTGGTTGCCTACAAAGGCACCTACGGCTGGGCCGACATGACCGGGATAAAAGCCTATGCGCCCAACCTCGATACGCTGGGCTTCTTCGCCCGCGAGGCCAACGACCTCGCGCTGATCCGCGCCGCCTACGGCCATGCGGCCGCCGACCCCGCAAAGCGCGCACCGCGTATCGGCTTCTGCCGTACGCCGTGGTGGGACATCGCCGAGAGCCATAACCAGAAGAACATGCTCGCTGCCGTGCGCACGCTGCGCGCCGCCGGCGCCAGGGTTCAGGAATGGACGGCGCCCGACAGCTGGGCCGGCCTCGTGCAGGCACAGCACCGCATCATGACCAAGGAGGCGACGCAGGCCTATGCCAGGGAGCGCGCGCGCTTCTCGCATCTCTTCTCCCCGGCGATGAACACCGTCATGGACGAGGGCGATGCCGTGACCCGCAAACAGTATACCGACGCCAGGAAGCGCAAGCGCATCGCGCTCGAACAACTCGGCGCGGCCTGGGAGAAATTCGACATCCTGCTGGTACCGTCGGCCAAGGGCGAGGCGCCGTCGGGTCTCGGCAGTACCGGCGACGCGATCTTCAATCGCGCCTGGACCTTGTTGGGTACGCCCTGCGTGGCACTGCCGTTCAACAGCGGTCCGTTCGGCCTGCCGCTCTCCGTGCAGCTCGTCGGCCCACGCGGCAGCGACGACCAGACGATCGCCTGGGCCCGCTGGGTGGAGGCTTGCCTCAAGTGACTGTCAGACTGGGGCTGATCGGCTACGGCGCGATCGGCAAGCATGTCGAAGCCGCCGGCCTGGAAAACATCGAGCTGGTCTCCGTGTTGGTGCGGCGACCGCGCGCTGAAGGCCTGCTGACGCACGAGCCGGACCGTTTCTTTGCCCACAAATTCGATGCGGTCGCCGAATGCGCCGGCCACGACGCCGTGCGTGTCCATGGCCAGCGCGTCCTGGAAAGTGGCGCCGACCTTCTCGTCACCTCGGTCGGCGCCTTCACCGACACGACCCTGTTCGATCGCCTGCTGGCCGCCGCCACGGCCAACGGCCAGCGGCTGATCCTGCCCTCAGCCGGCATCGGCGCGCTCGACATATTGAGCAGTGCCGCGGTCGGTGGGCTGGAGAGCGTTACCGTCACGGTGCGCAAGGATCCATCGGCCTGGAAAGGAACCATCGCCGAAACCCTGGTCGATCTCGATTCCCTCACCGCGCCGCATACGGTCTTCGACGGTCCGGTGCGCGAGGGCGCGAAACTCTATCCGCAGAACGTCAATATCTCTGCCGCCGCCGCCCTCGCCGGCATCGGCCTCGACAGGACGCGCGTGGTGATCGTGGCCGACCCCGGCATCACCACGCACATCGTCGAGCTGGAGGCCAAGGGCACCTTCGGCCGTTTTACGTTCATGGAGGACGTGGCCGTCAGCGAAGAAAACAGAAAGACCGGCAAGCTGGTCGCCATGGCGATGGTGAAGTCGGTACGGCAATTGGCGTCGACCCTGGTGGTGGCGGCATGACGCCAATGCAAAGACCAACCTCATGCTGAGGAGGCTGCGAAGCAGCCGTCTCGAAGCATGGGCTACACACCGCGCCTGTAGCCCATCCTTCGAGACGGTCGCTATGCGACCTCCTCAGGATGAGGATTATCGGGAGGAATGAAATGGAAGAATTCGACTACGTCATCGTGGGCGCGGGCGCCGCAGGGTGCGTGCTGGCCAATCGTCTTTCCGACTCCGGCAAGCACACGGTCGCGGTGATCGAAGCCGGCGGCACCGACAATCACATCTGGATCAAGGTGCCGGCCGGCTTCAACAAGACGGTCTACGACGAAAAGCTCAACTGGGGTTACGAGACCGCACCCGGCCCGCACATCGACGGCCGCAGGATAAAGTTTCCGCGCGGAAAAGTGCTGGGCGGCTCGGGCTCGATCAACGGCCATCTCTATGTACGCGGCCAGGCGGCCGACTACGACACCTGGGCGCAGCTCGGCTGCCGCGGCTGGTCGTGGGACGATCTGCTGCCCTACTTCAAGCGCGCCGAGAACCGCACCGGCGGCGACGACGCGGTGCGCGGCCGCACGGGCCCGCTGGTCATCGAGGATCAGCGCGACCCGCACGTGCTTTCCGACGCCTACATGTCGGCCAACGAGGCACTCGGGCTGAAGCGTACGCCCGACTACAATTGCGGCGACCAGGAAGGCACGCTGCTCTACCAGAACATGATGCGGGGCGGCCGGCGCTGGAGCCCGGTCGACGCCTACCTGAAACCCGCGATGAAGCGCCCCAACGTGCGCGTGATCACGCGGGCACTGGTCGAGCGGGTCGATCTCGAGGGCAAGCGCGCCACCGGCATCACCTATCGCCAGGACGGCCAGTCGCACACGATCAAGGCGCGGCGCGACGTCATTCTGGCCGGCGGCGCGATCAACACGCCGCAACTCCTGCAGATCTCCGGCATCGGACATCCCGACGACCTCGCCGCAATCGGCGTGGCGGTGAAGCACGCCCTGCCCGGCGTCGGTCACAACTTCCGCGACCACTACGCCATCCGCGTCTCGGCCCTGGTGAAAGGCGCCCCGTCGCTCAACGAGAAGAGTCGCGGCCTGCGCCTCATAGGCGAAGTCCTGCGCTACGCGATAAACCGCAGGGGACTTCTGACCACGGCGCCAAGTCACGCCGGCGGCTATTTCAAGACGCGCCCCGGCCTCGCCACGCCTGACATGCAGCTCTACTTCGCGCCGGCGAGCTACGGCGGCG
>CALDNT010000076.1 GCA_937915145.1 uncultured Reyranella sp.
CAATCATGGGCTGCGACCTCGGGATCCGGTGTGAAGAAGAGGCGGCATAGCCACCGCCAGTAAGTTGCCGTCGGTCGATTGGCTGACCCTGCTGGTCCAGAACGAGCAAGGTTACCTCAACCTGATGCGGCTGGTCAGTCGAGCCCATCTCGACTTCAAGACCGGGTCGGTGTCGGCACTGCCGCTGGCCGAACTGGAGGGCCACAGCGAGGGTCTGCTGGCGTTCACAGGCAGTGCGAGCAGCGGCGTAGGCCGACTGCTGGCCGCCGGTCAGGTCCCGGCGGCGGCCCACATGCTGGAGCGGCTGCAGAAGTCGTTCGATAACAGGCTCTACATCGAATTGCAGCGCCATGGCGAAGATGGCGAACGGCGCCTCGAGGAGGCAATACTAGATCTCGCCTATACGCGGAATCTGCCGCTGGTTGCCACCAACGACGTGCACTTTCCGAAGGCGTCGATGTACGAGGCGCATGACGTGCTCCTTTGCATTGAACAAGGCGTTCACATCGAGGATCCCAACCGGCGGCGGTTGACGCCGGAGTACTACTTCAAGTCGGCGGCGGAAATGCGCAACGCCTTCTCGGATTTGCCGGAAGCCTGCGACAATACCCTGACGATTGCCAGGCGTTGCGCCTACATGCCCGAGCCGCGCAAGCCGATCCTGCCGCGTTACACGAAGCTTGGCGGCCGCGCGGAGAAAGATGCTCTGAAGGAGATGGCCGAAAATGGTCTTGCCGCCCTGAGGGCGGGAAGCCGGCTGGCCGACGATATCGCTTTCGAGCGCTACCAGGAGCGCCTCGTCTACGAACTCAACATGATCGAGAAGATGGGCTTCTCAGGCTATTTTCTGATCGTTGCCGACTTCATCCAGTGGGCAAAGGACAACGGCATCCCTGTCGGACCGGGCCGTGGCTCAGGCGCAGGTTCTCTCGTGGCCTGGGCGCTGAAGATCACCGACCTCGATCCGCTGCGGTGGGGACTGCTGTTCGAGCGGTTTCTCAATCCTGAACGCGTATCGATGCCGGACTTCGACATCGACTTCTGCCAGGACAAGCGAGACCGGGTGATCCGCTACGTACGCGACGAATACGGGCACGACCGCGTCGCCGCCATCATCACCTTTGGAAAGCTTCAGGCGAGAGCGGTGTTGCGTGACGTCGGGCGCGTGCTCGGCATGCCCTATGGCCAGGTCGATCGCATCTGCAAGCTTGTGCCGAACAACCCAGCCAAGCCTGTGACACTGGCCCAGGCTCTCGATAGTGAGCAGCTCCTGAAGGAGCAGTATCAGGCGGATGACGAGATCAAGAGGCTGATCGATCTCGCGCTGCAGCTCGAAGGCCTGTTTCGCAACGCTTCCACCCATGCCGCCGGAGTCGTGATCGGCGACCGTCCGCTCGAAGAACTGGTACCTCTCTACCGCGATACCGATAACAAGGAGTCCTTGCCGGCAACCCAGTTCAACATGAAGTGGGTCGAGACCGCCGGTCTGGTAAAATTTGACTTCCTCGGGCTGAAGACGCTGACAGTGATCGAAAAGGCCTGCGGCCTGATCGGAAAAGACAAGATTCAGATCGACAAGATTCCGCTCGATGACGAACCAACCTTCAGGATGCTGGCCAAGGGCGACGCCTACGGGGTCTTCCAGATGGAAGGCAGCGGCATGCGCGACATCCTCAGTAAGCTGAAGCCCAACCGCTTCGAGGACCTGATCGCGCTGGTGGCGCTCTACCGTCCAGGCCCGATGGACGACATTCCAACCTACATCAGCGTCAAGAATGGCCAGGAGAAGCCGGATTATCTCCACCCCTCGCTGAAGGGCATCCTGGAAGAGACCTATGGCATCATGGTCTATCAGGAGCAGGTGATGCAGATTGCCCAGGTGCTCAGCGGCTATTCGCTGGGTGGTGCAGATCTTCTGCGTCGCGCCATGGGCAAGAAGATCCAGTCCGAGATGGATGCGCAACGGACGACGTTCATCGAAGGTGCGCGAAAGAACGAGGTCGAGGACGCGCGCGCCTCGATGATCTTCGACAAGGTCGCCAAGTTTGCAGGCTATGGCTTCAACAAGTGCCACTCTGCGCCGTACGCACTGGTCGCCTATCAGACCGCCTACCTCAAGGCGAACTATCCGGTCGAGTTCTTTGCCGCGTCAATGACGCTCGACATGGGCAACACCGACAAGCTTGGCAATTTTCGGCGCGAACTGGAACGACTGCAGATCCCTCTTCTGGCGCCGGACGTGAACAAGTCCATGGCGGAGTTCGCGGTCGAAACAACGCCGGAAGGCAAGCAGGCGGTTCGCTACGCCCTGTCGGCAATCAAAGGTGTCGGCCGCGAGGCCATGATCCGCCTTGCCGAGGAACGCCTCGCGGAGGGACCGTTCAAGGACCTGTTCGATGTTGCCGAGCGGCTGGATCAACGCGTGGTGAACAAGCGGCTGATCGAGAGCCTGGTGAAGGCGGGCGTCTTTGACTCGCTAAACAAGAACCGTGCTCAGACCTTCGGTGCGGTGGAGGCGCTGACGCGCCATTCACAAGCGACCCACGAAGCGCGAGGCAGCGACCAGAACAGCCTGTTCGGCGACGATACCGCGCAACGCCGGCCGCAGTTTCCCAAGACGCCTGACTGGGCACCGATGGAGCGACTGCAGCATGAGTTCGGTGCGATCGGGTTCTATCTTTCGTCGCACCCGCTGGCCGCCTATGAGCGAAGTCTGCAGCGGCTGGGGGTCTGCCGCGCTGCGGACTTGCCGGCGCTGCTGATGCGCGGCACGCCGGGCCGTATCAAGCTTGCGGGCACCGTCATCGATCGAATGGAGCGGACTTCGGCCAAGGGGAACCGCTTTGCCTTCGTGCAGTGTTCGGATCAGTCGGGTGCCTTCGAATTGACGGTGTTCAGTGAGCTGCTGGGCAGTAAGCGCAATCTCCTGGAGCCGGGGCAAGCCGTGTTGGTTTCGGCGGATGGGCGGCTCGACGGCGAGCAGGTGAAACTTACGGCGCAGTCCGTCGAGAAGCTCGAAGACGCCGCGGTCAATTCGGCTGCCGGCCTGCGCATCATCCTTTCCGATCCGTCTGCTCTCGAAGCGCTCCGCAAGACGCTCGACGGCAAACGAGGGCGGGGACGTGTCACGTTGGTTGTTCCGATGTCCGACGACGCGGAAGCTGAAGTGACGCTGCCGGGGACCTATTCCATCGCGGGCGGCTTGCGCGATGCCATCGGAAGTCTTGCGGGCGTGGCACAGGTGGAGGAGATTTGAGCCGTCAGGCCGGCCTCTTTGAAGCGCCCGGCCCGACCAAACGCCGTGCGCCGGGCGCGAAAGACGTTAGGCCGGCTTTGGGATCGCCCTTGCTTCAAGCGCCGGCTTTGCCGCCCGAAATTCATCTTGGGACTTCATCTTGGTTCTTTCCTGGCTGGCGCGGGCTGGTCTACGAGGGGGTTCACCCGCAGACGACGCTTAGTCGGTATGGGCTTGCTGCTTACGCCGATATCCCGCTGCTGCGGACCGTGAGCCTCGACCGGACATTCTATGCACCGATTTCGGCCGTCGAGTACGCGCGCTACGCCACGCAAGTGCCGGACAATTTCAGTTTCGTCGTGAAGGCGCCCTCGCTGGTCTGCGATGCCGTGATGCGCGATGAGGAGGGACGAGGGAAGGTTGCCAATCCGCATTTCCTCGATGCCGCCATCGCCGCCCGTGAATTCGTCGTGCCCTGTCTCGAGGGCCTGGGCGCCAAAGCGGGTCCTCTTGTCTTTCAGGTCTCGCCGTTGCCGCGGGAGTTGGTTGCTGATCCAGCCGCGTTGGTCGAGCGGCTGGCGGCCTTTTTCGCCGCCCTGCCGCGCGAACTCGGCACGCATCGGCCGCTCTATGCGGTCGAACTGCGAAACGCCGAACTGCTGACCCCTCGCTTGATGCGCATGCTGGTGGCCGCGGATGTCCGCTATTGCATCGGTCTGCATGACAGAATGCCCGAGGTCGAGCGTCAGGCGGTGGCGCTTCGGATGCTCGACGGCGACAAATCCGGGCCGCTGGTGGTCAGGTGGAACCTGCACCGCGGGTTTCTCTACCAGGCAGCCAAGCAACGGTATGAACCATACGACCGGCTTGTGGACGAAGACCTCGAAACCCGGCGTGTCCTGGCTGGCATGGCGGCCGATGTCTTCAAGGCTGGGCAGAAGGTCTGGATCACCGCCAATAACAAAGCCGAAGGGAGTGCTCCGCTTTCAATCCTCAAATTGGCTGGGGAAATCGCCCGGGCGATGGTCTAAGGCCTTGATTTCATTGGTGCTTGCAATTCCGGGCATTAGCCCCTAGAAACACGCCACTTCGCACGCGGGTTTGCGGTCGACGGGGAGACATCCCGCCGCTCGCTCCGGTGTCTGGAAACAGACGACGCCCGCGGAGGCCTAACCGGAAAAGGAGAACGGCATGGCTATGCCGACATTTACGATGCGCCAGCTGCTGGAAGCTGGAGTCCATTTCGGCCATCACACGCGCCGCTGGAATCCCAAGATGAAGCCGTACCTGTTCGGGGTACGCAACGGCGTCCATATCATCGATCTCACCAAGACGGTGCCGTTGCTTGAGCAGGCGCTGCTGCGGGTCCGCGAGGTTGTGGCCAGCGGCGGTCGCGTCCTGTTCGTCGGCACCAAGGCCGCGGCCTCCGAGCGCGTCGCCGAAGCCGCCAAGCGTTGCGGACAGTACTATGTGAACCATCGCTGGCTCGGTGGAATGATCACGAATTGGCAAACCATCTCCGCCTCGATCAAGCGGCTGCGCGAGCTCGACGAACGCCTCAAGGGCGATGTCATGGGCTTGACCAAGAAAGAACAGCTCGATCTGACACGCGAACGCGACAAGCTCGAGCGGTCTCTAGGCGGAATCAAGGAGATGGGCGGTACGCCTGACCTGTTGTTCATCATCGACACCAACAAGGAAGCGATCGCCGTGCTGGAAGCGCGCAAGCGCGGCATTCCGATCGTGGCGGTCCTCGACAGCAACTCCGATCCCGATGGCATCGACTTCCCAATCCCCGGCAACGATGATGCAATTCGTGCTGTTTCGTTGTTCTGCGAGCTCTTGTCGGGTGCAGTGCTCGACGGCATCCGTGCCGAGATTGCGGCGTCGGGTGGCGATGTCGGTGCACTCAGTGAGCCGCCGGTAGAGGAAGCGCCTGCGGCATCCGTTGACGTTGCTGCCGAAGCGACGCCGGCGGCTTAAGGGCAGGCCCTTACGACGAAGATTGACGGGGCCGGTCGGAAGACCGGCCCTTGTTGCACCACACGGGCGCACCAAACGGAGCAGAACATGGCTGAGATCACCGCCTCCCTGGTCAAGGAACTGCGCGAGAAAACCGGCGCAGGCATGATGGATTGCAAGAAGGCACTGGGAGAAACGCAGGGCGACCTTGAAAAGGCGGTCGACTGGCTTCGCACGAAGGGGCTTTCGGCCGCCGCCAAGAAGGCCGGCCGCATCGCGGCAGAAGGACTGGTTGGCGTGATCGCCAGCGATAGCCGCGGCGCTGTCATCGAGGTTAATGCCGAGACCGACTTCGTCGGGCGCAACGACATCTTCCAGAAATTCGTCTCGGCCGCTGCACGCTCCGCACTTGATTCCGGTGGCGACATGACAAAGGTCGCTGCGGCGCCGTTTCCCGGCACCGGCCGCGACATTCAGGGCGAACTTACGCATCTGATCGCTACCATCGGTGAGAACATGTCGCTGCGCCGGACGGCGTCGATTTCAGTGTCGGACGGCGTCGTGTCCAGCTACGTCCATAATGCCGTGGCTCCGGATCTCGGCAAGATCGGTGTCCTGGTTGCGCTCGAGTCAACGGGTGACAAGGCCAAGCTTGCCGTCCTGGCAAAGCAGATCGCCATGCATGTGGCCGCAGCCAATCCGCAGTCGCTGACCGTGGCGGACCTCGACCAGGCAGCGATTGAACGTGAGCGGGCAGTGCTGGCGGAAAAAGCTGGCCAGGCCGGCAAGACCGCCGACATCGTCGCTAAGATGGTTGAGGGCGGATTGCGCAAGTTCCATCAGGAAGTGGTGCTGCTCGAGCAGGTCTTCGTGATTGATGGCAAGAGCCGTGTCTCCAAGGTCATCGATGATGCCGCCAAGCAGGTCGGCGCACCGGTGCGGCTGGCCGGCTTTCTGCGGTTTGCCCTGGGAGAAGGAATAGAGAAGAAATCAGAGGACTTCGCCGCCGAGGTGGCTGCCCAGCTCAAGAAGTAGTATGAATTCGGTACCGGTGCGCGGGCAGGAAGCCCGCGCCGCCCAAGAACACGTACTCAGAGGCATCTGATGCCATCCGGTCCCCGTTATCGTCGCGTCCTTCTCAAGCTCTCGGGAGAGGGCTTGATGGGCAGTCGGGATTACGGTCTGGACCCTGCCATGGTTGCCATGGTTGCGCAGGAAGTGAAGGCCGTGCATGACATGGGCGTTCAGGTTTCCCTGGTGATTGGCGGGGGCAACATCTTCCGTGGCGTCTCGGCCGCCGCCTCCGGCATGGACCGTGCCAGCGGGGATTACATGGGGATGCTGGCGACCGTCATCAATTCGCTTGCCATGCAAAGCGCGCTGGAGCGCCAGGGCCTGCAAACCCGGGTCCAGTCTGCCATTCCGATGACGACGGTATGCGAGCCTTACATTCGCCGTCGGGCCGCTCGACACATGGAGAAGGGGCGGGTTGTGATTTTTGCTGCTGGCACCGGTAACCCGTTCTTCACCACGGACACCGCAGCGGCGCTGCGAGCCGCCGAGATGGGGGTAGATGCGCTGCTGAAGGGGACCCAGGTCGACGGGGTGTACTCAGCAGATCCGCGCAAGGACAGGAACGCCAAGCGCTACGAAACATTGAACTACATGGAAGTTCTGTCGCGCGATTTGCAGGTAATGGATGCGTCGGCAATTTCGCTGGCGCGCGAAAATCACATCCCGATCATCGTGTTCGACATCCATAAATCCGGTGCGTTCGCCGCGACGATGCGCGGGGAGGGAACCTTCACCATCATCAAGGACGGGGACTGACGATGAGTGCGGATGTCAACGAACTCGAGAAGCGCATGCAAAGCGCCATGGACGCTTTGAAGAAGGAATTCACCGGTCTCAGGACCGGTCGGGCGTCGGTCAATTTGCTCGATCCCGTGATGGTCGAGGCCTATGGCCAGCGCATGTCCCTAAATCAGGTTGGAACGGTCAGCGCTCCTGAGCCGCGCCTGCTTACGGTCAGTGTTTGGGACAAGGGCCTGGTCGTCGCCACGGCAAAGGCCATCCGCGAAGCCGGGCTCGGCCTCAATCCGGCACCCGACGGCCAAATGATTCGCATTCCCATTCCTGAACTGACCAGCGAGCGGCGAGCCGAACTCGCCAAACTCGCGCACAAGTACGCAGAACACGGCCGGGTCGCCGTCCGCAACGTGCGGCGCGACGGCATGGACGCACTGAAAAAGGCCGAGAAAGACCACAAGATTTCGCAAGATGAACATCGCCAGAAAGCCGACGAAGTGCAGAAGCTTACCGACCGCTACGTGAAGCTGGTCGACGAGTCGCTTGTCCACAAGGAAAAAGAGATCAAGACGGTTTGATGTCGACCGCATCGCTACCCGCCAACCCAGATCCGTCGCCAGGTCCCAATCACGTCGCCATCATCATGGATGGCAACGGCCGGTGGGCAAAGGCGCGGAGATTACCGCGCGTGGCGGGACACCGGCGGGGTGCGGATGCGGTGCGCCGTGTCGTCCGCGGCGCTGGCGATCTCGGCATTCCGATGTTGACGTTGTTTGCTTTTTCCACGGAAAACTGGACCCGGCCTGCCGACGAAGTCAGCGATCTGATGGGACTGCTACGTCACTACTTGCGGAGTGAACTAGAGGAACTACGGAAGAATGGCGTGCGGCTGCGGGTCATTGGAAACCGCGACGGTCTGGCATCCGACATCGTGGGCGACATCGCCGATGCCGAGAGCATGACTCGCGGCAACAGCCGGATCGACGTCAACATCTGCATCAACTATGGCTCACGCGACGAAATTCTGCGGGCCACGCGTAGTCTGGCGCGGCAGGTCGCGGCCGGCGAACTCGCCGCCGATGGAATCGACGCTAACCTTTTCGAGCGTGAATTGTTGACAGCGGGGTTGCCCGATCCGGATCTGTTGATTCGGACAAGTGGAGAGCAACGCATCAGCAATTTTCTTCTTTGGCAATGCGCCTACTCGGAATTGGTATTCGTCGATACGCTATGGCCGGATTTCGGCAAGGAAGAGCTGGAAAAGGCAATCATCGAATTCCGGCGGCGTGAACGGCGTTATGGCGGCGTCAGCGGCTGACGCTCCAGTGGTTCGTGAGGGGCGGTTTCGCGGTCTGCTGCTGCGGGTCCTGTCTGCTGCTGTCCTGGGACCGTTGCTGTTGGCGGCAGTTTGGTACGGGTTTCCCTGGATCGATTTCATCGCGGCGCTGGCGGCACCGCTTATCATTCTCGAATGGATCCGGCTGACCCGAGGGCGGCAGGTAGTCAGGCTGTTGGTCTGTGTCTACACGCTGGCCGCGTTGGCGGCACTCTTGTGGCTACGCCACCAACCTGCGCTTGGCCGGGAGACAGTGATCTGGATCCTTGTCTGCATCTGGGCGACCGACATAGGGGCCTATTTTGTCGGCGTCTCGGCCGGTGGCGCCAAACTCGCCCCGCGCATCAGCCCCGGCAAGACGTGGTCGGGCCTGATCGGCGGAATGGCATGGGCGGCGATGGCTAGTGCCATGGCAGGACTTGCCTTCGGACTGGGAGAGACGTTCAAGCTGGCGATGATCGGCGCTGGTCTGGCGGTCGTCGGACAACTGGGAGACCTGCTCGAATCGGCGATCAAACGTGGGGCCGGAGCGAAGGACAGCGGTAATCTGATTCCAGGGCACGGCGGGCTGCTCGATCGGGTCGATGGCCTGGTTGCGGTTCTGGTCGCGGTAGCGCTTGTACGCCTGACAGTTGGTGGAACGTGGCCATGGACCTGACACGCTGGTCGGCGCCTTCGCATGACCGGCCGCGTGGCGTGACCATTCTCGGTTCCACCGGCTCAGTTGGGCAGAGCACCGTCGATCTCATTGCTCGCGATCCGGCGCGCTATCGAGTCGAGGCGCTGGTTGCCGGGTCCTCGGTCGAACTGCTCGCCGAGCAAGCTTGCCGGCTGCGCGCCAAGTTTGCGGTCGTCGCTGATCCCGAGTGCTACGGCGCTCTAAAGGAAGCGTTGGCCGGGACCTCGACCGAGGCCGCTGCCGGGCCAGAGGCGGTCACGGAGGCCGCGCTACGCCCGGCCGAGTGGGTGATGGCGGCAATCGTGGGCTTTGCCGGACTGGCGTCCACGCTGGTTGCTGCGCGCCGCGGCGCCATCGTGGCGTTGGCCAACAAGGAGGCTCTGGTCTGCGCAGGCCGTCTGCTGATCGACGCGATAGAGCAATCGGGCGGCGTTCTGTTGCCGGTTGATTCCGAGCACAACGCAATCTTCCAGGTCTTCGAGCCGCGACAGCGCCATGCGATCGATCGGTTGATCCTGACGGCCTCCGGCGGCCCTTTCCGCAATTGGTCTCTGGCCGACATGGCTGAGGCAACGCCAGAGCAGGCGCTGGCCCATCCCAACTGGGACATGGGCGACAAGATATCGATTGATTCTGCGACTCTGATGAACAAGGGCCTCGAATTCATCGAAGCGCACTTGCTTTTCGGCCTGCCGCCAGAGCAAGTCGAAATCATTGTGCACCCGCAATCCGTCATCCATTCGATGGTGGCCTATCGCGATGGCTCGGTGCTGGCCCAATTGGGCACGGCCGACATGCGTGTGCCGATTTCCCACGCCCTCGGCTGGCCGTCGCGAATCGACGGGCCGGCCGCGCGGCTGGATTTCGCGAGTCTCTCGGCATTGACGTTTGAACCGCCCGATTCCGGCCGCTTTCCTGCCCTACGGCTGGCGCGTGAGGCATTAGTAACCGGCGGACTTGCGTCCATTGTGCTGAACGCGGCCAATGAAACAGCGGTTGCGGCGTTTCTGGCGCGTCGAATTGGCTTTCTTGATATCGCTCGCATCGTCGAGGATGTGCTGATCGGTTGGGCCGGCCTGGGGACGCCGGTCGAGGCACTGCAGCATGTTCAGGCGGCCGATCGCGAGGCCCGCGGGCGCGCCGAGGAAAGTTGCCGGCGGCGCTCTCTAAGTAATTGAAATAGCATGACAATAATGATGTAGTGAGCCATGCAAAGCGTCATCAGCCTATTTACGACATATCTGCCGTACTTTGTTCTGGTCTTGACGCTGCTCGTGTTTATTCACGAGTTCGGCCACTACTGGGTGGCCCGTCGTTTCGGCATTCACGCCGAGGTTTTCTCGATTGGCTTTGGACCGGAGTTGTTTGGCTGGACCGATCGTAATGGCACTCGATGGAAAGTCTCGGCGGTGCCCCTGGGCGGCTATGTGAAGTTCCTGGGTGATAGCGACGAGACCAGCGCAACGCCATCCGACGTTCCACTTTCTGCCGAGCAAAGGCGCGGCAGTTTCTTCGCGCAGCCCCTGTACGCGCGCGCTGCTGTCGTGCTGGGCGGGCCGGCCGCCAATCTACTGTTCGCGTTTCTCGTGTTGACCATCGTTTTCTTCGTCGCTGGCGAGCCCTACTCACCAGCAACGGTCGCAGTCCGGGCCGACGGGCCGGCGGCGAGGGCGGGGCTTCGAAGCGGCGATGAAGTCGTCCGTCTGGCTGACAACAGGATCGATCGCTATGAGGACATCCAGGAGGCGCAGTTTCTCTACTGGGCGAAGCCCATGGCAGTTGAGTTCCGTCGCGGCGGTCAGTTGCTGCGGGGCGAAATCATCCCTCAACTTTGCGAGCGCACCGATCGCTACAATAACACGCTGCGCTATGGCGAATTGGGACTGGATCAACTGGTCCGTCCGGTAGTCGGAGGGTTTTCACCAAACGGGCCAGCCGAGGCGGCCGGTCTCAAGGTGGGCGATCTGCTGCTTGAGATCGAAGGCGAGCCCGTTGAGTATTTCGCGCGTATCCCAGAGATGATCGGCGCGCGCGCTGGCCAGCCTCTGGTTGTGAAGTACGATCGCGAGGGGCAGCGCCAGGAGACGACCATCGTCCCGGTTGCCGACAGAATGGTCGACTGCACCGGCAAAGAGCAGCTTATTGGCCGCCTCCGCGTTCGGCCGGCCGGGATCACGGAGCTCCGTGGTCATGGCGTGCTGGGGGCCATGGGAGCGGGTGTACGAGCCGTTTGGGGCATGACGACGATGTTTTATACGTCGATCGGCCAGATTCTGACCGCGACGCGGCCGGTCGACGAGTTGGGCGGACCGATCCGTATTGCCAAGGCAGCCGGCGAGGCCTCGCATGCCGGCTGGGTCGGAATTCTCAATCTGGTGATTGCGCTTTCCGTGGTGCTTGGAGTGTTCAACCTGCTCCCTATACCAATGCTCGATGGCGGCCATTTGGCGATGTATCTTTACGAGGCCGTGCGGGGAAAACCTCTCAGCCTGAAAGCGCAAGAGTTCGGGCTTAGGGTAGGATTCGCACTGGTGGTGGGTGTGGCGTTGATCGCGACGTTCAATGACATCAAGCTATTGCTGCGGTGATTTCATCGGTACCTGGATAGTCGGGGTGGGAGACAAAAAGGGTGGCTAAGTCGTTGATCCCGGTCTATGAAGCGGCGTTCCTGAATGTGTCTATCGGCAGGTCTGGACAGTGCCGGGAGTGAGCTTGATCGTTCGTTGGGTCGTATTGGCTGTTGCCGCAGTTTTTGCATTCGGTACGACGGCGTACGCCCAGCGTGGCGGAGCCGCCGCCGGTGGCACGATCGCGGCTGTTCAAATCCAGGGCAATGTTCGCGCCGAAGTAGAGACGGTCCGGTCATATCTGCAATTGAAGGTAGGCCAACCGTACGACGCGGCTGCGGCCGACCGTTCCCTGAAGGCCCTGTTCGGAACCGGTTTGTTCTCGGACGTGGTGATCGAGATGCAGGGCTCGACGCTGGTCGTCAAGCTCACTGAAAATCCGATCATCAATCGCGTCGCCTTCGAGGGCAACAACAAGATCGACGACGACAAGCTGCGCGACGAAGTACAGTCCAAAGCACGGCAAGTATTCACGCGGGCCCGCGTGCAATCCGACGTGGACCGAATACTGACCATCTACCGTCGGAGTGGCCGGTACAACGCGTCGGTCGAACCTAAGGTCATCAGGCTCGAGCAAGGCCGCGTTGATCTCGTTTTCGAGATCAACGAAGGCGACGTGACGGGTATCAAGCGCATTACTTTCATTGGCAACGAGGCGTTCAGCGATGGGACCTTGCGTGGCCAGATCAGGACGGCAGAGAGTGCCTGGTGGCGGTTCCTGGCATCGGACGATCGCTTCGATCCAGACCGGCTAAACCTCGACCGCGAATTGTTGCGCAAGTTTTACCTCACTGAAGGTTACGCCGACTTTCGGGTGGTTTCGGCCGTTGCCGAACTGTCGCCAAGTCGCGACGGGTTCTTCCTGACGTTCACGATCAGCGAAGGTGAACGCTATAAGTTCGGCGAGGTTGACGTGTCGTCCCGGTTTCAGGGGCTGGATGTCGACGTACTGAAGCGTTACCTCCTGATGGCGGAGGGCGACTGGTACGATTCGACCGAGATCGAGAAGACCATCAAGGAACTGACGGAACTTGTAGGCGCTCTGGGCTACGCATTTGTCGAGGTCCGCCCCAATATCCGACGTAATAAGGATACCAAGACGATCGATGTGACTTTCGACGTTCAAGAAGGTCCCCGCGTCTATGTCGAGCGCATCAATATTTCCGGAAACACTCGAACCCTCGACAAGGTGATTCGGCGTGAATTCCGCCTCGCCGAAGGAGATGCGTTCAGCAGTGCCAAGCTTCGCCGCACCCAGGAGCGTCTGAAGGCACTTGGCTTTTTTGAGAAGGTTGACGTTTCGGCGGCGCCCGGCTCGGCGCCGGACAAGACCAACCTCGAAGTCCAGGTTGTCGAGCAGAGCACGGGCGATATCTCATTCGGCGCGGGCTATTCCAGCACGGCGGGTATCCTGGGTGATATTTCGATCAGGGAACGCAATCTTCTTGGCAAAGGCCAGGATCTTCGCCTCGGCTTTTCCATTGGTACGCTGAGCACGAATATCGATTTGAGTTTTACCGAGCCTTACTTTTTGGATCGGAATATGGCGGCCGGGTTCGATATTTTTCGGACATCGAATGATCGCCAGGCGGTCGCGAACTATAGCGACGCCAGTGTCGGCTTCGCTTTGCGCAGCGGCTGGGCCTACAGTGAGTATGTCCGGCAAATCGTTCGATACACCTTACGGCAGACGAATATCTATAACGTCCAGCCGTGGGCTTCGCCCGTCGTTCAGGCGCAGCAGGGCTATGCGACGGTTTCGGAGCTTTCCGAGACTCTGTCATGGGACACGCGCGACGTGCGGCTCAATACGACAAAGGGATGGCTGCTGCGCAACACCATTGCGGTCGCAGGAGCCATCGGAACCGAGCAGTACTTCCGCACGACCGCCGATGCGGTGTATTTCCATAGCCTCTTCGAAGACATTGTCGTGTCGGTCGGTGGTTCTGCCGGCATCGTCATGCCTTTCGGCACCAGCAACCTACGGCTTAACAATCTCTTCTTCCTCGGTGGCGACAACCTACGCGGATTTGCAGTCGCCGGCGTCGGTCCCCGTGATGCTGGGACCGCCGACTCCTTGGGAGGGCAGTTCTTCTACGCGACGACCGCCGAATTGAGCTTCCCGCTCTATGGTATTCCCAAAGAGCTTGGGCTGCTCGGCAAGGCCTTCGTCGATACTGGTTCGCTTTGGGGCAACCAGGCGACCAACCTTGGAGCATCGATACTCGATAGTCAGCTGATGCGTGTCGCCACCGGGGTTGGCATTCAATGGATATCGCCGTTCGGGCCGATCCGTGTAGATTATGCTTTCCCGCTTGTCCAAGACCCTTGGGATAAAACGCAGAATTTTCGTTTCAGCTTCGGCACTCGATTCTAAGCGGGTGAAGGCGGCGGCATGAACATCCAGACCGACAAGACCGGCCTTTCTGCAGTTGCCGCCGTCGATATCCGGCGCATTTTGCAGATGATCCCGCATCGTTACCCGATGTTGATGGTCGATCGGGTGGTCAATATGGAACTTGATCGCAGCGCTGTCGGCATCAAGAACGTCAGCATCAACGAACCCTTTTTTCAGGGACATTTTCCGTCCGAACCGGTGATGCCTGGCGTTCTGATTGTCGAAGCAATGGCCCAGACCGCGGCCGTTCTGGTAGTGGCCACGTTTGGTGCCAAATCGGAAGGCAAGCTGGTTTACTTCATGTCGATCGACGGTGCGCGATTTCGGCAGCCGGTGACGCCGGGCGACCGCCTCGAACTACACGTCGAGAAGATCCAGAGCCGTTCCAACGTCTGGAAGTTCGCTGGCAAGGCGATGGTCGACGGTAAGCTGGCAGCCGAGGCGACGTTCGCTGCCATGATCCGAGACCGGTAGGAGTGACAGAAATGGCCGATACCTCAGCCAATTACCGCATGTTGCACACGATGATCCGCGTGATGGATCTCGACAAGTCGCTGGCCTTCTACACGGGTCCGATGGGAATGAAACTTCTTCGCAAGCGGGACGTCCCAGGCGGAAAATACAGTCTCGCCTTCGTCGGCTACGGCGATGAAAAAGAGCACTGCGTTGTGGAACTGACGCACAACTGGGACCAGAGCAAGCCCTACGAATTGGGAAGTGGCTTCGGCCATCTTGCCATTGGCGTACCGGACGTTTATGGCGTCTGCGATCAAGTCACCAAGGCCGGAGGCAAGGTCACGCGTGCGCCTGGGCCCGTGCAGTTCGGCACGACCGTGATTGCCTTTGTCGAGGATCCCGACGGCTACAAGATCGAACTGATCGAGCGGAAGTAAGTAAGGCCGGCTTTCTAGATTACCCACCACACGAAGAGCGCGAGCAGCGCCGTCGCGACTCCGAGCTTCAGGAGGCGCGTCAACGCGCCATGCGGGCGGTAGTTGTCATTGGCGGGCCTGCCGAGCCGCACCACGTGCGGCCTCGGCTTCGGCTTCTGCGTAACCGCCCAGGTCGCTGCCCGGTTCGGCCCATTCGATGATCTCGCCATATCCTCTCGCTTTCCTCCCCGGATCGCGAACTAGCTCCGCATATGCAGCGGCTTGTAAGGCCGCTCGGTCTGGCCGTTGTAGAGCTGGCGCGGCCGGCCGATTTTCTGGTCGGGATCCTCGATCATTTCGTTCCACTGCGACACCCAGCCGACGGTGCGCGCCACGGCGAACAGGACGGTGAACATCGAGGTCGGAATGCCGATCGCCCGGAAAATGATCCCCGAGTAGAAATCGACATTGGGATAGAGTTTCTTTGAGACGAAGTATTCGTCCTTAAGTGCGATCTGCTCCATCTCCATGGCCAGTTCGAGCAACGGATCATGAGCGACGCCGAGCGAGGTCAGCACCTCGTGGCAGGTCTGGCGCATCACCTTGGCGCGCGGGTCGTAGTTCTTGTACACGCGATGGCCGAATCCCATGAGGCGGGTATGGTCGTTCTTGTCCTTCACGCGCGACAAGAAGCCCGGGATGTTCTGCTTGCCGCCGATTTCGTTCAGCATGTTGATCACGGCTTCGTTGGCGCCGCCGTGGCTGGGGCCCCATAGCGAGGCGATGCCGGCGGCAATACAAGCGAACGGGTTGGCGCCAGACGAACCGGCCAACCGCACCGTGGAGGTCGAGGCATTCTGCTCGTGGTCGGCATGGAGCATCAGGATGCGGTCCATCGCCTTCTCGATCACCGGATTGATTTCGTACTCTTCGGCCGGCACCGAGAACATCATGCGCAGGAAATTGGCGGCATAGGACAGATCGTTGCTCGGATAGACGAAGGGTTGGCCAACTGAATACTTGTACGCCATAGCCGCGATCGTCGGCATCTTGGCGACCAGGCGGTAGGACGCCACCATGCGCTGGTGCGGATCGTTGATGTCGAGCGAGTCGTGATAGAAGGCGGAGAGAGCGCCGACCACGCCGCAGCAGATCGCCATCGGATGGGCGTCGCGACGGAAGCCGCGGTAGAAGTGACTGAGCTGCTCATGAACCATCGTGTGGTTCGTGATGTCCTTGTTGAACTTTTCCTTCTGCGCCTTGTTGGGCAGTTCGCCTTTCATGAGCAGATAGGCAACTTCCATGAAGTCGCTCTGTTCGGCGAGTTCGGCGATGTTGTAGCCGCGGTGCAGTAGAATGCCCTGGTCGCCGTCGATGTAGGTGATCTTGGAACCGCACGAGCCGGTTGAAGTGAAGCCGGGGTCGTAGGTGAACATCCCGGAGTCGCCATAGAACTTGCGGATATCGACCAGTCGCGGCCCGATCGTGCCGTGGATGACCGGCATTTCATAGGTCTTGCCGGTTTCGTTGTCGGTCAGGGTCGCAGTTGATTTGGCCATGGGGGAACTCTTTTCAGCTCGATTCGGGCAAGGTACAGGACCGCGCGAAGGCGGTTGCACCGGGTTCGCGGGCACCCTAACAAGCCGCCCCCGGGGGCGCAATTGTACCGGCAGAGCGCTATTTCGCGGCGCGTAGCAAGGATGCGATCCGGCCGTCGATTGCCGCCAGGCCGACGCCGATCAGGGTCATTCCGGCGAAGTGCCGGCCCTCGAGGCGCTCCCCCAGGACCGCGGCGCCAAGCAGGATGGCCGTAACCGGTATCAGGAAGGTAACAAGCAGCAAGTTGGTCGCGCCGGCGGCGGCGAGGATACGGAAATAGAGGACGTAGGCGAGGGCGGTCGACAGCAACGCCAGTCCGGCCAATGCCGCCCACACGACAACCGAGGGAGGGGCGGCCAGCTCCCAGGGCCGGTCGACGATAAGCATGATCGGTAGAATCAACGTCGTACTCGCGGTGACCTGTCCGGCCGCCGCCTGCATCGGCGCCACGCCCATGGCCTGGAAGCGACGGCCGTAGACGCCGGCGAAGGCGTAGGAGAGGGCGGCGGCCAGGCAGGCGATCTGGCCCCAGATACCTCCGCCGAGGTCGGGCCCAATTAGGATGGCGACGCCTGCGAGCCCCGCCAGCACGCCGAACAGTTTCCGGACTGTCATCCGTTCGTCAGGGGTGAGGGCGTGGGCCACCAGCACGGTGAAGAGCGGCGTCGTGGCGTTCAGGATCGAGGCGAGGCCCGAGGTGATCGTCGTCTGGCCCCAGAAGATCAGGCTGAAGGGCAGGGCGTTGTTGAGCGCGCCCATGACCACGAGTTCCCGCCAGGGCGTGCTGGCCCGCCATAGACTCTGCCCGACGACCGATGCCACGACGTTGAGCGCAAGTGCGGCAAGGCCCACGCGAAAGAAGACGACGGTGAAAGGCCCAAGCTCGGCCAGCGCCACCTTGGCGAAGAAGAACGAGCCGCCCCACAGGATCGACAGCAGGATGAGGAGAGACCATTCGCGGGCGCGCATCGCCCGCTGGTCTCACGGCGGCCGGCTTCGATCTATCCGTTGGCCGCCAGCAATCGCGTCTTGCTCTCGGCGAGGCTCAGCACCGCCAGCACTCCTAACTCTGCACCTGCACCTTCGCCCAGGTGTCCCGCAGTTCGATCGTGCGGTTGAACACCAGAGCGTCCGACCGGCTCGCCAGGTCCGGGCAAAAATAGCCCAGCCGCTCGAACTGCACGGCTTCCCCAGCAGCCATCTCCGCCAATGAGGGCTCCAGCAGAGCGCCCGACAGGACTTCGAGCGAGCCTGGATTCAGGTCGGCGTCCAGATCGCCACTGGCGCCCGGGTCAGGCCGATTGAAGAGCGTGGCGTACAATCGGACTTCGGCGGGAAGAGCGTCCCGTGCGGACACCCAGTGCAGGGTGGCCTTCACCTTTCGACCGTCCGGCGCGTTGCCGCCGCGGCTCGCAGGATCGTAGGTGCAACGCAGTTCCACGACGTTGCCGGCGGCATCCTTGACCACCTCGCGGCAGGTGACGAGATAGGCGTAGCGCAACCTGACCTCTCGTCCCACGGCCAGCCGGAAGAACTTGTTCGACGGATTCTCCATGAAATCGTCGCGCTCGACGAAGATTTCCCTGCCGAAGCGAAGGCGACGCGTGCCCGCGCCTGGATTCCCGGGATGGTTGACGGCCTCCAGCTCTTCGACGTGGTTTTCGGGGAAATTCTCGATCACGAGTTTGAGCGGCCGCAGGACAGCCATGCGCCGCTCAGCCGCCTGATTGAGATGATCGCGTATCGCATGATCGAACATGGCCAGATCGACGACGCTGTTGGCCTTGGACATGCCAATGCGCCGAACGAAGTCGCGGATCGCCGCCGGCGGTACGCCGCGGCGGCGCAGGCCTGCGAGAGTCGGCATGCGCGGATCGTCCCAGCCACTGACGATGCCGCGCCGTACAAGATCCGTCAGGTAGCGCTTGGAAAGGACGGTGTAGCCGATATTGAGACGGGCAAATTCGGTCTGGCGCGGGCGCGCCGGCACCGGCAAGTGGCCAAGGAACCACTCGTAAAGCGGACGATGGTCCGCGAACTCCAGCGTGCAGAGCGAGTGGGTGACGTGTTCCAAGGCGTCGGACTGGCCGTGCGCGAAATCGTAAGTCGGGTATATGCACCACTGCGTCCCGGTGCGCGGGTGAGCCACATGCAGTATGCGATACAGCACTGGGTCGCGTAGGTTCATGTTGCCGGACGCAAGGTCGATCTTCGCCCGCAGCACGCAGGCGCCGTTGGCAAACTTGCCGGCGCGCATATCGCGAAACAGGGCGAAATTCGTTTCCACCGAGCGGTCGCGATCTGGCGAGGCGCGGCCCGGTTCCGTCAGCGTGCCGCGCATCGCCCGCATCTCGTCGGGCGGCGTGTCGTCGACATAGGCGAGGCCGGCGCGAATGAGGTGCTCTGCCCAGTCGTACAACGTCTGGAAATAGTCCGACGCATGATACAGGTGCTCGCCCCAGTCGAAGCCAAGCCAGCGTACGTCTCGCTTGATGGCGTCGATATATTCCTGCTCCTCCTTCACGGGGTTGGTATCGTCAAAGCGAAGGTGGCAGCGGCCGCCAAATTCGGTCGCAAGTCCGAAATTCAGGCAGATCGACTTTGCGTGGCCGAGATGCAGATAGCCGTTCGGCTCCGGTGGAAAGCGAGTAACGATGCTCTGCACTTGTCCGCGGGCGAGATCGGCTTGAACCAGGTCGCGAATGAAATCCCTGGCCTCTTCGTTCGCAGCGGCCTCCAGCATCGGCTTCTTGTCATCCATTTACCTGTCACCTCCACGCGGCCACGTGCGCGAGCAAGCCAATTGTAACATTGCTAGCGCGGTCGGCTATGTCTCGACCACTCCTGTTCAAGCACAAGGGTGCCGCGGCGTTGTTCTATCCGGCAGCCGCCAGTAATCGCTCCTTGCTCTCGGCGGGCCCCAATACGGCCAGCACTTCGAAGATGCCGGGCGACGCGGTTGAGCCGGTCAGCGCGACGCGGAGCGGCTGAGCGACCTGGCCGAGCTTCAGCCCGTTCGCCTCGGCGAATTTGCGCACGGATTCTTCGATCGCCTTTTCGCTCCAGTCACACGCCTGCAGCTCCAGCGCCGGCGCGAGCTTGGCCATGAGGGCACGGGCGTCGGGCGTCAGCAGGGCGCGCGCCTTGTCGTCGGAGATCGGCGGCGCGCCGGCGCGTGCATAGAAGGCAAGACTGTCCGCGAGTTCGACCAGGGTGCGCGCGCGCTGCTTGACGCCGTTCATGCCGCGCAGGATGCGCTCGCGCGCGTCGGCATCGACCGGCACGCCGAGCTTGGCCTCGACCATCGGCATGACCAGCGGCAGCAGATCGGCGTCCGGCGTCTCGCGCAGATAGTGCGCGTTGAGGTTGGTGAGCTTGGCCACATCGAAGCGCGATGCCGAACGGCCGACGCCGGCAAGGTCGAACCATTCGATCGCCTGCTCGGTCGAGATGATCTCGTCGTCGCCGTGGCCCCAGCCCAGCCGCAGCAGGTAGTTGCGCAGCGCCGCCGGCAGGAAGCCCATGTCGCGGTAGGCATCGACGCCGAGGGCGCCGTGGCGCTTGCTGAGCTTGGCGCCGTCCGCCCCGTGGATCAGCGGGATGTGGGCATAGACGGGCTCTTTCCAGCCCATGGCGCGGATGATCTGCAGTTGGCGGAAGGCATTGTTCAGGTGGTCGTCGCCGCGGATGACGTGGCTGACGCCGGCATCGTTGTCGTCGACGACGACGGCCAGCATGTAGGTCGGCGTGCCGTCGGCGCGCAGCAGGATCATGTCGTCGAGCTGGCTGTTCTCGACCTTAACCTCGCCCTGCACGGCGTCGGCGATTACCGTCTGGCCGGTCTGCGGCGCTTTCAGGCGGACGACGGGCTTGATGCCGGCCGGTGCCTCCTTGGGGTCGCGGTCGCGCCAGCGGCCATCGTAGCGCATCGGCTTGCCGGCGGCCTTCTGGGCGGCGCGCATCTCGTCCAGCTCCTGGGGC
>CALDNT010000077.1 GCA_937915145.1 uncultured Reyranella sp.
GTATCCGGGGCGCCGCCCAGGAAATGGTGAAGTAGCGGTAACTCGGTTCGACCGTGGCCGAAACGACGGCCGAGGTCTCTGGGATAGAGGTTTCCCGTCAACAGCACGGGAGAAACCAATGGCCGATCTTCATTCCATGACCAGCGGACTGGTCGTCACCGCGTTCTGGGAAGCCAAGCCTTCAGAGGTCGAAGCGGTGTCGGGCATCATCCGCGAGTTCCTGCCGCAGGCGCAGCGCGAGCCGGGCGTGCAGGCCTTCCAGATACACCAGTCGCTCACAGAACCGGAGAAGTTCTTCTTTTACGAGGTCTTCAGGGACGAGGCTGCGTTTGCCGCGCACCAGCAGACCGATCACTTCAAGACGCTGATCGTCGGGCAGGCGGTGCCGAAGCTCGCCAAGCGCGAGCGCACCCAGCATCGGTTTGTCTGAAGAGACGTAGAGTCCGGACTCCGCCAGACCAAAGGGTCATCGCCGCCTAGCTTCGGCGCCATCGAGGGAGGCTGGCGATGACCAATGACGAGATTCAGGAGTTTGTAACGAAATTCGCCGCAGCGCGGGCGTCACGCGACGGCGAGGCATTTCTGGCATTGTGGCATCCCGACGGGGTGCTGCACTCACCACTCTACGACCGGCCGGTGGCCGGCAAGGAGCTGGGGCGGCTGACGGAGATCGTGAAAGAGCGGGCGTTCGACTCGGTGTGGCAGCTCCTCGACTGGACGGCGGGCGGCAAGCGCCTGGACTGGCGCGGTGTCGACAGGTTCCGCCTGCGTGAGGGCCGCATTGTCGAGGAAAGGGTCTACACCGACACCGCGCCGCTTCGCGCGGCGGCCAAGGGCGAGGTGCTCCCGGCGATTATCTCTCTTGGAAGTTGAGGGCGGCGCCGGACTGGCCGGGTTTCCACTGGCCGACCTCGAGCCAGGTGCTCTGGTAGGTCGCTCCTTCGCCCATGTCGGTGTAGCGGTCCGAGCAGAGCATGTTGATCGTGCCGGAGAGGGCCTCGCCGGATGGGCGCTGGCCGGGCACCAGCACGACGCCCGGCTGGATCTCGTCGGCGACCTTCAGCATCAGGCCGATCTCGCCGCGGCCGTTGAATACGCGGACCTCGTCGCCATCGTTGAGGCCGCGCTTCCTGGCGTCCTCGGGGTGGAGGATGCAGAATGGCCTGCCCTCGCGTTCGCGCAGGAAGCCGACGCCGGAGAAGGCGGTGTGGGCCTGGAAGTAGCCGGGTGCCGTGAGCAGGCGCAGCGGCCACGTCGCTGCTTCCTCGGCTTCGACCGGATCGGGCTGCCAGTCGGGAACCGGCGAAAGACCCTGCCTGGCGAGCTGCTCGGAATAGAATTCGAGCTTGCCCGACGGCGTCTTGAAGGGCTGGCCGTCCCAGTCGTGCTTGATGTGGATCGGTTCGCCCGCGAAGAGCCGGGCCGGATCGGCCTTGGCGGCGGGTCCGGTCGATCCCTTGAACAGCTCTTTCGCCACGTTCTGCGGCGACAGGGTGAAGACCTTGTCGGTGAGACCCATTCGCCGGGCCAAGGCCTGTGCCACGTCGACGTTGGAGCGCGCTTGCCCTGCCGGTTCGGCGGCCTTCTGGCCCCACTGCATCCAGTAGGCGCCGTAGGCACGGTAGAGATCGTCGGTCTCGAGGTAACTCGCCGCCGGCAGCACGATGTCGGCGTACTTCGCGGTGTCGGTCATGAACGGGTCGTGCACAACCGTGAACAGGTCTTCGCGCGCGAGGCCCTTCTGCACTTTGTGCACTTCGGGGCAGGTCACGGCCGGGTTGTTGGCCGAAATGTACAGCGCGCGAATCGGTGGGTCCTTCATGTTGAGGAGCTCTTCGCCAAGGCGCAGATGGTTCACCTGGCGTGCCGTTGCCGGGCCCGACGGCTTGCGGACCGCGGCGTAGTTGAGATCACACGACGCGGCGGTCAGAAGAAGCGCACCGCCGCCTTCGACGCCGTAGTGGCCCGACACGCCCGGCAGCAGCGCCACCGTGCGCAGCGCCTGGCCGCCATGGGTGAGACGGGTCATGCCCTCGCCGAGACGGATAAGTGCCGCCTTGGCCCTGCCGTACATCGCGGCGAGGGTTTCAATGTCATTCACGTCGAGGCCGGTGATCTCCGCCGTCCTTGCCGGGGTGAACTTCGGCAGGATGTCGCGCTCGACTTTGTCGAAGCCCAGCGTGTGTTTGGCGATGTAGTCGCGATTGGCGAGCTTGTCGCGCACCAGGATATGCATGACGCCAAGGGCGAGGGCGGCGTCGGTGCCGATGCGGATCGGCAGATGGAGGTCGGCGGCCTTGGCGCTACGGGTGCGGCGGGGATCGATGACGATGATCTTCACCCCGCGCTGCTTGCGCTGCGTTTCGGCCAGTGCCCAGAAGTGCACGTTGGTGGCGGCGAGGTCGGCCCCCCAGGAGATGACGAGGTCGGAATGAACGACCGACTCGGGGTCGGCGCCGCCGACCGGGCCGACTGTCGTGTCCCATGCCACCTCGCAGCAGGTGTCGCACACTGTTCCCGCCTGCAGGCGGCTTGCGCCGAGAGCATGGAACAGCCCGTTCACCAGGCCGCGATTCATCAGGCCCTGGTGGGCCGAGTAGGCATAGCCCAACAATGCCAGCGGGCCGCTTTCAGCGATGACGGCTTTCCACCTGGCCGCGATCTCGTCGAGGGCGTCATCCCAGGTGATCGGCCGGAACTGGCCCGATCCCTTGGGACCGCTGCGTTTGAGCGGCGTGGTGATGCGCTCGGGCGAATTCACCATGTCGGCGTCGCGGTTGACCTTGCCGCAGGCGAAGCCGGCTGTGTAGGGATGGTCAGGGTCGCCCTGTACGCGCACGACCTTGCCATCTTCGACATGGGCGATGAGCGAACACATGTCGGGACAATCGTGAGCACAAACGACGCGAACAGACTTCACCACACCGTCTCCCCAATAAGGATCACGGCGTGCAGTCTAGCAGAGACGGGGCGGAACCCCGGCCTTACTTCTTCTTGGCAGCGCCCTTAGCCGGGGTCTCTTCGGGCTTGGCACCCGACGGCTTGGTGCCGGCACCCATGTTCGATGTCATGCCGAAGCGATCCTTGAAGCGCTGCACGCGGCCGCCGCGATCGATGCTCTGGCGGACGCCGGTCCAGGCCGGGTGGGTCTTCGGGTCGATGTCGAGGCGCATGCTCGCGCCTTCCTTGCCCCAGGTCGACTTCGTTTCGAAGGACGTACCGTCGGTCATGACGACGGTGATCTTGTGATAGTCGGGGTGAATCTTCTCTTTCATGGCGTTCTCCAGCGCTTCAGGGCCGATTTCCGACCGGCCGGCGCAATAGGGCGGGGTGTATAGCGGTCCCGGGGACCTGCGACAAGCCGGTTGTCCGGCGACCGGCGGGCCTGTAGACCGACCGGGTTCATGCCCGAAAGCACCTTCGAGAACCTTGCCGACAGCCTGCTTGCCGCCCTTGAAGAGGGAATCGGCGCCCATGTCGATGCCGAACTGCAGGGTGGCATCCTTACCGTCGAAGGCGATCCAGCCAACGGCGGTGGCGTCTGGGTCGTCAATAAACATGCGCCGACCAAGCAGATTTGGCTGAGTTCGCCCAAAAGCGGGGCGCGGCATTATGCCTTCGATGCCGCCGCGGGGCAGTGGCGGGATACGCGCGGCGGCGAGGAATTGTTGACCGTTCTGTCGTCGGAGCTGGGCGTGCCGCTGGACTGGAGCGCGCCATGAGCGATACGGCGGCGAACCGCCGGGGACTGAGCGGGCTCGGCCTGCTGTGGCCCTACCTCAGGCCGCATCGCGGCAGGGTGGCGCTCGCGTTGCTGTCGCTGCTGGTTGCCGCTGGCACCGTGCTGGCCTTCGGCGCCTGTCTCAGAGCGCTCATCGATCGCGGCTTTGCCGAGGGCCGGCCCGATATCCTGAACTATGCGTTGGCCTCGTTGCTGGCGGTGGCCGTGGTGCTGGCCTTCGCCTCCGGGGCACGCTTCTATCTCGTCTCCTGGCTTGGCGAGCGGGTTGTCGGAGACCTGCGCAAGGACCTGTTCGCGCATGTCGTGCGGCTCGGCCCGGCGTGGTTCGAGATCAAGCGCTCGGGCGACGTGATGAGCCGGATTTCGGCCGACGCGCAGCTGATCGAGCAGGTCGTCGGTTCTTCTGCCTCCGTGGCGCTGCGCAACACATTGCTGTGTATCGGCGGCATTGCGATGCTGGTGATCACCAATCCCAAGCTGGCCATGCTGGCGCTGGCCGTCGTGCCGCTGGCGGTGGTTCCGATCATCCTGTTCGGACGCAAGGTCCGGCTGCTGTCGCGCGAGTCGCAGGCGCGGATGGCCGACATGGTGTCCGAAGGCGGCGAGACGCTCGACGCGGTGCGCACCGTCCAGGCCTTTGCCCAGGAAGATCGCGCCGCCGCCCGCTTCGGCGAGACCGCTGAGCGCGCCTTCGTGGCCGCCCGGCGCCGGATCGCCCGGCGCGCCATCATGACCACGCTGGTGATTTTCATCGTCTTCTCTGCAGTCGGCTTCCTGCTGTGGATGGGCGGCCATGACGTGCTCATCGGCCGCATCACCGCCGGCGACCTCTCGGCATTCGTGTTCTATGCCGTGCTGGTGGCGAGTTCGGGCGGCGCCATCAGCGAGACCATCGGGGATCTTCAGCGCGCATCGGGCGCTGCAGAGCGTCTGGCGGAGTTGCGGGCGGAGCCGCCGGTCATCGTCGAGGCCACCACGCCCAAGACGCTGCCCAAGCCGACCAAGGGCATCGTCGTCTTCACCGAGGTATCGTTCCGTTACCCGACGAGGCCCGATGCCCTGGCGCTCGACCGCTTCGACCTCAGCATCGCGCCGGGCGAGACCGTCGCCATTGTCGGCCCGTCGGGGGCGGGCAAGACCACGGTATTCAATCTTCTGCTGCGGTTCTACGACCCCGAATCGGGCTCGATCCGGGTCGACGGCGTCGACATCCGCGACCTGAAATTCGGCGATCTGCGGCGAACGTTGGCCATCGTGCCGCAGGAGCCGGTGCTGTTCAGCACCTCGGTCGCCGACAATATCCGCTATGGCCGGCCAGATGCCCCGGATGCCGAGGTCCGGGGCTGCCGCCGAGGCGGCCTCGGCGCTCGCCTTCATCGAGGGG
>CALDNT010000078.1 GCA_937915145.1 uncultured Reyranella sp.
CGGACGTCCATCAGAGTGTTAAGAAAACCGGAGCCCACGCGGCGAGGATTCGATGTAGCAATTGCGGCAGGTAAGATTGCACAGCGTGCCGGTATTGAACCAAAGCGTTGCGAGCGACCCGAGCGGTACGCTCGCCCGCTGCTCGCCCTTTGCAGTGATCGAGGGATCCTTGAACTTTTTTGGATCGAGTTGGGTCGGCGGCGCCAACGCGGTAAGCGACATGATTTGGTCCCTGAACATGCGTGCCGTCAGCACGGTAGCACGCTCGTCCATGCTGGCGGAATTCGCCAGGTTTCGCGACGGAAACTTGCGCACGATCACGTCAACTCGACCAAACGTGAAACCTCCGATACGGTCTGCCGGACGACCAAGGGGATCGCAATGCTCGATGACAACGCACTCGACAAGATTTTACGCGACGCGCGGACGCACAATGGCTGGCTGCCGAAGCCCGTTACCGACGATCAGCTGCGCGCGATCCACGAGCTCATGAGGTGGGGTCCGACGTCGGCCAACTCCCAGCCGGCGCGGATCGTCTTCGTACGTACCAGAGAAGGCAGGGAGAAGCTTCGGCCAGCGCTGAGTGCCGGCAACACCGAGAAGACGATGTCGGCGCCGGTTACGGCGATTGTTGCCTACGACACCCAGTTCTACGAACACCTGCCGAAGCATTTTCCGCACGATCAGACCGCGATCACCTGGTTCAAGGGTGAGGGCAAGGAAGCGGTCGCGACAGCGACGGCCTTCCGCAACGGCACACTGCAGGGCGCCTACCTGATCGTTGCTGCCCGTGCACTCGGGTTCGATTGTGGCGCGATGAGCGGCTTCAACAATGCCGTGGTCGACGAGGCTTTCTTTCCCGACGGCCGGTTCAGGTCCAACTTCCTGTGCAACATCGGCTATGGCGACGCCTCGAAAGTCTTCGCCCGCAGCCCTCGCATGACCTTCGACGAAGCCTGTACGCTGGCTTGAACTAGAGCCCGACCATCCGGGCGATATCCTTCCACGGCAGCGGTGCCAGCGAGATCAAGGCCGCCAGTCCGAATCCCATGATGATGGCGCCCGCGCAGCGGTTCAGCCACAGCAAGCCGGTGCCGGTAAAGCGGGCGCGCAAGGCGACGGCGACGGCACAGAGGATCGTCCACCACGCCAGCGCGCCGCAAAACACTGCCGCCACCAGAAGAGCCGCGTCGGGCAGGCTGGCGCCGACACCGGCAAGGTTGCGTCCGGCAAAAGCCGCGCCGAAAGCCATCACGGTCAGCGGGTTGAATACGGTGATGAAGAAAGCCGAACTGGCGTAATGAAAATGCGTCGCCACCTGGTGCTCGACATCGTCGGCAACCGGATCGCCGACAGTACGTGGGCGGTGGCGCATCGTCGTCCACCCCATGATCGTCAGCACGATGCCGCCGACGCCGAGCAGCCAAGCTTCGCGCCGGGCAACGAAATCTTCGACAAAGGAAAGACCGAAGGCTGCCACGGCACCGAATACCGCGTCACCTAATGCGGCCCCGATGCCGGTCATATAGCCTGCCACTGCGCCGACGGTGATGGAGCGGCGGATGCAGAGCGCCGCTGCCGGCCCGACAGGAACCGCGATCATGAAACCGATCGCCGCGCCCTCGATCGCGATTGCGATGGGATTGAAAGCAAAGCCCGGGACGTTCATCGCTTCACTACAGTTTCTCGGCGGTGAAGCGGCGCGGCGGCGTCACCAGCCGGTCTTGCGCCGCCACCAGTTGCAGTTCGCGCTCACCGAGTTCGCGTGTGGTCTCCAGCACGGCAAAGATAGACGACGCCGCCTTGCCTAGCGCATCGGCGACGTCGCCGCCGGCCAGCCAATGGGCCGAGAACAGGGCGGCGACAGTGTCGCCGGTGCCGTTCGGCGCGATCTCGAAGCCGATTAACGGCGTGGCGATGCGCCAAGCCGCGTCGCGGCTCACCGCCACCATTTCGATGCGGTCAGCCGGCGCATCGGCGCGGCGCAGGCTGGTGATCAGTGCCAGCCTGGGACCAGCGAGCAGGCTGCGGGCCGCCACCAACGCCTCGGCCATGGTCGACACCTTGCGTCCGGTGAGGAGTTCCAGTTCGAAATGGTTGGGTGTCACAAGGTCGGCCGCGGGGATGGCACGCTCGCGAAAGAAAACGTCGATGCCGGACTTCACATAGATGCCGGTGTCGATATCGCCAAGCACCGGATCGCAGCACCATATCGCTTTGGGGTTCGCCGCCCGTACCCTGGCGGCAGTGTCCAGCACGACGTCGGCCAGGGCGGCATCGCCGACATAGCCGGTGAGCAGCGCATCGCAGCGTGGCAGAAGGCCCAGCGCCTCGATGCCCTGCACGATCTCGGCGACCTGGCCTGCAGGAGCCGTGCGGCCTCGCCAGGCGCCATAGCCGGTATGATTTGAGAACTCGACGGTATTCACCGCCCAGACCTCGTGGCCCAATCGTTGCAAGGGAAACGTTGCTGCCCGATTGCCGACATAGCCGTAGGCAACATGGCTCTGGAGCGAAAGGAAGCGCATGGCCACAGTCAGCTTGCCACAAGGAGGCCCGTCATTATAGTCCGCCGCGTTTTGGGGGAGCCTTGAAATGTCGAAGACCGTTCGCCCGCGCCGCAGTGTACTCTATATGCCCGGCGCCAACACGCGCGCGCTTGAAAAGGCCCGGACCTTGCCGGCCGATGCGCTGATCTTCGACCTCGAGGATGCAGTGGCACCCGACGCCAAGGAGGCCGCACGCAGCAACGTCGTCGCGGCCGCCCAAAGCAGGGGCTATGGCAAGCGCGAGATCGTGATCCGCTGCAACGGCCTGGCCACTCCCTGGGGCAAGGCCGACGTTGCCGCTGTCGCCACGTCGGGTGCCGACGCGATTCTGGTTCCCAAGGTCGAAAGTACGGCCGATGTCGCCAGTATCGTGGCACTGCTGGATGCTGCCGGTGCGCCGGCTTCGATGGCGGTGTGGGCGATGATGGAAACGCCCCGGGGCATCCTGCGCGCCGAGGAGATCGCGGGTTCGCATCCCCGACTCGCGCTTTTCGTCATGGGCACCAACGATCTCGTCAAGGACATGCGGGCGCGCCACACACCGATGCGCCTGCCGATGATCGCCGCCCTCGGAATCGGCATGCTCGCCGCCCGGGCCCATGGCCTCACCATTCTCGACGGCGTCTACAATGACATCCAGGATGCCGCAGGCTTCCGGGCCGTTTGCCAGCAAGGACTGGAGATGGGCTTCGACGGCAAGACCTTGATTCATCCCAGTCAGGTCGAGCCTTGCAATGAGGTTTTCGCGCCGTCGATGGCCGAGCTCGAGATGGCCGCCAAGGTCGTTGCGGCGTTCAGGCAGGCGCAGGCGGAAGGCAAGGGCGTGGTCACGGTCGATGGCCGCATGATCGAGAATCTGCATGTCGAACAGGCCGAGCGTGCGCTGGCGCTTGCCGCCGCGATCAAGGAGCTGCAGGCAGCATGAGCAAGACAAGCGCCGGCAACTTCTTCGAGGACTTTAGGCTCGGCCAGGAGGTCCGGCACGCCACGCCGCGCACGCTGACCGAAGTAGACGCGGCGCTGAACATCGGGCTCTACGGTTCGCGGTTTGCCATCAACTCATCCGATGTCTTCGCGCGTACGCTTGGCCTGCCGCGGGCGCCGCTTGATGATCTGCTGGTCTTCCATGTCGTGATCGGCAAGACCGTGCCCGATATATCGCTGAATGCGGTTGCCAATCTCGGTTACGCTGAGTTTCGTTGGGGTGTGCCGGTCTATCCCGGCGACACGCTCTCTGCGCATTCCAAGGTTCTCGGCTTGCGCGAGAACTCCAATCGATCGAGCGGCGTGGTCTGGGTGCGCTCGACCGGCGTCAACCAGCGCGGCGAGACGGTGCTCGACTACGTGCGCTGGGTGATGGTGCACAAGCGCGATCCGGCTGCGGCCGTGGCCGCGCCCTCGGTGCCGAAGACCGCTGCGTCGGTGGCGCCGTTGGATCTGGTGATACCGTCTGGTCTGTCATTAGCCGCCTACGACGATGTCGCGGCAGGCTCACCGCATCGTTGGCAAGACTACGCGGCCGGTGAGCGCATCGACCACGTCAGCGGCATGACCCTTGAGGATTCAGATCACATGTTCTCGACGCGGCTCTACCAGAACACCGCGCGCGTGCATTTCGACGCCTATGCCGGCAAGGATACTCGCTTTGGTCGCCGCCTCGCCTATGGTGGGCATGTCATTTCACTGGCCCGTGCGCTGTCGTTCAATGGTCTTGCCAACGGCTTCCGCGTGGCCGCCATCAATGCCGGCAGTCACGTCGCACCGACCTTCGGCGGGGACACGATCTATGCTTGGTCGGAGGTGCTGGAGACGGCGCCGCTGCCCGGCCGCTCCGACGTGGGTGCGCTGCGCGTACGCACCATCGCCGCCAAGGACTGTCCCTGCGGCACATGGCCGGGGAAAGGCGCTGACGGCAAGTACCATCCGGCGGTCGTGCTCGATCTCGACTATTGGGTCCTGATGCCGCGCCGGTGACGAATTTCGCAGGGAAATCCGGGACTTAGAGCGCCTGCGCGGCCGACATTCGTTGACTTGCCGCCGCCGCGCGCTAAAAAGCAGAGCCGATCTTGGCTAGTGAGGGTCCCACGCGATGAGCGTCGCCAATCGTCCGGTGCATCGACCGCTTTCTCCGCATTTGCAGGTCTATCGACCACAGCTGACGTCGGTCCTGTCGATCCTGCATCGCGCGACCGGGATCGCGCTTTCGGTCGGCGCGCTCTATCTCGCGACTTGGGTGATCTACGCTGCGGCCAGCCCGGAGGCCTATTCCCTGTTCCAGAGCTTCAACACCTCGATCGTCGGCCGCATCGTGCTTGGCGGCTGGCTGTTCTGCGCTTTCTATCACCTGTCCAACGGCATCCGGCATCTGTTCTGGGACGCGGGCTACGGTTTCGAACTCAAGGATGCCTATCGCAGCGGCTGGATCGTGGTGGCCGTCTCGCTCATCGCCACGGCGGCATCGTGGGTCGTCGGCCTGCGGCTGTTGTGAGGAGACACGGATGAGCGACCTCAGAAGCCCTCTCGCCCGCGCTCGCGGCCACGGCTCGGCCCGTGACGGGCTGCATCACTGGTGGGCGCAGCGCCTGACCGCAATCGCCCTGATCCCGCTGGTCGTGTGGTTCGCGATCTCGCTGGTGATGCTGAGCGGCGCCGACTACGACATCGCCCGGGCCTGGATCGGCTCCCCGCTGGTCATGGTGCTGCTGATCCTGACGATCTGCGTCGGCCTGCACCACGGCCAGCTTGGCCTGCAGGTGGTGATCGAGGACTACATCCATGGCGACGGCTGGAAACTGGCGCTGATCGTGGCGATGAGGTTCATCGCGGTGATTTTCGGATTGGCCGCCATCGTGGCCATCCTGCGCATCGGATTCGGAGGCTGAGCATGGCGGAGTCGAGCAGCGGCAAGAGTAACGGTGCCGCGCCGGGGACGGTCAGCGTCGGCGGCCGCTCCTACACCGTGATCGACCACGAATACGACGTCGTGGTGGTGGGCGCCGGTGGCGCCGGGCTTCGCGCCACTCTCGGCATGGCCGAGAAGGGCCTCAAGACTGCCTGCGTTACCAAAGTGTTCCCGACCCGCAGCCATACCGTGGCGGCGCAGGGTGGCATTTCCGCCTCGCTCGGCAACATGGGGCCCGACGACTGGCGCTGGCACATGTACGACACCGTCAAGGGGTCGGACTGGCTGGGCGATCAGGACGCCATCGAATACATGGTCCGCGAGGCGATTCCAGCGATCGTCGAGCTCGAGCACTATGGCGTTCCCTTCAGCCGCACGCCCGAGGGCAAGATCTACCAGCGCCCGTTCGGCGGCATGACGACCGAGTTCGGCAAGGGCATCGCCCAGCGCACTTGCGCCGCGGCCGACCGTACCGGCCATGCCATCCTGCACACGCTCTACCAGCAGTCGCTGAAGCATCACGCCGAGTTCTTCATTGAATACTTCGCCCTCGACCTCATCATGGACGAAGAGGGTGTCTGCCGCGGCGTCATGGCGTGGAACCTCGACGATGGAACCATCCACCGCTTCCGCGCCCACATGGTGGTTCTGGCGACCGGCGGCTACGGACGCGTCTACTTCACCGCCACTTCGGCCCACACCTGCACCGGCGACGGCGGCGCCATGGCATTGCGTGCCGGCCTGCCGATCCAGGATATGGAGTTCATCCAGTTTCATCCCACCGGTGTCTACGGTGCCGGCTGCCTGATCACCGAAGGCGTGCGCGGCGAAGGCGGTTACCTCACCAATGCCAGCGGCGAACGATTCATGGAACGCTACGCGCCGTCGGCCAAGGACCTCGCCTCGCGCGACGTCGTCAGCCGCTCGATGACCATCGAGATCCGCGAAGGCCGCGGTTGTGGCGCGAACAAGGACTACATCGAGCTGCATGTCGAGCATCTCGACCCCAAGGTCATTCATGAGCGCCTGCCGGGCATCTCCGAGACCGCGCGCATCTTCGCCGGTGTCGACGTCACACGCCAGCCGATCCCGATCCTGCCGACCTGCCACTACAACATGGGTGGCATCCCGACCAACGTTCACTGCGAAGTGGTGACGGTAAAGGATGGTGATCCGAATCACGTTATTCCCGGCCTGATGGCCGTAGGTGAAGCAGCCTGCGTTTCGGTCCACGGTGCCAACCGGCTTGGCTCCAACTCGCTGCTCGATCTGGTGGTCTTCGGCCGGGCTGCGGCCATCCGTGCCGGCAAGGTGCTGACGCCGGGCGAGGCGCATCGCCAGATGCCGCATGCCGGCGAGGCCGCCATCGCCCGCCTCGACCGCCTGCGCCATTCAGCGGGCAATACCGGCACCGCCCAACTGCGCAATACGATGCAGCGCACGATGCAGAACGATTGTGCGGTGTTCCGCACCCAGCAGAGCCTCGACGAAGGCTGCGCCAAGATGGACAAGGTATTCGAAGGTATCGCCGACATCCGCGTGAAGGACCGCTCGATGATCTGGAATTCCGATCTCGTGGAGACGCTGGAGTTCGAGAACCTGATCGTCCAGGCCCAGGGCACCATCCGCTCGGCCGCCAATCGCCACGAGAGCCGCGGCGCTCACGCCCGCGAGGACTACCCGGACCGCAATGACAAGGAATGGATGAAGCACACGGTCGTTTGGGTCGAGGAGAACGGCAAGACCCGCATCGACTATCGTCCGGTCAACCTGCAGCCGATGTCGAACGACGTGCAGTCCTTCCCGCCCAAAGCTCGTGTGTATTAGAGGCACAGATGGCTGAATTCGCACTGCCCGCCAATTCCAAGATCGGCGTCGGCGAGACCTACAAGGCGGCGGCGGGGACCAAGAACGTCAAGACGTTCAAAGTCTACCGCTGGACGCCGGACGACGGAAAGAAGCCCAGCGTCGACACCTATGAAGTCGACATGGACAGCTGCGGCCCGATGGTTCTCGACGCGCTGATCAAGATCAAGAACGAGATCGACAGTTCGCTCACCTTCCGCCGCTCGTGCCGCGAAGGTGTGTGCGGCTCCTGCGCCATGAATATCGACGGCACCAACACGCTGGCCTGCACCAAGTTCATCGAAGAGGTGAAGGGCGACATCAAGATCTACCCGCTGCCGCACATGCCGGTGGTCCGCGATCTGGTGCCCGACCTCAACGTGCCCTATGCGCAGCTTGCCTCGATCGAGCCCTGGCTGAAGTCGAGCACGCAACCGCCGACGCGCGAGCGTCTGCAGTCGCACGCGGAGCGCGCCAAGCTCGATGGCCTGTGGGAGTGCATCCTGTGCTTCTGCTGTACGACCTCGTGCCCGAGCTATTGGTGGAGCGGCGAGCGTTATCTCGGTCCCGCCGTGCTGTTGCAGGCCTACCGCTGGATCGCCGACAGCCGCGACGACGCCATCGGGGAGCGGCTCGATGCGCTGGAAGATCCGTTCCGGCTCTACCGTTGCCACACCATCATGAACTGCACCAAGACCTGCCCCAAGGGCCTCAATCCGGCCAAGGCCATCGCCGAGATCAAGAAGATGATGATCGAGCGGACGATCTGACCGGTCTAGCCGTTACGTTGGAACCGCATCCGCTTGATGCGGCCGGTCGAGATCTGCAGCGCTACGATGCGGCCGGTGCGGTCTCGTTCCAGATGGCCGAGCTGGGTCGCGGTAATCCATCCCGCCGGACTCGCGATTTCGACCGTGTCGGCGTCGATGCCGCGCACCTGCCAAGGCGGACCGCCGGCAACCAGCGGACCCCGGACCGCGACGGCATAGTGCGCGCGGTCGCGTTGGATATGCCAGGTGGCGCCTGAGTCGGATGAGACGTAGGTCCCGGCGATGGCGGCTCGCGGTGCCGTGCGGCGCTCGAGCTTCCTGAAGGCAAGCACGCGGCCGGCGCCGAGATCGACGCGGAGCGTCGCGGCACGGCCAGGCTTCAGGGCAAATTCGAACGATCCACGTTCGGCTGCGAACCAACCGTTGGCCCGTCGGCCCAGGGCGAAGGGCATGCCATTCTGCGTTACCACCGGCTCGCCATTGCGCCACACCAGGTCGAACAAGGCAGGCTCGTCGGCGTTGAACCAGGTACCTGCGATCGGTTTGATCTCGGCCTCGGCTATCGGCGGCAAAGCAGGACCCAGCCGTTTGTCGCCTTCCAGCGCCAGCGCGGCCACGGCGCGCGATAACCGCCACGGATCGAGACTGCCGAGATTGGCGATCACCACGACAGTGAGATCGACCTCGGGCAGGCGCAGGAACTCGGTGCGGAAGCCTGGCCACAGCCCACCATGGCCGATCGTGGCCAAGCCGCGCAGCTCATCGGTCTGAACACCACGCCGGTATTTGTTGGTGTGCCCGCCGGCGAGCGGCGCGACGGCGGCAAGTTGCGCCGGCAGCGTCTGAGGCGCCAGCGTTGGCTGGTCGAAGTGCCGGCTCCAGATCAACAGGTCCTCGACCGACGAGGTGAGGCCACCCTCGCCGCCTTGCGGGTAGGCGTGCGCGGCGCGGCGGAAGCCGGCTGCGGGGTCACCAAGATAGCCCGTGGCGAGACCGGGAATCACCGTATCTATCTCCGGCACCAGCATCGTGCGCGTCATGCCGAGCGGCTTGAAGATGCGTTCGGCCAGCAAATTGCCGAGCTTCGTCTTGGCGACCTTCTCGACGATCATGCCGAGTAGCAGGAAATTGCTGTTGCTGTAGAGGAAACGGCTGCCGGGCGTAAAATTGAGATGGTGGTTGCGCACGCAGGCAGTCAGCAGGTCGGCCGGCCGCGCCGGCTTGTCGAGGCCGTGCCCACCCAGTCGCAGCAGCTCGAGAAAATCGGGCAGGCCGCTCGCGTTGCGCATCATCTGGTCGAGCGTGATCGGCAGTGGCGGCAGCTCGGGCAGGTATTTGTGCGGCGGGTCGGCGAGGTCGAGTTTGCCCTCTGCCGCAAACATCAACGCAGCCGTGACCGTGAACTGCTTGCTGACCGAGGCGATGCGGAAGCGCGTCGTGGGGCCGATCGGTACGCCGAGTTCGATGCTGGCAAGGCCATAGCCCTTGCACAGTGCGATCGTGCCGCCCTGCATGACGGCGACGGCCGCGCCTGGCGACCCCGCCGCGGTGTAGCGGGAGAACAGCGCGTCGACCTGGCGTTCGAGGATGATGGATCCGATGGATTTCGACATGACGGCCAGTCAAGCCAAGCGGCTCGCCGTTGTAAAGCCGAGGCGCTAGGGTCGGTCCGAATCTGTAGGGGAAGATACGCCATGAGCCGCCAGTTCGTGAAAGTCGAAAAGGGCCTGGGTCCGCAAGGTCGCATTGCCGTCGTGCGTTTCGACCGCGGTGACGGCATCAATGCGCTCAGCCAGCAGGCGATGCGTGAGCTGCGCGACGTGCCGCGCGACTTCGAAGATGATCTGGAAACCTCGGTAGTGATCCTCACCGGTTCGGCCAAGGCCTTCTGTGCCGGCTTCGATCTCAAGGACCCGGAGGGCCGCCAACGCGACGGATTGTCGGTCGGCGAGCGTATCCACCGTCAGCGGCTCGGACCGAAGATGTGCAAGGCGTGGCAGGATATGGACCAGGTCACCATCGCTGCGGTCGAAGGCCACTGCATCGGCGGCGGCGCGGCGCTGGTCGTGGCGCTCGACTTCCGCACCTGCGGGGAGAGTGCGCATTTTCGCATTCCCGAAATCGAACTCGGCATGAACATGAGCTGGGGCTCGATCCCGCGCATGCTGGCGCTGATGGGTCCGGCGCGGACAAAGCAGGCGGTGATCCTGGCGTCGGACCGCATCGCCGCCGCCGAGGCGCTGGACTGGGGCCTGGTCGAGAGCGTCGTCGAGGATGGTCAAGCTTTCGCGGCCTGCATGACTTTCGCCGAGCGCATTGCCTGCCAGCCGCCGATCCCGGTGCGCATGACCAAGAGCACGGTCAATCGCCTGGCCCACGCACTCGACGATCTCGGCGCCCACATGGATGCCGACCAGAACGTGCTGACAGGCCTGACCGAGGACTATACGGAGGGAACGGCCGCCTTCCGCGAAAAGCGCAAGCCGGTGTTCAAGGGCCGCTAAAGCTTGCGGCCCGGGAGCTGGTCGATGATGGCCTGACGTTCAGGGTCGGCGAGCATGGCCCAGCGGCCGATTTCGTCGATCGTGCGCTTGCACCCGATGCAGAGGCCACTTTTCTGATCGAGCTTGCAGATTCCGATGCAGGGCGACATGACGCGCCGCAACATCGACGTCGACGGATCGGCCACGGGGATATCAGGGCTTCTTGCTGAGCAGCGCGAGCTGGCTCTGCAATTCGTCGAGTTTGCGCTTGAGATCGTCGATGACGACCTCGCCCTGCGGTGCTGCATCGGGCGCAGTCGACTCCTGGGGCTTGGCGTCTTCCGGTCCGTTGGCCGCGGGCTGTGCGGTTCCCGGCTGACCGGGACGGAAGGGATTGAACATGCGCATGGCCTGCTCGAACATCGCCATGTTCTGCTTGCCCATGGTCTCGAACTGCTGGAACGGGTTAAAGCCGAAGGCGTTTTGCAGGTAGCTGCGCATCTGGTCCTGATTGCGGGCGAACTGCGACATCGACATCTCGAGATACTGCGGCACCACACCCTGCAGGCTATCGCCGTAGAAGGAAATGAGCTGGCGCAGGAACGGGATCGGCAGAAGCGTCTGTCCGCCCTTGCTCTCTTCCTCGAAAATGATCTGAGTCAGGACCGATCGTGTGATCTCGTCGCCGGTCTTGGCGTCGTAGACGACGAAATCCGTCTTGTCCTTCACCATCTGTGACAGATGTTCGAGGGTCACATAGGCGGAGGTTGCCGTGTTGTAGAGCCGCCGGTTCGCGTACTTCTTGATCACTACCGGAACGGGCTTCGGTCCGCCCTCGGGTACTGCCTGCTCGGCCATTACGCGTCGCTCCTCTGGCTCCCGGACGATAAACGCTCGTTCACGCCAGGGCAGTGACATTAGCGCCGATACCGCAGTGCGACAAGAAGGGCTTAGCGCCTGCGAAAGCGGTATCCGCAGCCCGATAGGCTATAGTGGCAGGATGGCCTCTGAAAACGACGAAACGCCCGTCGACAGTGGCGTCGATCCTGGCGCCGATTTCGACCGGCTGGCCCGGCGCTATCTCGACCTCTGGCAGGGCCAGCTCGCCGGGCTTGCCGCCGACCAGGCGTTGACCGAGCAGATCGCTCGCCTGTTCGCCGCCGCGAATGCCCAGGTCGCGTCGGCGATGCAGGCGGCCCAAGGAGCACATCATGCAGCCACGCCCGCTTCCTCAACGGCTGGGACCCCGCCCGCTGCCGCTTCATCTGGGCACGGCGCTGATGACCTGGGCGAGCTCCGAAGGCGCGTGGAAGCACTGGAAAGCCGGATCGCCGAGCTCGAAGCCAGACTCTCACGTTCCTGACGCCCCCATTCCTGACGCGATCGCCGCCCTTCTGCCCGAGATCGCCGCCCTTGAGGCTCGGGCCGGCGCGGGCCAGTTCGAGAGTGCGCTACGGCGGGAAATCACCCGCCGCCTGCACCGGCTCGCCGATGGCGTCCTTGCCTACCGGCAGCACGTGGTTCACCGCACGCTGGAGAACCCGCCGGCGGTGTGGAGCGAGGGCAACACGCAACTGCTCGATTACGGCGCCACCCACCGGGTGGCGCGGGTTCGGCGCACGCGTGCGGTACTGGTGGTGCCGTCGCTGATCAATCGTTGGGAGGTCCTCGATCTTACCGCCGAGAAGAGCCTGCTGCGCGCCATGGCTGCCGCGGGGCTCAGGCCCTATCTCGTCGATTGGGGAACCCCCAACGAGGAGGAGCGTCGCTTCGACACGACAGCCTATGTCGCCCGCCTCGAGCGGGCGCTGGCGTTCGTGGCCAAACGGGCGCGCCGCGCGCCGGCGGTGATGGGCTACTGCATGGGCGGCACGCTTACCGTGGCTCTGGCGGCGCGCCAGCCACGTCGTGTCGCCGGTCTCGCCCTGCTGGCGGCGCCCTGGGATTTCCACGCCGACCGGACAGGCCATGCTTTCCTGGTGGCGGCGGGCCCGCTGCTGGCCCAAGTGGCCGACAGGGTCGGCGAATTGCCGGTCGATGTCCTGCAAACGTTGTTCTGGTCGCTCGATCCGTGGCTTGCGATGAAGAAATTCGGTCGCTTCGTCGGCATGGATCAGGAGGGTGCCGGGGTCCGTGAGTTCGTGCTGCTCGAGGATTGGCTGAACGATGGTGCGCCGCTGGCCGGCCCGGTCGCGCGCGAATGCCTTGTGGGTTGGTATGGCGACAATGTCCCCGGGAGCGGCAAGTGGGTCGTGGGCGGGCGGCGCATCGTGCCATCCAAAATCAAGGTGCCGTCGCTGGTCATGATTCCCTCAGGTGACCGTATCGTGCCGCCGCTGTCGGCCGCCGCCCTCACCGATCCCAGGCGTGGCTTGAAGCGCGCGACGCGGCTCGATCTGCCGCTCGGTCATATCGGCATGGTGGTGAGCGGTCGCGCCCGCGATCTCTGCTGGACGCCGCTGATCGACTGGCTGCGCGACATTCCCGCAAAAGGACGCTGATGACGGCGCAGGAGAAATCCTTCGACTGGCGCGTTCCGGCGATCTGGGCCGCCTTGTTGACGGTGTCGCTTTTCGCGCAGACCTATGTCCAGATGGCCGATGAGGCCCGCCGCGGCAACGCCATCGGCTTCGCCCGCAGCTTCATTATCGAGGGCACGAGCCATCTTGTGACCGCGGCGCTCGTGCCCGTGCTCTATTGGCTGCATCGCCGGTGGCCCATCGGTGCCAGGCGCCGCAACATCGCGATTCATGTGCTGGGTGTCCTGCCGTTCAGCCTCGCTCACACTGCCGGCATGGCGGCGTTGCGTCTGCTTTGGTTCAGTGGGATTGCCGGCGAGGCCTATACCTTCCCGCTCACCCTCGACCGGCTCGGCTACGAATTCGCCAAGGATGTGATCTCCTATGGCATGCTGAGCCTGGGCGTCGTCGTACTTGGCCATCTGTTGCATGGCCTGCCTCGGTCCGTGGAGGCGCGCGCGCCATCCGGCGGTCCACGTCCCGAGCGGTTCGCGGTGCGCAAGCGCGGCGGCACCGAGATCATGGTCGAGGTGGCCGACATCGACTGGATCGAGGCGGCCGGTAACTATGCCGTCCTCCATGTCGGCGGCGAGACCTTCGAAATTCGGTCGTCACTGACCAGACTCGAGACCGAACTCGATCCGAAGCGGTTTGTGCGGGTCCACAAGTCCCACATCGTCAACATCGCCCGTGTGGCCGAGGTGACCCCATGGATCAGCGGCGACTGGCGTATCCGCCTGCAGGACGGCGCCGAAGTAAACCTCAGCCGCCGCTATCGACAGCGTTTCGAGGCATTGGCTCCAGTCCACCGCTGACTGGTTATCGCGGTGCCGCCACCGGTCGTCCCATGGCTCTTGCCGGTCGTCACAATTCGTCGTTCGATCAAGGCATTGGAGGATAAGCCCGGCCCTGTCATGCCACCGCCTGGAGGACTGCCATGAACCGCCGCGACCTGCTCAAGTTGACCGCAAGCCTGCCGCTGATTTCCACCGCTTCCGCCCAGACTGCCAAGCCTGCCTTCCGGCGCAGTCGGCCGGGCGATCCATCCTGGCCGACGGACGCACGCTGGCAGGAACTCAAGCGCCAGGTCGGCGGGCAGCTCGTCCGCGTGCGTTCGCCGCTTGAAGCCTGTACCACAGCGCCCGGCTCGGCTGCCTGTGCCTCCGTCTTCAAGGGCCTGAAGAACCCATATTACATCCGCGACGACGTGGCGTTGACGCAAACCAGCGGCTGGGCCGACGCCTGGACCTCGACGGCCAGTCCGTGGGCGGTAGCGGCGCGGAATGCCGCCGATGTGGCCGCCGCGGTCGACTTTGCCCGCCAGCACAGGCTGCGGCTGGTCGTGAAAGGCGGCGGTCACAGCTACCAGGGCACCTCGAACGCGCCCGATTCACTTCTTGTATGGACGCGGTCGTTGGACAGCATCGTTCCGCATGAGGCGTTCGCCGGCCGCGGCTGCACGACGCCCCCGCAGCCGGCCATCTCGCTCGGCGCGGGCACGATCTGGCGCGATGCCTATGCGGCGGCGGCCAAGGCCGGGCGCTATGTGCAGGGCGGCGGTTGCCTCACCGTGGGTGTGGCCGGTCTCATCCAGAGCGGTGGCTTCGGCAGTTTCTCCAAGCGCTTCGGACTCGCTGCGGCGGGATTGCTGGAAGCAGAGGTCGTAACCGCCGACGGCAAGGTCTCGGTCGCCAATGCTTGCACGAATGCGGACCTGTTCTGGGGATTGAAGGGCGGCGGCGGGGGCAGTCTGGGCGTCGTCACGCGCCTGACCTTGCGCACCCATGATCTGCCGAATTTTCTCGGCGGCGTCTTCCTGACGGTGAAGGCGGGCTCCGATGCGGCCTACCGGCGGCTGATCCAGCGGTTCATGAGCTTCTATCGCGAAAGCCTCTTCAACCCGACATGGGGCGAGTCGGTGAGGTTCCGTGCCGACAATACCCTCGAAATCTCCATGGTGTTCCAGGGGCTCGATCAGGCGGCCGCCGCCGCGGTTTGGAAGCCGCTCTTCGACTGGGTCGCGGCGTCACCTGGTGACTTCGCGTTCGCCACGCCGCCGATGATCGTCGCGGTTCCCGCCCGCAATTTCTGGGACGCCGCGTTCCTCAAACAGAACGCGCCTGGCGTGGTGTTGTCGGACGATCGTCCCGACGCGCCGGCCGACAATGTCTTCTGGCGGGGCAACCTCGGCGAAGCCGGCTGGTTCCTGCACGCCTATCAATCGGCCTGGATGCCGGCCGTGCTGCTGGCACCGGAACGCGAAGCGGAACTTGCCGACGCCCTGTTCGCAAGCTCGCGACACTGGACCCAGTCGCTGCATTTCAACAAGGGGTTGGCCGGTGCTCCTCCCGCGGAGGTCGCGGCGGCCCGCGATACGGCGACCAATCCGGCGGCCGTCGAGGCTTT
>CALDNT010000079.1 GCA_937915145.1 uncultured Reyranella sp.
GCACCAGGGCGGCACCGATCACCGAGAAGCAGCCGTTGATGCCCCAGGCCCACAGGAACATGTGGTCCTTGCCCAGGCGCCCCAGCGTGGTCATGGCGGTCGGCATCGGAAAGCCCATCAGGAAGGCCGGCGGGAACAGCAGCGCCAGGCAGAGCACGATGCGCAGCGCATAGGGCAGCGTGCCGATCCAGTCGAGCGCGTAGTCGATGGTGAACGCATACAGCGTCAGGATCAGGAAGATCGCCAGGAACACCTTCGGCATGAAGCTGCGGGAGCGGTCGAGGAAGCGCTCGGAGAAGAAGCTGCCGATGCCGGAGAACACCAGCATGCCGGTGATCAGCACCGAGGCCGACACCGTGGCGTTGGAGAGTGCCAGGATGAAATGGGAGATCATGCCGACCTCGACGATGATGTAGCCGAGGCCGAGGCAGAGGAAATAGATCATGGTGCCGAACTTGCCGGGATAGCGGCTGAAGATGGTACGCCAGCCGAACACCACCGGGAACAGCACCAGCGTCAGCGCGAAGACCGTGGCGATGCCCAGCGTCGCCCACAGAAGGAGATACCCCCACTCGTCCTGCACCGTTTCGAGACGATCGGTGAACTTCAGCAGGTCCTTCACCTTGATGTAGGCGGCGAAGTACGGCTGGTGGTTGGTCAGGATACGGGTGTCGAAGACGTAGTCGTCGGCAATCTTCTGCTGCCAGCCGCCATCGATGAGATAGTGCCAGGCCAGCCGTCCGAGCACCGTCGCCGGTACGCGCGCCACGGGCGGCGCGCCGTCCTTGACCTCGGTGGCACCGGGCGCGCCCGGCGGCGGCTTGTCGTTGGGTTCGGTCTCGGAAGGCGCCGTCGGGTCGGGCGGCGTGCCGGCAAAGAAGAACTGGTCGCGGTAGTCCCGCAGGATCTGCGCCCGCTCCGAATCGTCGATTTTTATGCCGGGGTAGTAGATCGCGTCGAACGACATCGCCTTGGTGTGGGCGTTGAGAAGCTCGATCTCCCCGGGCGTGAAGCCATCGCGCTTGTAGAGCACCGTCGCGGTCGAGAGATAGGACGACACGACGTAGAAATTGTCGGCGATGCCGGCGGCGCCCTTGTCCTTCGCCACGTCGCGCGCCGCGGTGGCCATCGTGGCGTAGAGCTTCAGCACCGACTTGGGCGGCTCTTCCTTGTTCCACAAGGTGACCGAGAGAATGCCGCCGGGCGTCAGCGCGCGCATATAGGCGCTCATGGCCTCGCGGGTGTAGGAATATTTCTCGACGATCGAGAAGCCGCCGGGGCTCGACAGGCCGGCAGAATCGGCCAGCGACAGGTCGATGACGTCGTAGCGGTTCTTGGTGCCGGCGACGTAGAGGCGGCCGTCGTAGTCGATGACGGTGACCTTGGGGTTGTTCAGCACGTCGCCGGTGAAGTCGCGCAGGCCCTTGTCCTCGCGGAACGCCGTCAGCAGCGCCGGGTTGCCCTCGGCCACCGTCACGTGCCTGGAACCGGATTTCAACGCCACCGCGGTCGAGATGCCACCGCCGAACTGCACGACGAAGGTGTTGGGATCCTTCTCGAGCAGGTACGGGTAGTACATCGGCAGGTACTTGAAGTAGGCGGTCTCGTCGGCCGGCAGGTCTTTTATGATGCCCGACGGACCCTCCGAATCGATATAGAGGCCGAGGTAGGCATTGGCCGGCATCTTCGGGAGATTGAAGGCGGCATTGTCGGACTGGCCGGGCGCGAAATGGAGATAGGAGCTGGAATAGACTTCCAGATAGCCGAACGGCGAGGCGCGTTCGTAGGTGCGCACGGCGTCCGGGAACTTGCGGGCATAGGACACGCCCTTGTAGTCCGACACCGAAAGCTTGGGGATGCCGAGCAACGGCGGGGCGGCGTAGTGCCCGACCGCCGACAGGACGGCCACGCCGACGATGGCGGCGATGCCGCGCCGGTCACCCGTCGACACGAACCACAGGATGCCGCCAGCCAGCCACAGCAGCAGCGGCGCCATGATGAGATCGTCGGGCCGGAAGAAGTACATGGCGAGCAGGACGGAAAGCCCGCACAGGCCCGAACCCACGAGATCGGCGAAGTAGACGCGGTTGAAGGTCTTCTGCGCCTTCAGGAACACCACGCCGAGATAGAGCGCGCCGGCCAGGAAGGGCAGGAAATAGAGCACGAAGTTGGCGAGCAGCCGCCACTTCTGCATCGGGTCGGAGATCAGGAAGATGGCGTTGAACGGCACCTGCTGGGCGGCAAGATTGCACACCACCATCAGCGGCCCGAAGGCCAGCAGCGCGCCCTTGATGGAGCCTTCCCAGTGGCGTTCGAACCAGCCCTTGCCGACGCACATGACGGCGCTGGTGAGGCCGAAGCCGAACATGGCGAGGCTGACGACCAGCGAGCCGAAATGCGCCCAGCTGCCGACCGAGAACACCCGCATGATGCCGATCTGCAGCGCGATGATGCTGCCGGCGACCAAGCCCACGGAAAGGTAGAACGAAAGCGACGGACGATTGTCGAGATCGACGGAGACGGTCAAGGGGGGAGGCTCCGTGGTTTCCGTTGTTGTTGGGCCGTCGTTGCGGCCGAGCGGGGCCGCGCGTGCTTAGCGCGCGGCCCCCTCAAGTCCGGTGTCAGCGGTTGTGCGTGCCGGCGATCTTGTCGCCATCGAGCTTGGTGAAGGGAACGAACGGCACGATCTTGCCGCCGTAGATGTCCTCGCGGCTGGTGGTGATCGATCCGTCGGCCCCTTGGGTCTTGGACACCTTGAGCACGCGCTGCGCGCCGGGCGGGCCGACCGGGATCACCATCAGGCCGCCGGTCTTGAGCTGCTGCAGCAGCGGCGGCGGCACATGGTCGATACCGCAGGTCACGATGATCTTGTCGAACGGACCCGCCTCTTCCCAGCCGTAGTAGCCGTCGGCGTTCTTGGTCTTGATGTGCTTGTACTCGGTGTAGCCCTTGTCGATCAGCTTGTCGTACAGCGCGCGCGTGCGGGTGGCGAGCGGAGCGATGATCTCGATCGTGTAGGTGTTCTCGGTGAGGTTGGCGATGTAGGCCGACTGCACGCCCGAGCCGGTGCCGATCTCGAGCACCTTCTCGCCGCGCTTGACGTCGATGACGTTGGTCATGCGGCCCTGCAGATGCGGCCCGGACATGGTGACGCCATAGCCGATATCGAGGAAGTTGTGCTCGTAGGCGCGCTTGTGGATCGCCGGATTGACCGAGGCGAATTCCTCGCGCGGCGTCAGCAGGAAGGCCCGGATGGTGGCGGGGCCCCAGATGTCCTTGTTGCGTACGAGCGCCTGGAAGCGGTCCCAGCGCTGGCCGAGGAAAACCGGATCCTCGCCGCGGGCGACGCCCCAGGCGATGAAATTGTCGCGGGTGTCGGTCGGCGGGTTGAGATCCCAGCTATAGGGCTTGATGCTTGCGGCCACGGCCGGCAACGCGAAACCTGCAGCAGCCAATGCCGCCGTGCTGGAGACGAATGTGCGTCTCTTCAAGATATCCTCCTTGGCGCGGGCCCCGGGGAGAGGGGGGACAAACCCACCGGAAGAGCCCGGCGATTCGGGGGCGACCGCACGGCCAGTAGATAATTGAAATGTGGCGAATTTGCCAGTGCGGCACGGGTGCGGCACGGGTGCGGCACAGGCGCGGCGCGGTCGGGGCCCGACCACGGACCGGACCACCGACCGGGCCGGGGGCCGGAAGAGGCCGGTTTCACATGATCTGGTTGACCACGCCGCCATCGACCCGCATCGCCGCGCCCGAGGTTCCGGACGCCACCTCGCTGCAGAGGTAGACCCCCAGGGCGGCGACCTCGTCGGACGTGGTGAAGCGCCGGATCAGCGAAGTCGGGCGGAAATTGGCGATGAAGTCGGCCTCGATCTCGGCGACGGTCTTGCCCGCCGCCTTGGCCCGCTCGGCCCGCATCCTGTCGGTGTTCTCGGTATGGGTGGGACCGGGCAGCAGGGCGTTCACCGTCACCCCCGTGCCCGCCAGTTCCATGGCAAAACCATGGCTGACCGCGAGCTGGGCGGTCTTGGTCATGCCGTAGTGGATCATCTCAGGCGGGATGTTGAGCGCCGATTCGCTCGAGACGAACAGCACCCGGCCCCAGCCGCGTCCGGCCATGCCCGGCGCATAGTGGCGGGTGAAGCGGATGCCGCTCATGACATTGGTCTCGAAGAACCGCCGCCATTCGGCATCGTCGATCTCGAAGACGGGCTTGCGCCCGTAGATGCCGAGATTGTTCACCAGCACGTCGAGTTCGGGCACGCGCTCGAACACCGTGGCCGCCCCTTCGGCCGTCGCGCAATCGGCCGCGACGCCGCTCACCTTGGCTTCGGGCATGGCCTGGCGCAGGCGCGCGAGCGCGGCATCGACGTTGGCCTCAGTCCGCCCCGTCAGGACCACGTGCGCGCCCTCGGCCGCGAGGCCCCTGGCGATGGCGTAGCCGATGCCGGCGGTCGAGCCGGTCACCAGTGCATGCTTGCCGTTCAGACCCAGTTCCATCGCGCCCTCACGTGTACTTTCTGACGTCGTCGATCACCTTGCCGTCGTTGGGCAGGGCGCCGGACTTGGCGAATTCGACCTTGCCGCCGACCTTGCAGACCGTGCGGACCGTGGCTTCGAGCGCCTCGGCAAGCGCGGGCGTCGCCTCGGCGCTCTCGACCTTGAGGGTCATGACGTCGGCCTGGTTCACCCAGTCGATGACCAGGCGCAGCCGGCCGAGGCCGGGATGCTTTTTGGCGATCTCGGCGATCTGTTCCGGATCGACGAACATGCCGCGTACCTTGGTGCGCTGGTCGGCGCGACCCATCCAGCCCTTTATGCGCATGTTGGTGCGGCCGCACGGGCTGGGGCCTGCAAGCACCGCCGACATGTCGCCGGTGCCGAAACGGATCAGGGGATAGGCGCGATTGAAGGTGGTGACCACCACCTCGCCGACGTCGCCCTCGGGCACCGGATCGCCGGTGCCGGGCCGCACGATCTCGACGATCACGCCCTCGTCGACGATCATGCCCTGGAGGGAGTCCGATTCATAGGCGATGGTGCCGAGATCGGCGGTGCCGTAGCTCTGCAGGCAGGTCATGCCCTTATCGATGAACATCTGGCGCAACGATGGCGGCAGCGCCTCGGCGCCGACAAAGGCATGCTTGATCGACGAGATGTCCTTGCCCAGCTCGGCCGCCTTCTCGATCAGGATCTTCAGGAACGACGGCGTACCGACATAGCCCTTGGGCCTGATGGCGGCGATGGCGTCGAGCTGCAGCTCGGTGTTGCCGATGCCGCCCGGCACCACGGCGCAACCCAGCGCCCGCAGCGCCGATTCCATCATGATTCCGGCGGGCGTGAGGTGATAGGAGAAGGTGTTGTAGACGATATCGCCCGGCCGGAAGCCCGCGGCATGCATGGCGCGGGCGCCGCGGAAATAGTCGGGCTCGTCGGTGTCGATCTCGAAGATCGGCCCGGGCGACATGAAGACATGGCGCACCTTGCTCATCGGCACGGCGATCAAACCGCCCATCGGTGGGTTCTTCTTCTGGACTTCGCCCAGCATCGACTTGCGCAGCACCGGCAAGCGGGCAAGCGCAGCCCGTGAGGTGACGGATGCCGGATCGACGTCCTTCAGCCACGCGGCGAAGAACGGTGCGTTGGCCCTGGCGTGGGCGATCTGCTGTGGCAGCGCCTGCATCAGTGCCTTCTCCCGGTCCTCGGCCGAACGGGTTTCCAGTGTGTCGTAGTGCTTGGACATGGCGCGCTTCCCTCGATTTGCCCGGGACCGTAGACCGGACCGCCGGCCTTGAAAACAATATCAGAGTTCTAATATCCTGCGGCGAACGCCCAGAGAACCCGGAGATCGCCCGATGTCCAACGTCCGCCTCGCCTACGACAGCTTCGCCAGGACCGCTCCCGCCGCCCAGGCCGCCCTGCTCGCCATGGGCAAGACCGCCGACGAGTCGGGCCTCGACAAGGAGATCGTCGAACTCGCCAAGCTGCGGGTCTCGCAGATCAACAACTGCGCCTTCTGCCTGCAGATCCATCTCAACGTCTCGCGCCGGCTGGGCATCGCCCAGGAGAAGCTCGACCTGGTGGCGACCTGGCCCGAGGCCGGCATCTTTTCCGAACGCGAGTGCGCGGCGCTGGCCTGGGCCGAGACGCTGACGCACCTGGCTGGCCGCAGCGTCTCCGACGCGGCCTATGACGCCGTTTGTCGGCACTTCAGCGAAAACGAGCTGGTGTTTCTGAGCACCGCCATTGCCACCATCAACGCCTGGAACCGGCTGGGCGCCGCCTTCCGCTTCGCACCGCCGATCCCGAAGAGGGCGTCCGTCGAAGGCAAGGCCGCATAGGCATTGCCTCACCGGTAATTGCCGCGGCGGCGGCGCGCCCGCACGGTGCCGGCATGTGGACCGCCCTCGCCTTCGGCCTCATGGCCGTCATCCATTTCCTGCCGATTGCGCCCGCCTTCGTTCCGGGAACGCTGACGCAGCTCTACGGCATCGCGCCTGGCGACGACGCACTGCTGGTGTTGCTGCGTCACCGTGCGGTGCTGCTGGCGTTGGTCGGTGCGTTGTGCCTGTGGGCCGCCTGGTCGATCCCGGTGCGGCCGGCGGCGCTTGTGGCCGCCGCGGTCAACATCGTGGCGTTCCTCGGCTATTACGCGCTCTACGGCACCCCGTCCGGCGCACTGCGCACGATCGCGATCTTCGATCTCGTCGCGCTGCCGCCGCTCGCCTTCGCGGCGTGGAGCACGCTCGCCCGTCCCTAGGGCGCGGCCCTAGAGCCAGCGCTTGCGCCGGCGGTAGTGCTTGACGTCGCGGAACGAGCGGCGGCCCTCGCCGCCGACCCCGAGGTAGAATTCCTTCACGTCCTCGTTTTCGCGCAAGGCAGCGGCGTCGCCGTCGAGCACGACCCGGCCGTTCTCGAGGATGTAACCGTAATGGGCGTAGCGCAGCGCCACGCTGGTGTTCTGCTCGGCCAGCAGGATCGAGACCTTTTCCTTCTCGTTGAGGCTCTTCACGATCTCGAAGATCTCCTCGACGAGTTGCGGTGCAAGACCCATCGACGGTTCGTCGAGCAGGATCGTGCTCGGGCGGCTCATCAGCGCCCGGCCTATCGCCGTCATCTGCTGCTCGCCGCCGGAAGTATAGCCCGCCTGGCTCGAGCGCCTCTCCTTGAGGCGCGGGAAATAGTGGTAGACCTTCTCGAGATCGTCGGCGATCTGGCGGCGCTTGTTGCCGTGGATGAAGGCCCCGGTCAGCAGGTTCTCTTCGACCGTGAGATGGCCGAAGCAGTGGCGGCCTTCCATGACCTGGATGACGCCGCGCTGCACGAGATCGTTGGGCGTCAGCCCGTCGACGCGCTCGCCGCGGCAGTGGATGTGGCCCTTGGTGACTTCGCCGCGCTCGGTGCGCAGCAGATTGGAGATCGCCTTCAGCGTGGTCGACTTGCCGGCGCCGTTGCCGCCCAGCAACGCCACGATGCTGCCGGCCGGCACCGACAGCGACACGCCCCTCAGCACGAGGATGACGTGGTTGTAGATCACCTCGATGTTGACGACGTCGATGACGTGGGCGGCGGCTGTTGCCGCGGCGGCCGGGACGCTCATGTACGATGCCTGTCTGGATGAGGTGACCCCCTCGCCCGCGAGGGCAAGGGGGTCGACTCCTGCTGGACGTCAGCTCTCTTTGGAGCAGTCGCGGACGGGAAGCTTCTTCTCCGCCGCATACTTCTTGGCCGCGGCATCGACCATCGGCTTGATGACCTTGTCATCCGACTGGTACCAGTCGGACACCACGACCCACTTCTTGCCGTCCCATTGCTGGATGCGGCCGGCGCGGGTGCCTTCGTGATCGGCGCAGGTGACCTTGAGCGGCTGCAGCATGCCCTCGAAGCCAAGCTCCTTCAGTCGTGCCGCACTGAGATCGAGATGCTCGATTCCCCAGCGGACCTGTTCGCCGGTCATTGGCTTGTTGCCGTACTTCTTCATCGCCGTGCGGATCGACTCGACACCCAGCATGGCGTTGACGAGGCCGCGGTTGTAGAGGACCTCGTCGGTCTCCTCCCATTTCGCGACACCCTTGCCCTTGTCGTAAAGGTACTTCTTGAGCGCGGCATGAACGCCGAACTGGCCGGCGCCGTGCTGCAGCATGGCGGCCTGATAGCCCTTGGCGCCGCCCTCGGCCGGACGCACGTCGGGTTCGGCACCCGACCACCACACACCGAAGATCTTCTCGCGCGGATAGCCGACCGCGACGGCCTCCTTGATGGCCGTCGAGTTCATGATCCCCCAGCCCCACAACAGGACGTAGTCCGGGCGCTTCTGGCGGATCTGCAGCCATGTCGCCTTCTGCTCGACGCCCGGATGGGTGACGGGCAGAGGCATGAATTCGAAGCCGTGCATCTTCGCCCGCTGCTCGAGGAGCGCGATCGGCTCCTTGCCATACGGCGAGTCGTGATAGACCAGCGCGATCTTCTTGCCCTTGAGCTTGTCGAAGCCGCCTTCCTTCAGGCCGATGTGCTGCATGATGATATCGGCGGCCGACCAGTAGGTGCCGAGCAGCGGGAAGTTCCACTGGAACACGCTGCCATCCCGGGATTCCGAGCGGCCGTAGCCCATCGAGATGATCGGGATCTTGTCGACCGGCGCCTTCTCGGTGAGCGCGAAGGTGATGCCGGTGCTGAGCGGATTGAAGTAGGCGGCGCCGGTCGGGCCCTTGTTCTTGAGGCGCTCGTAGCACTCCACGCCGCGGTCGGTGGCATAGCCGGTATCGCATTCCTCGTAGAGGATTTTTACACCGTTGATGCCGCCGTCACGCTCATTGACCAGGGCATAGTAGTCGGCCACGCCGTTGGCGAACGGAATGCCGTTCGGGGCGTAGGCGCCGGTGCGGTAGACCAGCCCGGGAATGAACTGCTCATTCTGGGCCTGCGCGCTCGCCGCAACCGTCAATCCGGCCGCCGCGATCGCCACGCCTAAAAGCGCTGCTTTGCCGAGTCTCATCGTGGTCCTCCTTGAAGTTGTGGACGGTCCTTGTCGGCCGCCCTTGCCATGAGCCTAGTGGATCAATGCGGGAACGGCCAGAGCCGCAGTTTCTCCTTCGCAATCGCCCAAAGCCGTGCCAGGCCGTGCGGCTCGACGATCAGAAAGAAGACGATCATCGCCCCGAACACCATGAATTCGAGGTGGCTGATCATGGCGGTCGACATGTTGACGCCGAGCCAGCCCGGCAGCTGGTTGAGCAGGACTGGCGTCAACACGATGAAGGCCGCCCCCATGAAGCTACCGACCAGAGAACCCAGCCCGCCGATGATGACCATGAACAGGATCTGAAACGACCGGTTGATGTCGAACGCCAGCGGCTCCCACGAGCCGAGCCGCAGGAAGCCCCACATCGCACCGGCCACGCCAATGAAGAACGAACTCACCGCGAAGGCCAGCAGCTTGGTGCGTAGCGGCCGAAAACCGATGATCTCGGCGGCGATGTCCATGTCGCGGATCGCCATCCACGAACGTCCGATATGGCCGCGCACCAGGTTCTTGGCGACAATGGTGGCGATCACCACCATGCCGAGGATCAGGAGGTAGCGATCGGCGGGCCCATCGATGCGCCAGCCGAAGACGTGGAGGTCACCCACCGCCACCGACCCGGATGGCGTGTAGTTGGTCAGCCACTTCACGCGGGCGAACAGCCAGTCGAGGAAGAACTGCGAGGCCAGGGTGGCCACGGCGAGATAAAAGCCCTTGATCCTGAGCGACGGCAGACCGAACAGGATGCCGACGGCGGCCGCCATCAGGCCGCCGAACAGGAAGACCACGATCAGGTTGTTGGCCTCCGGCACGCGGAGCCAGAGATTGTAGGCGGCATAGGCACCGACAGCCATGAAGCCGCCGGTGCCGAGCGACACCTGTCCGCAATAGCCGACCAGAATGTTGAGGCCGATGGCGGCCAGCGACAGGATCAGGAAGGGAATCAGGATTTCGGTATAGAGATACTCGCTGGCGATCGCCGGCACGATTGCGAACGCCGCGGCGATGACACCGAACACGAAGATGCGGTCCTGCAGGATCGGGAAGATCTGCTGGTCGGCGGCATAGTCGGTCTTGAACTGGCCAGCCTCGCGGTAAAGCATCGCCTACACTCGCCTTCTCATACGCGTTCGATGATGCGTTCGCCGAACAGGCCCTGCGGCCGGAACAGCAGGAATACCAGCGCCAGCATGTAGGCGAACCAGTTCTCGATGCCGCCGCCGGCGAGATCGAACGCCTGCACCAGGATCGGCGCCAGGAAGATCTCGGACAGCTTCTCGCCGGCGCCGATGATCAGGCCGCCGATGATGGCGCCGGGCACCGAGGTGAAGCCGCCGAGGATCAGAACCGGCAATGCCTTGAGGGCGATCAGCGAGATCGAGAATTGAACGCCGAGCTTGGCCCCCCAGATGACGCCGGCGGCGAGCGCCACCAGTCCCGCCACCGTCCACACGATCAGCCAGATGGTATTGAGCGGGATACCGACCGACTGGGCGGCAGCATGATCGTCGGCCACGGCCCGCAGCGCCCGGCCGACGCGAGTCTTCTGGAAGAAGACGGCAAGGACGATGACCAGAACGGCCGCGATGCCGGCTGCGAAGAGTTCGGCCGGATCGACCAGCAAGCCGCCCGGGAAGACTTCCTCGAAGAGGAAGATCGGGTTCTTGGGCAGCCCGAGATTGATCGTGTAGATGTCGCTGCCCCACAGGGTCTGGCCAAAGCCGTCGAGGAAATTGGCGATGCCGAGCGTCGCCATGAACAGGATGATGCCTTCCTGGTTCACGAGATGACGCAGCACCAGACGTTCGATGGCGTAGGCGAGCAGACCCATGATCGACGCCGTGGCGGCCAGCGCCAGCCACAGCGGCCATGCGCCCTTGCCGTAGGCGAAAGCCACGACGCCGCCGATCAGGGCCCCGCCCGCGGCAAGCAATGCCAGCTTGCGGCGTTGGTCCGGCCCCGAGCCGCGCGCGACGTATTCGCGCCACGCGTACCAGGCGATCAGCGCCAGCGCGGCGCCGAGAATCGCCGCGGCGATGACGAAATGCTCCAGCCCGAGGGCCTTGCCGTCGATCTCATCGGTCAGCCTGGCGACCGTCAGCGCCGCGAAAAGGACCATGGCGCCTTGTGCAAAGTTGAAGACACCGGAGGCCTTGAAGATCAGCACGAAGCCCAGCGCCACCAGCGAATAGAGCACGCCGGTCAGAAGGCCGCCGATCAGGGTCTCGAGGAACGGGCCAAGCATGTACACTCCGCTCAGTGGCCAACGCCGAGATAGGCTGCGATGACCGCCTCGTTCTTCTTGATTTCGTCGGGCGTGCCGTCGCCGATCTTGCGGCCGTAGTCGAGGACGACGACGCGGTCGGAGATGTCCATGACCACGCTCATATCGTGCTCGATCAGGCAGATCGTGGTGCCGAATTCGTCGTTCACGTCGAGGATGAAGCGGCACATATCCTGCTTTTCCTCGATGTTCATGCCGGCCATCGGCTCGTCGAGAAGCAGCAGCTCGGGGCCGGCGGCGAGCGCCCGGCCGAGCTCGACGCGCTTCTGCAGTCCATAGGGAAGCGTCCCGACCGGCGCCTTGCGGATGTGCTGGATCTCGAGAAACTCGATGATCCGCTCGACCGCCTTGCGGTGCTCGATCTCCTCGCGCCGGGCGGGGCCGATGTGCAGCGCCTGCCACAACAGGCCGGTCTTCATGCGCAGGTTGCGACCAGTCATGATGTTGTCGAGGGTCGACATGCCCCTGAACAGGGCGATGTTCTGGAAGGTTCGCGCGATGCCCTGCTCGGCGGCCTCGTGCGGCTTCATCTGGTCACGTCGTACGCCCTTGTAGGTGATGGCGCCGTGCTGCGGATGGTAGAAGCCGTTGATGCAGTTCAGCATCGACGACTTGCCGGCGCCGTTGGGGCCGATGATGGCGCGGACTTCGCCCTTGGCGATGTCGAAGCTGATGTCGGTGAGCGCATTCACGCCGCCGAACGACAGGCTGATGTTCTCGACCGAAAGCAGCACGTCCGGAAAGGAGCGCAGGCGACCGACCATCGGGCTCAGCTCGCCTTCTTCAGCGCCGGCCGCCCGGCCACGTCGGGCGCCAGGTCGCGGATCTGGACGTCGCCCTCGATGGTGCCCTTGCGGCCATCCTCGAACGTGACGTCGACCTTGATGTGCGCACTCTTGGCGCCACCGTAAAGCGCATCGACCAGAGGCTTGTAGCGCTCGTGGATGAAACCGCGCCGAACCTTGTTGGTGCGCGTGAGTTCGCCGTCGTCGGCCTCGAGCGCCTTGTGCAGGACGAGGAAGCGGCGGATCTGGGCACCTGCCATCCGCGGATCGGCGGCAAGGTCGCGGTTGACCTGCTCGATCTCGCCCTGGATCAGATCGTAGACCTCGGATCGCCCGGCCAGTTCCTGATAGCTGGCGTAGGAGAGGTTTCGCCGCTCGGCCCAGTCGCCGACGGCGACCATGTCGATGTTGACGAAGAGGGTGACAAAGTCGCGGCCGTCGCCGAACGCGACCGCCTCGTTGACGTGCGGATAGAACTTCAGCTTGTTCTCGATGAACTTCGGCGCGAACAGCGTGCCATCCTTCAGTTTTCCGACATCCTTGGCGCGATCGATGATGCGCAAATGCCCACGATCATCGAGATAACCGGCGTCGCCGGTGTGCACCCAGCCGTCGGCCGTCTTGGTGTCGTTGGTCGCCTCGGGGTTCTTGTAATACTCCCTGAACACACCGGGGCTGCGATAGAGCACCTCGCCCGAGTCGGCGATCCGCAGTTCGACCTTGGACACCGGCTTGCCGACCGTGTCGGGGAAAACCTCGCCGTTGGGATGGATGGTCAGAAACACCGAGGCCTCGGTCTGCCCGTAGAGCTGCTTCATGTTGACGCCGAGCGCGCGAAAGAAGTTGAAGATCTCCGGCCCCACCGCCTCTCCTGCGGTGTAGGCAACGCGAACGCGGCTCATGCCCAGCGTGTTCTTGAGCGGCCCATAGATCAGCGCGTTACCGACGGCATAAAGCAACCGATCGACAAGCGGCACCGGCCGGCCGTCGAGCAGCAACGGCCCGACACGACGCGCCAGGGTCATGAAATACTGGAACATCCGGCGCTTGAGGAATCCGGCATCCTCCATGCGGATGGCGACCTGGGTGATCAGGTTCTCAAGCACACGCGGCGGCGCGAAATAATAGGTCGGGCCGATTTCGCGCAGGTCGCTCATCACGGTGGCCGCCGATTCCGGGCAATTGACCACCAGGCCGACGGCATAGCACTGGGCGTAGGAAAAGATGTGATCGCCCACCCAGGCCATGGGCAGGTACGACAGCAACTCGTCGCCGGCCCTCAGTCCGTCAAACTCGGCACCGGCGCGTGCCGCCCAAATGAGATTGTCGTAGCTCAGCAACGCTCCCTTGGGCCGACCGGTGGTGCCCGACGTGTAGAGCATAATGGCATCATCCGAACCGCGCCCCTTGACGACCTCGGTCGCGATCATATCGGGCGCCGTCGCCAGCAGCTTGGCGCCACGCTCCTGCACCTCGGCATAGGACTGAAGCTGGTCGTAGTGCCGCATGCCGCGCGGATCGTCGTAGAAGATCACGCTGAGTGACGGCACCTTCTTCTGGATCGCCAGAAGCTTGTCGACCTGCTCTTGATTCTCCGCGAGGGCAAAACGTGCGCCGGCATGCTCCACCACGTAGGCAAGTTCCTCGGTGACCGAGTCCTGATAGACCGGTACCGGCACGCCACCGAGCGACTGTGCGGCGCACATCGACCAGTAGAGCCGGGGCCGGTTGTCGCCGACGACGATCAGCCGGTCGCCACGGCGAAATCCCAGGTCGGCCAGACCCGCCGCGAGAAGACCGATCTGGCGGGCGACATGGCCCCAGTCATAGGTCTGCCAGATGCCATAGATCTTTTCCCGGTAGGCGGGCCGAGCGGCGTCCGCGCGGGCGTGCTCCGCCAAGAGCTTCGGAAACGTGTCCCGAGCCTCGGTTGCGGTGTCGGCCGTACCGGTCGTCATTCCTGCCTCGCGCTCCCTGGGCTCGCCGTTCATTTGTTATCGCGGCGATTTCATCAGGCAAATAGCCATAGCTGCTTCGGGCCGGTCAAGCCAGCCACCGATCTTGGTCGCAGACGCACGAAGCTACCTTGACCGTGGCCTGAAGCGCCCTGAAAAATGACCAATGCCCCATCACGATGAATTCATCGACCTCGGCGACCGCCGCCTGCGCATCCGCCGGCTGATACCGGCCCAAGGCGACGCACTCGAACGCACGACTCTGCTTTTCCTGCACGAAGGGCTGGGCTGCATCGAAATGTGGCGGGACTTCCCGCAGAAGCTGTGCGACGCGACGCGCTGCACCGGCATCGTCTATGACCGCACCGGCTACGGCCGCTCCAGCCCGTGGCCGTCCGATCCCGGCGTGCGCTACATGGAGATCGAGGCCGACGAGGTGCTGCCGCGGCTGCTCTCCCGCCTGGGCATCGAGGATTGCGTCCTGGTCGGCCACAGCGACGGCGGCACGATCGCGCTCAACTACGCCGCGACCGATCCGGGGCCGCTGCGCGCGGTCGTGACGCTGGCCGCGCACGCCATCAACGAGCCGGTCTGCATCGACAGTATCCGGCGCGCCCGCGAGACCTTCGCCGCGGGCGACCTGCGCGAGCGGCTCACCCGGCACCACGGCGACAATGTCGACGGTTGTTTCCGTCTGTGGTCGGACGCGTGGCTGGAGCCGGGCTTCGAGCCCATGGACGCCAACCGGCGGCTGCCGGGCATCCTCGTGCCGGTGCAGGCGATCCAGGGCGAGGACGACGACTATGGCAGCGAACTGCAGCTCGGCATCATTGCCGGAAAGGTCGGCGGCTATTGCGAGACCCGCCTGGTTCCGGATTGCGGCCATGCCCCACACCTGCAGCAGCCGGCCTACGTTCTGTCGGAGATCACCCGCTTCGTGGCCCCGCTGGCGCTCGTGGACTAGAGCCGCTTCAGCTCGCTCGAGGCTGCCCAGTTGAACTCGGATACCGTCGGACAGCGCGCCTGGGCGAGCTGAAGCTGCTCGCGCGCCCGCTGCTTGGCGCCACGGTGGATCGCGTCGATGGCAATGAAGAACGCCGCCGGGCACTTGCCGTTGGCGCGCTTGGCGGCCTCCCCGGTTTCGGCGGCGACCTCAAGCTCGCCGGCGGGAATCCTGCCCAACAGAAACTTGGCGATCGGCCCCGGCCATTCGTCGAGGTTCTCGTTGTCGAGATCCCTGGCGAGCGCGGAACGCGCCTCACGTTTGGCGCGAACCTGGGCGGCATACCGCCAAAGCAGGGACGGCATGCGCGACTTCAGCAACGGGCGCCCTGTCAGGAAGGCGTCAAAATCGGCAGCAGCTTCATCGTAGCGACCGAGGTCGAAATCGGCGTGGCCGCGGACAAACAGCGCGGCGCGGCGCTCGGACTCCGTCGTGGCGCCAGCCAGCGCGAGATCGAGCAGATCGAGCGCGTGGTCGAATTCGGCGATCTGCAGGTAGACCTGCGCCTGGCCGACCGCCAGCCGTGGATCGCCGGGCTTGCGCTGCAGCCCGTAATCCAGGGTTCGCAGTGCCGCCGCCCGGTCGCCGCCGCCCGCCAGCTCCGGCACAATGCCGGCAAGCACGGCCGACCAGCCCTCGGGCAGCGCCTTTGCCATTTCGGTCACGTCCCTCAGGCTATCCGCCTCGCGCCCGAGCCGGCTCAACTGGTAGGCGCGGATGCCGAGATAGAGCGAGCGATCGAAGGCAGAGAGCCGGGAACTCGACAGGATCTTGTCGAGTGCGTCCAAGGTGGCCTTGTGCGTCGTGGCGGCACCGCCCGGCCGGCCGAACAGATCCGAGCTGCCGCCGGACCTTTGCTCGAACTCCCGCGCCGAGAGATCCCAATCGGTGGCGTCTGGCTGGGCCAACGCCTCGGCGGCAAATGCCACAAGCACCGCAAAAGCCACTGTCGCCTTCACCAGAGCCCGCTGCATCAGCACAATCTGGCACAACGGCCGCCCGCCTGCATCCGCCGATTGCCTGCGCCGGTCCGTACCCCTATTTTGCCAGCCGTCCGCACAAATCCGATCCCCCAGGAGTATCCGAGCATGGCCGCCGCGCATCCCAACAGCTTCAAGGCCCGCAAGACGCTGAAGGTCGGCGCCAAGACCTACACCTATTTCAGCCTCAAGGCGGTCGAGAAGGAGGTCGGCGACCTCAGCCGCCTGCCCTTCTCGCTGCGCGTCCTGCTCGAGAACCTCGTCCGTCACGAGGACGGCACCACGGTCAAGAAGGCCGACATCGCCGCCTTTGCCGACTGGCTGAAGAATGGCGGCAAGTCGACCAAGGAGATCAATTTCCGGCCGGCTCGCGTGCTGATGCAGGACTTCACCGGCGTGCCGGCGGTGGTCGATCTCGCGGCCATGCGCGATGCGATGGGCAAGCTCGGCGGCGACGCCCGGAAGATCAACCCGCTGGTGCCAGTCGATCTCGTCATCGACCACTCGGTGATCGTCGACAATTTCGGCAACACGAGCGCCTTCGGCGCCAACGTGAAGCTCGAATACGAGCGCAACCTGGAGCGCTATCAGTTCCTGCGCTGGGGCGCGATGGCGTTCGACAACTTCCGCGTCGTGCCGCCGGGCACCGGCATCTGCCACCAGGTGAACCTCGAGTATCTCTCGCAGGTCGTGTGGACCCGGAAGGAAGGCAAGGAGACCGTCGCCTATCCCGACACGCTGGTCGGCACCGACAGCCACACCACGATGGTCAATGGCCTCGGCGTGCTGGGCTGGGGCGTCGGCGGCATCGAAGCCGAGGCCGCCATGCTCGGCCAGGCGCAGCCGATGGTGATCCCCGATGTCGTCGGCTTCAAGCTCACCGGCAGGCTCAAGGAAGGCGCCACGGCGACCGATCTCGTGCTCACCGTCACCCAGATGCTGCGCAAGAAGGGCGTGGTTTCCAAGTTCGTCGAATTCTATGGCGACGGCCTCGATGACCTGCCGCTCGCCAATCGTGCGACCATCGCCAACATGGCGCCCGAGTACGGTGCGACCTGCGGCTTTTTCCCGGTCGACGGCATCACGCTCGGCTATCTCAAGACCACCAACCGCGGCCAGGCGGCCAAGCTCACCGAGGCCTATGCCAAAAAGCAGGGGCTGTGGCGGAACAAGAAGGCGGCTGACCCGATCTTCACCGACTCCCTGTCGCTCGATCTCGGCGATGTCGTCCCCAGCCTCGCCGGGCCGAAGCGGCCGCAGGACCGTGTGCCGTTGTCGGAGGCCGCGCATCAGTTCGTGGCCAACATGGAAAAGGAATTCGACCGCAAGGACACCGGCAAGCGCATCAAGCCCGACGGTGCGGACTACGACGTCGGCCACGGCGATGTGGTGATCGCCGCCATCACCTCCTGCACCAACACGTCGAATCCCTACGTCATGCTGGGTGCCGGCCTGATTGCCCGTAACGCGGTGAAGCACGGCCTCAAGGTCAAGCCATGGGTGAAGACGTCGCTGGCGCCGGGCTCGCAGGTCGTGACCGAGTATCTCGAGGCTTCAGGCCTGCAGAAGGACCTCAACAAGATCGGCTACAATCTGGTGGGCTATGGCTGCACCTCCTGCATCGGCAACTCCGGCCCGCTGCCCGATCCCGTCACCAAAGCGATCGGCGACGGCGACCTGGTGGTTTGTTCGGTGCTGTCGGGCAACCGCAACTTCGAGGGCCGCGTCAACCCGCTGACCCGCGCCAACTACCTCGCCTCGCCGATGCTTGTGGTCATCTATGCGCTGGCCGGCTCGATGAAAATCGACATTACCAAGGACCCGATCGGCACCGGCAAGGGTGGCAAGCCGGTCTATCTGAAAGACCTCTGGCCCTCGAACATGGAAGTCCAGAAGGCCGTCGACAAGTTCGTCACGACCAAGGCGTTCAAGAAGCGCTATGCCGACGTCTTCAAGGGCGACCGCTTCTGGCGCAGCATCAAGACCAAACCCAGCCTGACCTACGCCTGGGATGACAAGTCGACCTATGTGCGCAACCCGCCCTACTTCGACGGCATGGGCAAGGTTCCGGGCTCGATCTCCAACATCTCGGGCGCGCGCCCGCTCGGCCAGTTCGGCGATTCGATCACGACCGACCACATCTCGCCCGCCGGATCGATCCGCAAGGACAGCCCGGCTGGAGCCTACTTGCAGGAAGAGGGCGTGGCGCCGAAGGACTTCAACCAGTACGGCACGCGCCGCGGCAATCACGAAGTCATGATGCGCGGCACCTTTGCCAACATCCGTCTCAAGAACGAGATGGTGCCGGGCGTCGAGGGTGGCTTCACCCATCATTGGCAGTCCGACCAGGCCGAGCCGATCTACGACGTGGCGATGCGCTACCGCAAGGAGCACACGCCGCAGATCCTGATCGCCGGCAAGGAATACGGCACCGGCAGCTCGCGCGACTGGGCCGCCAAGGGCGTGAACCTGCTTGGCGTGAAGGCCGTGGTCTGCGAGACCTTCGAGCGCATCCACCGCTCCAACCTGGTCGGCATGGGCGTGCTGCCGTTGCAGTTCAAGGACGGCATGACGCGCAAGACGCTCAACCTCAACGGCACTGAGAGCTTCGACGTCGAGGGCATCGATGGCGGGCTGAAGGTCGGCATGGACGTGCCGCTCACCATCCATCGTCGCGACGGCACCAGCGAGAAGATCGTTCTGACCTGCCGCATCGATACTGCCGAGGAGGTCGAATACTTCAAGAACGGCGGCGTGCTGCACTACGTGCTGCGCAATCTGGCGCACGCGGCCTGAGCACGGACAAGGAACAGGCCGCCATGGCGACGACGGGGTTCACAGGCCACTTCGTCGCCATGGCCCGCAACAACATCTGGGCGAACCACCGGCTGCTCTCCGCCTGCATGGCACTCTCGCCGGCGGAGTTCGCCGCGGCTCGCACCAGCTTCTTCCCCTCGCTGCGCGCCACGCTGAACCACAACCTCTGGGTCGACACCTACTACATCGACGCGCTCGAGCGCGATCCGACGGTCCTCGACCGTTATGACGACCCGCCGCCGGATTTTGCCGACGCCGCCTCGCTCCACCAGGCCCAGATCGCCAGCGACCGGCGGCTGCTCGCCTTCTGCGAGCGCCAGACCGAGGACCTTCTGGCGAAAGGCCTGGTGCTGCCGCGGCCCAACCGCACGCCGCCTCCCACATCCGTGGCGTCGATTCTGGAACACCTCCTCCAGCACCAGACCCACCATCGCGGCCAGGCCCATGCGATGCTGGCCGGCACGCAGGTGAAGCCGCCGCAACTCGACGAATTCTTCCTCGCCGGCGAGGAACACCTCCGGCGTGACGAATTGCGCGCGCTTGGCCTGCCTGTGACCTGATGCGGCCACGCTCGTCGTTCGCCGGTGCCGCGATCGAGGTGAGCGATCTTGCCCGTTCGGTGGCGTTCCATCGCCTATGGTTGCCGATGCTGGGTTTCCATCGGGTCTGGGCAAGCCCCGACCGGGTGATGTGGTCGCGCGGCTACGATCATTTCGTCATGCGCCAAGCCAAGGACGGCGTCTCCTACGGGCCCGGCGCACTGTGGCTTGCCGTATCGGCCGAGAGCCGCGCCCAGGTCGATCAGGTCCATGCCGAGCTGCGCGACGCCGGCGCACAGATCCTCCAGCCGCCCAAGGAACTCGACTATTTCGCTCCGGGTTACTACTCGGTCGGCTTCCGCGACCCCGACGGCGTGCCGATCGAGGTCGCGCATCGCTGGGACGACTTGCCCGATCTGCCCGACGCCGAGCCCGTGCGGGTGCCGGGCCATGGCGTCAGCCTCGGTGGCTACTTCTTCAAGCCGCAGGCCGGCGCGCCGCCCTATCCGGCGTTGGTGCTGCTGCACGGCTTCGCTGGTCACGCCCACAACATGGCGGGGCTGGCGCGCGCCGCCTCGGCCAACGGCTATGCCGCCCTGGCGCTGTCGCTGCGCGGCTGGCTGGGGTCCGAAGGCGAAAACGACCAGGGCCTGCGCCAACCGCTCGACGTGTTGGCCGCGATCGACTGGCTCGGCAAGCGGCCGCTGGTCGATCGCGATCGCATCGGCCTGGTCGGCGCCTCGATGGGCGGCCAGGTGGCGCTGCTGGCCGCCGCCCACAAACCGCCGGTAAAGGCCGTTGCATCGTTCTTCGCGCCGACCGACCTGGCACGCTGGCGCGAGGCCAATCCCTTCATACGCGATTATCTCGATGATCTTTGCGGACCCGAAGGCCTTCCGGTGCGCTCGCCGATCCTGCGCGTCGCGCAGATCGACGTGCCGGTCCTGCTGATCCACGGCGACCGTGACGAGAATGTGCCGGTCGCACAAACGCTTGCCATGGCGGATGCGTTGCGCGACCACGGAAAGGACGCCGAAGCCTTCGTCGTCGCCGGCGCGACCCACTATTTCACCGAACAGCAAAACGCCATCGCACGGCGGAAACTGTTCGACTTCCTGCGCCGTCATCTCAACCGGAGCTAATCGTTCATGCGTGTATCCGAAGCCATCAATTCGCGCCGCTCGATGCGGGTCTTCAAGCCGGATCCGGTATCGAAGGCCGACATCGAATGGATCGTCACCAACGCCAACCGCGCAGCATCCAACGGCAATCTGCAGCCGTGGAAACTTCACATCACCATGGGCACGGCTCGGTCGCGTCTGTCTGCGGCGATCCTGAAAGCGATGGACGACGGCGACAATGGACCGGGTGCCGAGTACGATATCTATCCTAGGGAATTCACGCCGGTCTACGATGCCCGCCGCAAGCTGGTCGGCAAGCAGCTCTACACCCTGCTCGGCGTGCCGCGCGGTGACGCCGCGGGCATGCTGAAGCAGTTCCGCAAGAACTATGACTTCTTCGATGCACCGGTCGGCATGATCCTGAGCGTCGAGCGCCGCATGGGCGACGGCCAGTGGATCGACTGCGGCATTTTCCTCGACCAGCTCATGCTGCTGGCGCGCGAAAAAGGCCTGCATACCTGCCCGCAGGCGGCCTTCAGCCGCTACCAGCACGTCGTGCGTCGCGAACTCAAGATACCGGACGACCAGATCGTGATCTGCGGCCTGGCTCTGGGCTACGCCAACCCCGACGCGGTACCCAACTGCCTGATCACCGAACGGGCGCCGATCCAGGATTTCACGACCTGGCACAGCGAGTAAATCGACGATCATGATTTCAACGTCGCGGATCGATCTTCGGATTGCCGCGGCCTTCTGCGCTGCCGTCGGGCGGGCCGCTCATCGGCCCGATCCGGAATGTCCTCTTTCCAGACTTCCTCACCTTCCATGCCGCGGTGCGCGCCTTCATCGAAGGCAAGCTGGCGCTGGCCTACGACATCGATCCCCTTACGCGGTTCCACAACGAAGTCTACGCCGACCGCTTTCCGTGGACGGTGAACTTCCGCCTCTTCTTCCGCTGGCCGCGCTGGCTGCCGATGCCGCCGATACCGACCTTGAGCATGCTGCTGAACGGGCTCGATGCGCTGATCATGCCTCTGGTCATTCTGCGGTTCGGCACCATTTCCTGGTCACGCCCGCAAGCCCTTTCCAAAGTCGAATTGCCGACTGCAGCAGCGACGCGCTAAAACCGAAACAATTCACGCAACAAGCCAAGCGGGAGGAAAACCATGGCCGATGAGTTGATCGCCGTCAGCCCCGACTGGGCCAAGCGGGCCTATGTCGATGGCGCCAAGTACAAGGCGATGTACGAAGCCTCGACCAGGGACCCGGCCAAATTCTGGGGCGAGCACGGCAGGCGCGTCGACTGGATCAAGCCTTACAGTGCTGAGGCCGTGCGCGACGTCGACTATACCGGCGATGTCCGCATCCGTTGGTTCCATGACGGTGTGCTGAACGTTTCGGCCAACTGCATCGACCGCCATTTGCCCGCGCGCGCCGACCAGACGGCGATCATCTGGGAGGGCGACGATCCGGCAAAATCCAAGAACATCACCTACCGCGAGCTGCACGCCGAAGTCTGCAAGATGGCCAATGCGCTGAAGGAGCTGGGCGCAAAGAAAGGCGATCGCATCACCATCTACTTACCGATGATCCCCGAGGCGGCCTATGCCATGCTCGCCTGCACGCGCATCGGCGCCATTCACTCGGTGGTGTTCGGCGGCTTTTCGCCCGACAGCCTGGCCAACCGCATCCAGGACTGCGAAAGCAACATCGTCATCACCGCCGACGAGGGTCTGCGCGGCGGCAAGCCCGTGCCGCTCAAGGTCAATACCGACGAGGCCGTGAAGAAATGCCCCGGCGTCAAGAAGGTGCTGGTGGTCAGGCACACCGGCGGCAAGGTTGCCTGGGATGCGGGACGCGACGTGTGGTGGCACGAAGTCGCCGCCAAGGTATCGGCCGAGTGCAAGCCCGAACCGATGGGTGCCGAGGACCCGCTGTTCATCCTCTATACGTCGGGCTCGACCGGCAAACCCAAGGGCGTTCTGCATACGACAGGCGGCTACATCGTGTTCGCCTCGATGACGCACCAGTACGTCTTCGATTACCACGACGGCGACGTCTACTGGTGCACCGCCGACGTCGGCTGGGTGACCGGGCACAGCTATATCGTCTATGGACCGCTCGCCAACGGCGCCACGACACTGATGTTCGAGGGCGTGCCCAACTATCCCGACTCCAGCCGCTTCTGGCAGGTGATCGACAAGCACCAGGTCAACATCTTCTACACCGCGCCCACCGCCATCCGCGCCCTGATGCGCGAGGGCGAGGCGCCGGTGAAGAAGGCCACGCGCAAGAGCCTGCGCCTGCTGGGTTCGGTCGGTGAGCCGATCAATCCCGAGGCCTGGCTCTGGTACTACCGCGTCGTCGGCGACAGCCGCTGCCCGATCGTCGACACCTGGTGGCAGACCGAGACCGGCGGCATCCTGATCACACCGCTGCCGGGTGCCACGGCGCTGAAGCCCGGCTCGGCCAGCCTGCCATTCTTCGGCGTCCAGCCCGTCATGGTCGATGCCGACGGCAAGGAGCTTCAGGGCGCCTGTTCGGGAAACCTCTGCCTGGTAGGTTCATGGCCGGGCCAGATGCGCTCGGTCTACGGCGACCACCAGCGCTTCATCGAAACCTACTTCAAGACCTACCCTGGCAAGTATTTTACCGGCGACGGCGCGCGCCGCGACGCCGACGGCTACTACTGGATCACCGGCCGGGTCGACGACGTGATCAACGTGTCGGGTCACCGCATCGGCACCGCCGAGGTCGAGAGCGCGCTGGTCGGCAACACCAAGGTGGCCGAGGCGGCGGTGGTCGGCTTTCCGCACGACATCAAGGGCCAGGGTATCTACGCCTACGTGACCCTGAAGGCCGGCCAGCAATCGTCCGACGAGTTGCGCAAGGAATTGGTCGCCTGGGTGCGCAAGGAAATCGGCCCGATCGCCACGCCTGACGTCATCCAGTGGGCACCGGGCCTGCCCAAGACACGCTCCGGCAAGATCATGCGCCGCATCCTGCGCAAGATCGCCGAGAACGATTTTGGCAATCTCGGCGATACGTCGACGCTTGCCGATCCCGCCGTGGTCGACGACCTGGTGAAGAACCGCGCCAAGTAAGGAATCCGATGCTCAATCCGACGATCCAGCAGCTGGCTGCGGAGCTCGCCGCCGGCCGCACCACCTCGCGCAAGCTCACCGAAGAGGCGCTGGCCCGCATCGAGGATCCGAAAGGCGAAGGCAAGCGCGCCTTCATCAAGGTCTGGCGCGCCCAGGCGCTGGCGGCAG
>CALDNT010000080.1 GCA_937915145.1 uncultured Reyranella sp.
TACCCAACGCGACGGTGTGGACTACAATTTGGCCTATATCGGCTCGGACTTCCGCGCCACCAAGACCGGAGAATTCGACCAGTCCTACATGCGCGCGCTCTACGATTACGGCTACCAGCTGGCAAAGGCAGGACGCGAGTGGCACAAGCTGCCGCCCGCCCTCGCAGCTACCGCAACGGCGAGCAGCCGATAGGCACGACTTGGCTCACCGCTGCAAAGCGGCGATAACCGGAGCACCATGGCAGACAAGAGCCCGGCCGGTCCGCCCACCTACGCCGACATGATCCGTATTCCCGGCGGCACGTTCCGCATGGGCTCGGACGCGCACTATCCGGAAGAGAAGCCCGCGCACACCGTCACGATCGATGGCTTTTGGATCGACGCCACGCCTGTCACCAACGCCCAGTTCCGCGCCTTTGTCCTGGCGACAGGCCATGTCACCTGGGCCGAGATCGACCCCGACCCCAAGGATTATCCCGGCGCAAAGCCCGGGATGCTGAAGGCCGGCGGCCTGGTTTTCACGCCGCCGTCCAGACCCGTCGATCTTGCCGACTGGAGCCAGTGGTGGCGGTTCACCTTCGGCGCCACCTGGCGACGGCCCTATGGCAAGGGCAGCCATATCGGCGGCCTCGACGATCATCCGGTGGTGCAGGTCGGCTACAGGGATGCCGAGGCCTATGCCAACTGGGCCGGCAAGACGTTGCCGACCGAGGCCGAGTGGGAGTTCGCGGCGCGCGGCGGCCTCGACGGTGCGGAGTTCGCCTGGGGCGACGAGTTCACGCCTGGGAACAAGCACATGGCCAACACCTGGCAGGGCACGTTCCCGCACGACAACTCCCGTGAAGACGGCTGGGCGCGGACCTCGCCGGTCCAGGCCTTTTCACCGAACGGTTACGGCGTGTTCGACATGATCGGCAACGTCTGGGAATGGACCGCCGACTGGTATTCGGCGCGACACGAGGCCGATGCCGGCAAGACCTGCTGCGTGCCGGAGAATCCGCGCGGGGTATCGGTGGAGGAGAGCTACGATCCGCGCGACCAAGTGCGTATCCCGCGCAAGGTGCTGAAGGGCGGCTCGCATCTCTGCGCGCCGAGCTATTGCAAGCGCTACCGGCCGGCCGCGCGCCACGCCGAGCAGATCGACACGACGACCAGCCACGTCGGCTTCCGTTGCATCGCGCGCCCGCCTGCAGCACGACCCAGCGGGCCAACGACAATCAGTTGAGCCAGGTCATCGGATCCAGCGACGAGAGATGGCGGTAGGGATCGTCGACCACCCCGAGCGACCAATAGGCGATCGTTGTGGTTGCCGAAAACAGCCCGAGCGCCAGGGCGCCGGCGCGCGGCCGGTCGAGATGCACCGACGCCACCGCCAGATGGGTCATCAGGCCGATCAGCAGGACGGCGAGCCAGGTCACGCCTTCGGTGTGATTCTTCCCGATCCACAGCCGGTCGGATCGCGTACGGGAGATCTCGTTCAGCAGCGTGTTGATCTGCGTGGCGGTCGGGCCAGGAAGCTCCTTGGCCAACTGCACGGAGACGGCCTGAAGGTCGCGTAGTACCGCCTCAGCCCTATCGCTCGACTGCTGGTTGCGATGGTTGGCCCATTCGTCCTGGGTAACCGTTTCGACATACAGTCTGAGCAGGGCCCGCGCCGCCGGCACATTCAACTGCGTCGGGCCGACGAGTTCGTCGAAACGCTGAATCGACGTGCCGGCGTGGATGAAGGCGCGCTCTGCGTCGCGCTTGTGCGACCAGATGTCGGCCGCGTGAAAGGCAAGGAACAAGGCAAACACCATGGAGATCGACGCGAAGAACGGGCCGACCGGCATCCACTGTACGATCTCCCGGGACCGGGCGTTGAAGAGCTTGAGGAGGCCGAAGCTCAGCCCGAAAACGAACAGGCCATGTACACAAAACACCGCAAGCTGGACGGCCTCGGGAAGCCCGAACATATAGTCCGCCCATCTTTCCAGCATATCCAAGGCTGCCTCGCTGCTGGAGTTGAGTTCTACCGGTGCGCCAGCCGCGGCCCGGCCAGGGCCGCATCGAGCGTCGATTCGGCGGCGGTCGCGTCGTTCACCGAAACCTCGAGGTCATGAAGCAGACCGTCATGGATGCCGTAGATCCAGCCATGAATCGAGACTTCCTGGCCGCGCCGCCAGGCCTGCCGGACGATCGAGGTCTTGCAGACATTGCGCACCTGCTCGATCACGTTGATCTCGCACAATGCATCGACCTGGCCGGCCTTGTTGGGAAGCGCGGTGATGACCTCCTCGTAGCGACGGCCCATCATGTTGATGCCGTACAGCCAGTTGTCGAGCAGGCCGAGTTCGTAATTCTTCAGCGAAGCCTTGACGCCACCGCAGCCGTAGTGGCCGCAAACGATGACGTGGCTCACGCGCAGCACTTCGACCGCGAACTGCAGTACCGCCAGACAGTTGAAGTCGACCAGCATCACCTGGTTGGCGACATTGCGATGGACGAAGACTTCGCCCGGCATCATGCCGATGATCTCGTTGGCGGGGACCCGGCTGTCGGAGCAGCCGATCCACAGAACCTTCGGTGCCTGCTGCTTGGCGAGCTTGTCGAAGAAGTCGGGGTTTTCCTGCTTGATCTTCTCGGCCCAGGCCCGGTTGTTGGAAAACAGTCCGGACAGAAAGGGGTCGTCGACGGTGTCAGCCATGACGACCATTTTGCCCGATCGCCGGGCCCATGCAAGCCGTTCCCCTGCGGCACTCCAACATCAGGGAGACAGTGCGCGCGCGGGTCGACAGACCGGCGTCGACCGGCGGCATGGCTGTCAGTGCCTACAGGTCGAACGCCACGAACACCGGCCAATGATCGGAGGCCTCGACGCCATAGCCGATCCGCGCCGACTTGACCCTGGGTGCCAGATCGTGGGTCACAAAGACATGGTCGATACGGCCCTCGTGCGGAAACGAATTGACCCCCTCCTCGCCGTTGCCGGCGGCGGCCCAGGCATCCGACAAGTGCTCAGCCGTCGCAAGCCGGCCGTGCTTGCCGGGCATGCCGCAGACCAGGGAGTATTCCGGATGGGCCGGCGTGAAATTGAAGTCACCGGCCACGATTGCCGACGTCGGCACCGCGGGCGCCGGCTCCTGAAACATCAAGGTCTCCCCCGCGGCGGTGTCCCACGTGCCCCCGGTCGCGGGCGCACGATTGACCGCGTCCATCAGCGCCGCAACCTGCGGCAGGCGCTGCTGGGGGCCGACGTGGCTGAGATGGGTGGAGTAGACGCGCAGCGGCCCCGCGGGCACCGCCACCACCGCCTCGATGTAGCCGCGCTGAAGGTCGAATGTGTCTGCCAGCCGCGTCTTGGGCAACATCACGCCACGCGACCACAGGATCGGCCAGCGTGAGACGATGGCATTGCCGAAGCTGCGCCGGCGGTTGGCGATCCGGCCGTCAACCTCGACCGTGCTGGCGTCGGCCTCCATGGCGCCGTGATAGACGCTGTAGCGGTTCAGCCGGCCGGCGATCTCCGCCGTCTGGTCAGCATGGCCGTTCTGCGGCCAGCCGCTGACAGCCTCCTGCAAACAGACGATATCGGCCTCGGCCACCGTGTCGGCGATGCGCATGACGTCGTATTTGCCGTCGGCACCGACGCCATAGTGCATGTTGTAGGTACTGAAGAGCATCGGCATCATCAGCCTATGGCGTTGGTTCAATATTTTTGCATGAAACAGAGGGGACTACCGGATTTGTACCCGCGAATGCGGTGTCTGGCACCAAGGCGTCCGGGTCATTGTCGCCCAAATCCATCTGGTGAAGACGGCAGTTCTTTCCCCGGACGACGGCCTGCGGCAAACTGGAAGAGTCCGGCCAAAGATTGAGTCGGAAAGGATGCCGCCATGAGCGAGCCGCAGCCTACATCCCTGTCGACACCTCCGACACGACGGCGGCAGGCCGACCGTCCGCACTGCGCGATTTGCGGCGAGGCAATGCGCGAGCGAATCGTCTTCGGCATGGTCCGGCCATCCCTGGCAAATGGGCTCATGGCCGCAAATCCTAACCTCACACCCGAAGACATGATCTGCCGCAAGCACCTGACCGAGCAGCGCACTCGCTATGTCGAGCAGCTGCTGGAACGCGAGCGCGGCGAAATTTCGGAACTCGAGCGCCAGGTGGTCGAAAGCCTGGCTCGGGAAGAGACCGTCGCCCGGGACATCGAGGCGGCGTGGGAGGGAAGGCGCACCTTCGGCGAGCGGATCTCGGACTTCGTCGCGGATTTCGGCGGTAGCTGGAATTTCATCATCAGCTTTTTCGTCGTTCTTCTCATATGGATTGGCTTCAATGTGTGGATCTCAAGTCGGGCGGTCTTCGATCCCTATCCGTTTATTCTGCTTAACCTGGTGCTTTCCTGCATCGCGGCGATCCAAGCCCCCATCATCATGATGAGCCAGAAGCGGCAGGAGTCGAAAGACCGACTACGGTCCGAGAATGACTACCGGGTCAATCTCAAGGCCGAACTGGAGATACGGCACCTGCATGAGAAGCTCGACCATCTGATCAACCGGCAGTGGGAGCGGTTGGCCGAAATCCAGCAAATCCAGCTTGAAATCATGGAGGACCTCGCCTCGCCAAAGCGGTAATGCGCGGCTATTTCCTGAAGGGCATCAAAAGATAGTCGCCGATCGTACGCGGCTCGGAAACATCATCCAGGCCGACCGC
>CALDNT010000081.1 GCA_937915145.1 uncultured Reyranella sp.
CGCCGGCGCATGCCCGACAGTACGGCGTGACAGCAATAGAACATACCATCGAGGTTGGTCCGCACCACGCTCTCCCAACCTTCGACCGTCACCTGGCTCCAGCGCCGGTCGGGAATATTGGTGCCGGCGCTGTTGACCAGGATGTCGATGCGGCCATGCTTCTTCTCGATCGCGGCCGCGACGCGGGCCACCGCCTTCTTGTTGGCAACGTCGAGCTTGCGGATCTCTACGGTCCCACCGGCCTCACGAATCAAATTTGCAGTTTCCGCAAGCGTTGCCTCGGTGCGGCCCGAGATCACGATCCGGCAGCCGCCTTCGGCGAGCGCCCGCGCGCCGGCTCGCCCGATCCCGGTTCCGCCACCCGTCACCCAGGCGACTTTGCCCGCAAAAGCGGCGGTCACGCCGGTTTCCGCTTGATCAGGTATTTGTGCTCGCCGTCGCACGCCAGTTCGCCGTTCTGGTTATGAATCGTGAGCTTCAGGACGGCGACGCCGGTGGTACGGCCGGGTTTCAGCTCGGTTACCTCCAACATCGGGTAGAGCGTGTCGCCGCAATAGACCGGCTTCAAGAACCGCGAAGACTGCTCGAGAAAGCCTATCAGCGAGTCGCCGATGAAATGCGGGAAGATGCCCGCCCCCGCCGCGCCCTGGACTGCCACCTGCAGGCCGTGGGCCAGAAGGTCGCGGTGGCCGCGCGCCTTGCAGTATTCACGGTCGTAGTGGATCGGGTGGTTGTCACCGCTTGCGAGCTGAAAGGCGGCGAACATCGACTCCGTCTGGGTGCGCGAGTTGATGTAGAATTTCTGCCCGATCCTGAGGTCCTCGAACCAGTGGGTCGGGCCGAAGCGATGTTCGGCCGGATCGAAGGGTTTGGCGTCGCTGTCCGGCAAGATGGTCTCCCCCTGACTTTCGCAACTCTTACGCTGCCAGCGCCTTGCGTGCCAATCCGTCGTACAGATCGAGCATGCGCTCACGCCAGGCATGGACGACATCGTCGCCGTCAAGCAGTACGAGCGGGCTGATGATGCGTGCCCACATGAAGGCGCCGGCCAACGCATAGTCGGGATAGGCCGGGTGGGTGCCCGCCAGGAAAGGCTGCTCCTTCAGCACGCGGCGTGCCGGCTCGAGGACACCACGGAAGGCCGCAACACCCTTCTCGCGCGCTTTGGCCTGGAACGCCGCGAAGTCTGTCGTGCCCAGGCGCTTGCCCCGCGATTCCTGAAAATACGGCTGGTCGGCCAGGCGCACGCGCTCGTAGAGATCGCCGACCACGATCGGAAACAGGGCCGGCTGCACGACGGTGTCGACAAAGCCGTTGGCGAAGCGGGCGTAGGACAGCGCCATCTCGCTCTTGAACAGCGGCTTGTCGGGATGGGCCTTGTCGAGATGAATGGCGATCGCCCAGCTATCCTTCACTCCCGTCTCACCGTCCTTCAGGACCGGCACGGTGTTGGAGGCGACGAAAGCGATCTTGTCTTTTTCGGTGAATCCCACCGGCACTTCGGTCCATTTCAGGCCCTTATGTGCCAGAGCGAATTTGGTGCGCCAGCAGAACGGGCTGGGGCGGCGGTCGTTCTGCAGGGAAAGGTCATACAGCGTGATCATGGCGGGTTTCCGTTGATGCGACGGGACCAAGAGTAGAGCGGATCGTCCGGCGCGAGCAGGGCGAAATCACTGGCCTGGTCCGCCCAATGGAACGCCGCTGCCACCATGTAGTCGGCCATGCCCGGGCTGCCACCGTGCAGGTTGCCGTTTTGCTTCACCGTCAGCCGCAGCGGGTCGAGGGCGGCGCGAAAGGCCGGCAGGCGGGCTGCCCGCGCCTCGTTCAGTGCCTCCAGCGGCCCGAAACGCGGCTCGCGGGTGCGGCGGATGTAGGCGCGATCCTCCTCGTCGAGGTGCGCCAGCATATCGAACAAGATGAAGCGGGCGACCTCGGGCGTCAGCCACAGGCCGCACCAGTTGTTGAAGTAGCGCGCCAGCGACCGGCCGGCATTGCCACCGAACAGCGACGGCCGGTCGGGGTAGCCGTCCTCGAGGTAATTGGCGATGCGCCAGGAATCGGCCACCACTGTCTCACCATCCACCAGCACTGGCACGGTCTGCGACTTTGCAAAGGCGATGGCATCCTTGTCGATGAACCGCACTGCCACCATCTTGTCGACGGCCAAATCCTTGTGGGCTAACGCCAAATGGGCCCGTTGCCCGAACGGACTGAGGCGGCGGCCGTCGGTCGTCTTGATATCGTAAAGCGTCCGCGCCACGGCCGCGCTATTTGCCGTCAATCATCTTGACGATGCCTGAAAAATCCTTCGCGGCATGGCCGTTGTTGACGAACATATTGAAGAGCTGGGCAGCCTCGGCCCCCAGGGGCGTGCTGGCGCCGGCCGCATTTGCCGCCTGCTGGGCAAGCATCAGGTCCTTCAGCATCATTGCTGCCGTGAATCCCGCCTGATAGTCGCGATTGGCCGGCGACGCCGGGACCGGGCCCGGCACGGGGCAGTAGTTGGTGAGCGCCCAGCACTGCCCCGACGAGGTCGAGGCCACATCAAACAGCTTCTGGGCATCGAGCCCCAGCCGCTTGGCCAGCATGAAGGCCTCACCGACGGCGATCATCGAGACGCCGAGGATCATGTTGTTGCAGATCTTGGCCGCCTGGCCGTTGCCGCTGGCGCCCGCATGGACGATGTTCTTGCCCATCTTTTCCAGGATCGGCCTGGCCTTGGCGAAGGCGGCATCGCCGCCGCCGACCATGAAAGTGAGCGTTCCTGCCGTCGCACCGCCGACTCCGCCCGAAACCGGCGCATCCACCATGTCGAGCCCCGCCTTCTGGGCCAGCCCGGCCACATGGCGGGCGCTATCGACGTCAATGGTCGAGCAATCAATCAGCAGTGTCCCCTTGGCAACATTGGGCAGCACATCGGACTCGTAGACGCCCCGGACGTGCTTGCCGGCAGGCAACATGGTGACCACGATTTCGGCGCCCTTCACCGCCTCGGCGGCGGACGCGGCCTTGTGGGCGCCCTTCTCCACTGCCGCCTGCACCGCGGCATCCGACAGGTCGAAGGCCGTCACATGATGCTGAGCTTTCGCAAGATTGGCGGCCATCGGGCCGCCCATGTTGCCAAGACCGATAAAGGCGATTTTCGCCATGGCATTGCTCCCTTAGGAATGGTCGAATTTCAAGTCGTTGGCGACCGGCCGGAAGTGCTCCTCGACCATGGCCCGCGTGACGCCCTCGATGGTCGGCGGATTCCACTGCGGCTTCTGGTCCTTGTCGATCAGGAGCGCACGCACCCCCTCAAAGAAGTCATGGCCCTTCTGCATGCAGCGCTGCGACATGCGGTACTCGATGGTCATCGTGTCCTCGAACGACCGATTGGCGCAGCGCCTGAGCTGCTCCAGCGTGATCGCCATCGACAGCGGCGAGAGCTTCATCAGCGCGGCGAGTTGCTTCTGCGCGAACTCGCTCTGCGACTGCCGGAGGCTGGCCACGATCTCCTGCAGCGTCTCGGCCGAGAAGCAGCGGTCGATCTCCGGCATCAACGCCGGCAACGTCGGATCGCCTGCGTCGGCCTTGAACTTCGCGACCACTGCGTCGACCTTGTCGTCGGCCCGTGGGCCCGACAGGTCGGCAGCCCCCAGAGCCGCCTGGAGGTCGTCGATCTTCGCGCTCGGAACATAGGCGTGGGCAATGCCCGCCCACAGCGCGTCTGCCGCCTTGAGGCGATAGCTGGTAAGCGCGAGGAACGTGCCCAGCGCGCCCGGCAGGCGCGTCAGGAAGTAGCCGCCACCGACGTCCGGGAAGAGCCCGATCGTCGTCTCGGGCATGGCGAACATGTACTTCTCAGTCACGATGGAGTGCGAGCCGTGTGCCGAGAGGCCGACGCCACCGCCCATGTTGATGCCGTCGATCAGCGATATCCACGGCTTGGCGTAGCGGTAGATGCGGCGGTTGACGACGTACTCGTCGCGGAAGAAGTCGCGACGCAGCGTCCCCGACGGGTAGTCGCGCATCTCGCGGTAGAGACCGGCCACGTCGCCGCCGGCGGAAAACGCGCGGTCGCCGGCGCCGCGCAGCACTACCGCCTTGACCGCGGGATCCTTCTCCCACTGCGGCATCATCCGCTCCATCTCGAGGATGATGCCGTGCGACAGGGAATTCAGAACCTTCGGCCGGTTGAGCGTCATAACGCCCAGCCCATCCTTCACTTCAAACAAGATCTCGGCTTCAGACATCCGTCATCCCATCAGCAAACGTCGAGAAATGATCACGCGCATGATCTCGTTTGTACCTTCGAGAATCTGGTGCACGCGCAGGTCGCGCAAGTAACGCTCGATGGGGAAGTCCTTCAAGTAGCCGTATCCGCCATGCAGTTGCAGCGCCTCGTTGACGATATGGAAACCCGCATCTGTCGCGAAGCGCTTGGCCATGGCGGCGGCCTGCGTCGCCTCCGGAGACTTGGCGTCGAGCAACGAGGCGGCGCGCCAGATCAGCAGTCGGGCAGCGTCGAGATCGGTCGCCATGTCGGCCAGCTTGAACTGCGTCGCCTGGAAATCGGCCAGCGGCTTGCCGAACTGCTTGCGCTCTATGACATAGCGCGACGCCGTCTCGAGACAGGCGCGCGCCCCGCCCAGCGAGCAGGCGCCGATGTTGACACGCCCGCCATCGAGTCCCGCCATCGCGATCTTGAAGCCGTGACCCTCCGGCCCCAGCCGGTTGGCGACCGGAACCTTGCAATTCTCGAAGATCACCGACGCCGTCGGTTGGCTGTTCCAGCCGAGCTTGTTCTCCTGCTTGCCGAACGACAGGCCCGGCGTGCCATTGTCGACGACCAGCGTCGACACGCCCCCCGCCCCCGGTCCGCCGGTGCGCAGCATCACGACATAGATATCGCTGCGCCCGCCGCCCGAGATGAAGGCCTTGGTGCCGTTCAGCACGTAGTGATCGCCGCGCAGTTCTGCACGCGTTGCCAGTGCCGCTGCATCCGACCCCGAGCCGGGTTCGGTAAGGCAGTAGCTCGCGAAATGCTCCATCGAACAGAGTTTGGGCAGAAACCGCTGGCGCTGTTCGTCATCGCCGAAGCCGTCGATCATCCAGGCGGCCATGTTGTGGATCGAGACATACGCCGCCGTGCTGGGACACGCCGACGCCAGCTCTTCCATGATCAGCGCCGCATCGACACGGCTGAGGCCGCTGCCGCCGACATCGTCCCTTACATAAATCCCGCCGAAACCCAGTGCCGCCGCCTCGCGCAGCGTCTCTGCCGGGAATATCTTCTCGACGTCCCAGCGGGCAGCCTGCGGCAACATCCGCGCGGTCGCGAATTGCCGCGCAGTGTCGCGGAAAGCCTGCTGGTCCTCGGTGAGGTTGAAATCCATGTCCGCGCGATCATATCGGGGGTCTCTACCCAGTCAAACAATGCGGGCGAACAAGCCGCATTGCAGCCTTTCCCGGTTCGCGCGATAACGCGCTCCATGCCCGATCGCTTCACCGCCCTTGGCCGCTATCCGACGACGCGGCTTCGCCGCAACCGCCGCGAAGACTGGTCGCGCCGCCTCGTTGCCGAACACAGGCTCTCGGTCGACGATCTGATCTGGCCGGTGTTCGTGCAGGAGGGCAGCAAGGCCCGCACGCCCGTCGACTCGATGCCCGGCGTCGACCGGCTGTCGGTTGACCTGCTGGTCGAAGCCGTCAAGGAGGCACGCGACCTCGGCATTCCGGCGGTGGCCCTGTTTCCCGAGACCGACCCGAAATCCAAGACACCGGATGGCCGCGAGGCCTACAACCCCGGCAACCTCGTCTGCCGCGCCACCGCGGCGGTGAAGAAAGCGGTGCCGGATATCGGCATCATGACGGACGTGGCGCTCGATCCCTTCAACAGCGACGGCCATGACGGCATCGTGCGCGATGGTTATGTGCAGAACGACGAGACGCTGGACGCGCTGATCAAGCAGGCGATCG
>CALDNT010000082.1 GCA_937915145.1 uncultured Reyranella sp.
GCGCTTCGCCAGCCCGCCGGATGCGAAGGATCCCAGCATGGTCGAGGCGAAGTCAATCGCCGTGCGGCTGTCGCTGCTCGCCCTGATCACCGGCTCCATCGAGGCGACCGAGGCGACCCTGGTAGCGCCCAGGATCAACCTGGAGGTCGACGCCGCGGGCCAGGCGAACTGGGCGTTCGCGCCCTCGGCCGGCGGGGCCGGGGCGCTGCCGGTGAGAGACGTCCGCGTCGAGGACGGCACGTTCACCTTCAGCGATGCCCAAACGGGCCTGTCGGTGGTCGCGACCAAAGTGAATTTCATCGCGTCGGCCGCGTCGATGGCAGGCCCCTTCGCCCTGGCGGGCAGCGCTTCGATCGACGGTTCGCCGCTGAAGTTCAACCTCGCCCTCGGTGCCAGGGGGCCGGCCGGCCACGATGTCGATATCTCGCTGGAGGCGGCCGGCGGCCGGCTTGGCTACATTGGCACCCTGAGCGACCTGGCCGCCGATGCGCGGGCTTCCGGCAAGGCGTCGGCATCGGCGGACAATCTGGTCCTGTTCGTCGAGACCCTGGCCGTGATGGCCGGACAGCCCCGCCCCAGCGTGCCGCCGCTGCTGGCCGGCAGGTTCCGCTTCGACGGGCCGGTCGCCCTCTCCCGGGCGGCGGTGACGGCCAAGGACTTCACCCTCGTGCTGGGCGACGAAAAGCTCTCCGGCTCGCTGACGGCCACGGTCGAACCCGGACTCACGATCGATGCCCGTCTGGCGGCCGCCCGGTTCGATCTCGACCGCTGGCTCAAGGCGGTCGTGCTGCCGGCCGAAGTCACGAACGAGAAGGCGCCGGCCCCCCCGGTGCCTGCCGGGCCGACAGCGACATCGACGACAAGATCGACGGCAAGATCGACAGCCGCGCCGGCGCCGCCGCCGCCCACCGGGAACTGGCTGGCCGCCCTCACCGCCCGGCTCGGGCTGGAAGTCGGCGAGTTGATCTACAACCAGCAGCCCGTTCGCAATATCGCCATCGAAATCGAAGCCCGCAACGGCGTGATTGCCGTGCCGAAATTCGGCAGCACGCTGCCGGGCGGCCTGGTCGTGCGGGCGGCCTCGACGATGTCCGATACTTCCGCGCGTCCCCGCGTCACGGGCGACTTCAGCCTGGAGGGGCCGAAGCTCCGCGAGACACTGGCCTGGCTCAGGGTCGACACGTCTTCGATACCGGCCGACAAGCTCACCCGCGTCAGCATACACGGCAGGATGGGCTCCCGTGCCGGCAACGTGCAGGTCAACGACGCCGCCTTCGAACTCGACGACCTCAAGGGCCAGGCCGGCATCACCGTTGCCTTCACCGTCCCGATGTCGGTCGAGCTGCAGCTCGGCCTCGACACCGTCGATCTCGATTCATTTCTCCTGCCGCCCGGCCAGTCGGCGGCCAGGACATCCCCCACGGACTCCGTCGTGCCCCTGCTGGCCCTGCTCGGCCCGTCGCTCGGCCTCAAGCTCAAGGTCGCCCGGATCAACTACCGCGGCGAGGCGGTATCCGGGGTGGATCTCGATATCGCGCGCCAGGCCGGCACGCTGAAGCTGAACGACTTCAAGGTGACGAGCCTGGCCGGCGCACGGGTCGAGGTACGGGGCGCGGTGGCCGACTACTGGACGCCCCACCCGCGCGCCAGCATCGCCTTCAAGTTCGATACCCCCGACATCGATCGAGTCCTGAAGCTCGCCGCCGCCCCACCGACGGGATTCGGCGCGGTCTCCGCGAGCGGCGAGGCGGCGGGCACCTGGGAGAGTCTCGCCATCCGGCAAGGCGCGGTCAGCGCCCTGGGATCGACCGTCAGGGCAAGCGGCGCGCTGGCCCTGCTCGGCGTGACACAGGGCAAGGTCACGTCGATCTCCTACAAGGGCAGCGTCATCGTCGACGACCAGCCGATGAATGTCTCGATCTCCGCCAAGGTCGACGGCCGGCCCGACATCACGGCGGACGTCAAGGCGGACGCCTTCGACTTCGACAAGCTCTTCGCCGGACGCCACGCACCGCGACCGGCGACGCACGGCCGGCCGGCCGCTGCCCCCGAAGACATCGATACGGCGTCTCTGCGCGGCTTCGATGGCAAATTCAGACTCACTACGGGGGCGCTGGGCGGGACGGCGATGCAGCTCGGCAATACCGATGTCGCCGCCGAGCTGAAGGACGGCCGGCTCACGATCGTCAACCTCAAGGGTGGACTCTATGGCGGCTCGCTCAACCTGGCGGGCGTCGTCGATGCAACGCAGCCCGCGCTCGCGTTCGACCTGAAGGGCGACGCCAAAGGCCTGCGCATCGGCGACATGATGCGCGGCACCTCCGGCAGCAACGAAGTCGGCAGCCTGATCAAGGTCACGCTCGACGGCATCCTGAACGCCGACGACATCGAGTTGCGCGGGACCGGCAGCACCGTCGGGCAGCTCAAGTCCTCCCTGGCAGGCCGCGCCCGATTGAGCGGCCACATCAATCCCAGGGCCGACCGCTTCCTGCAGGTCATCGGTGCTGCCGCCACGGGCGTGACCGGCGGCGCCATTGACTTCACCCTGGGCAACCTGGCGAGCCTGTTCGGCAACAAGGGCGGTATCGGCATCGGCAATCTCCTGAACGCGATCTCGCTGGTGCTGAACCGCTTCGTGAACCATGACAATCCACTCTCGGGGGAGATCGACATTGCCGGTGGCGTCCTGAGCGACAAGCATCTGCAACTCCAGGGAAGCGGTGCCACCGCCGCCATCTCGACCCGCACCCGGCTCGAGAACGCAACGACGGACACGACGATCAACTTCATGCTGAGCGAGAGCCCGTCGACTCCCTATCTGATCATGACGGCGCGCGGTCCCCTGGCCGGGCCGACCTTCGCGGCAACCCGGGGCGGCGCACAGGATCCGCCCGGCATGGTCAACATTCTGTCGAACATCGAAAAGGTGCCCTCGATGCTGCCCAGCATCCCCGTTCCCAGCTTCCACATTCCAAATCCGTTCGGCCGCTGAGCGACCGTGCGGGAGGACGCGCCATGACCACAACGATGACCGCAACCGCCGCTCGCTTCACCTTCGACGGAAGCGAGATCGTCTGGAAGCAGTTCCGCGCGCTGGAGGGCGAGCATCACGTGTTCGAGCCCCTGGGCGGCGGGCAGTTCCGCCACGTCGCGCGCAAGGCCGGCACCTGGGCCACCAGCGACGGCGACAACGTCCACTATGAAAGCGGCGGCGAGGCGGTCGCAGGGCGATAGCGCCCGCGAGCAGAGGGGCCGGCCGCCTCAGCCGCGGAAGTTGTCCCAGCCGCCGGCCGGTGGCGCCACGTAGACGCCGCGTTCGGCGTCGGACTTGCAACTTGTAAGAGCCAGGACAGCGATCACCAGAACCAGCAGTTTCGTCATTGTTTCGACCTCGAAATTTGAGCCGGAGTATATGCGCCGGCATACCGCCGCCCTCATCAAATCCAGCTGATTGCCGCCCTGCCCCACCTTTCCCGGGGCCGGCCGCTCACGCTGCCACGCGCTGCCCCGGACCCAGCCGCTGCCAGTCGAGACCGATGTCGAGCACGGAAGCGCTGTGGGTGAGCCAGCCGGCCGAAATGAGATCGACGCCGCTGGCGGCAATGGCGGGTGCGGTGGCCGGCGTGATGCGGCCCGACGCCTCGGCAACCGCACGGCCGCCGATGCGGCGCACCGCCTCGGCCAGCATCTCGGGGCCCATGTTGTCGAGCAGCACGGCATCGACATTCTCGGCCAGCGCCTGGTCGAGCTGGTCGAGGGAATCGACCTCGACCTCGATCTTCACCAGATGGCCGGTGCCGGCGCGGGCGGCGCGGATGGCCGGCGCCACGCCGCCGGCCGCGGCGACGTGGTTGTCCTTGATCAGCACCGCATCGTCCAACCCGAAGCGGTGATTGACGCCGCCGCCGGCACGCACAGCGTATTTCTGCAGGCTGCGCAGGCCGGGCATGGTCTTGCGCGTGCAGCAGATGCGCGCCTTGTGGCCCCGTACCGCCGCCACCAGCGTCGCGGTCGCGGTGGCGACACCGCTCAAATGCCCGAGGAAGTTGAGCGCCACGCGCTCGGCGGTCAGCACGCTGCGCGCCGGACCGGCGATGGTGGCGATGCAGTCGCCCGGTCCGACATGCGTGCCGTCGGGCCGGTCGATCGCGATCTCGATGGCGGGATCGACGAGGCGAAACGCCAGTGCCGCGGCATCGAGGCCGGCCACGACGCCGGGCTGACGCGCGACCAGCGCCGTCTCGGCCCAGGCTTTGGCCGGCACGATGGCATCGGTGGTGAGATCGCCGGCGCGGCCGAGGTCCTCCAGCAGGGCGGCACGGACCGGCGGCTCGATCATGATCAGGGGCAGCGGGGAAAGCGTCATGGCTCAAACTCCTGAAGCGAGGGATTGCTGCGAAGCGGTCTCAGATGCGATGGCAAGGGGCACGGCGCGACAGACGATGCGTGTCCCGGTGTCGTGGACGCGCTGCACCAGCCGCCGCGCCCAGGCCGGCGAGGCTTGGGGAAAGTCGCGGCGCCAGTGGCCGCCGCGGCTCTCCTCGCGGGCAAGCGCGCCCGTGGCGATCATGAGTGCCACGAGGGCCGGATCGGCCTGCGGGCCACCGCGAAAGGCCAGCGGCTCCAGCCTCGCGATCGCGGCCTCGATGCCCTGGCGCTCGCGCACCATGCCCAGCGACTCGTCGATGAGGGTGCGCAACCCGCCTGCGTCGGGTGCGGCCGGCAGGGCGACCGGACGCGGCGTCGGCAGCGAGGCGGCCTCGGTGCCCGCGATGCTGCCGGCGACGAAGCCCGCCATGACCGCCGCCTCCAGGAGCGAATTGCTGGCCAGGCGGTTGGCGCCATGCAGGCCGCTCGCCGCCACCTCGCCGCAGGCCCACAGGCCCTCGACCGTGCTGCGGCCCTCGGCATCCACGGCAACGCCGCCCATGTGATAGTGGGCCGCCGGCCGCACCGGGATCGGCTGGCGCGCCGGATCGATGCCGGCGGCCAGGCAGCGCGCCGCGATGCCGGGAAAGCGGGCGGCGAAGTCGGTGCCGAGCGCCGGGCGGGCGTCGAGGAAGACGCGATGGCCGGCGGCGACGTGGGCGGCGACGGCGCGGGCGACGACGTCGCGCGGTTCCAGCTCGCCGCGGCCGCGGCCCGCCATGAAACGCGCGCCGGTCTCGTCGACCAGCACTGCGCCCTCGCCGCGCACGGCTTCGCTTACCAGCGGCATGGGATCGAAGGCGACATCGAGCGCGGTCGGGTGGAACTGCACGAACTCCATGTCGGCCAGCACGGCGCCGGCGCGGGCGGCGAGCGCGATGCCCTGGCCGATGGCCGGAAGCGGGTTGGTGGTGTGGGCGTAAAGCCCGCCCAGCCCGCCGGTGGCAAGCACGACGCGGCGGCTGGCCAGCAGGCAGGCATCGCGCGGCCCCGCCGCCAGCACGCCGGCGATGCCGCGGTCGTCGACCAGCAGGCGGCGCGCCGCCAGCCCCTCGATCACGATGATCGAAGGCGTGGCGCGCACCGCGGCGACCAGGGCACGCATGATCGCCGCCCCGGTGCCGTCGCCCGCGACATGGACGATGCGGCGGCGGCCGTGCGCGGCTTCGAGGCCGAGCGCCAGCCGGCCAGCGGCGTCGCGGTCGAAGACGACGCCGTGACGCTCGAGCTCGGCGATGGCGGCGGGCGCCGCGGCGGCGATGCGGTGGGCGACGGCGGGATCGGCGAGGCCGTCGGCCGCGGCCAGCGTATCGGCGGCATGCAGAGCGGTCCGGTCGTCCTCACCCACGGCGGCAGCGATGCCGCCCTGAGCCCAGGCCGAAGCCGCACCCTCGGCAAGTGGCGTCCTGGCCAGCAGCAGCACCGGCCCCGGCGCTAGCCGCAGCGCCGTCATGAGGCCGGCCAGGCCGCCGCCGATAACGATCGGGCAGCCGGCGAGACCGGCGGGAAGCCTGTCCTTCATCGCCGCCTCCCCTAACCGACCGCCAGCATTCGCTCGACGGCGCGACGGGCTGCGGCGGCGACGGCGGGATCGATCGTCACCTCGTGGCGCATGCTCTCAAGCGCTCGGCGGATCCCGGGCAACGTGATGCGCTTCATGTGCGGGCAGAGGTTGCACGGTCGCACAAACTCGATCGCGGGATGGAGTGCTGCGATATTGTCGCTCATCGAGCACTCGGTCATCAGCACGACGCGGGCCGGCCGCTCGCGTGCGACATAGTCGGCCATCGCCGCGGTGGAGCCGGCGAAATCGGCCTCGGCCACAACCTCGGGTGGGCATTCGGGATGGGCCAGCACCACCACGCCGGGATGGCCGGCGCGCACCTGGCGCACGTCGGCGGCGGAGAATCGCTCGTGGACCTCGCAGTGGCCAGCCCAGGTGATGACCTCGACGTCGGTTTCGCGGGCGATGTTCTGCGCCAGGTATTCGTCGGGCAGCATGATGACCTTCGGCACGCCTAGGCTCTCGACGATCTTCTTGGCATTGCCCGAGGTGCAGCAAATGTCGCTCTCGGCCTTCACCGCCGCCGAGGTATTGACGTAGGTGACGACCGGCACGCTGGGCCAACGCTGGCGCAGCAGCCGCACGTCCGCCGCCGTGATCGATTCGGCCAGCGAGCAGCCGGCCCTGAGATCGGGGATCAGCACGGTGCGCGAGGGATTCAGGAGCTTGGCCGTCTCGGCCATGAAGTGCACGCCGGCCAGCACGATCACCTCGGCGTCGGTCTTCATCGCCTCGCGCGCGAGCGCCAGGCTGTCGCCCACGATGTCGGCGACACCGTGGAAGATTTCCGGCGTCTGGTAGTTGTGCGCCAGGATGACGGCATTCCTCTTGCGCTTCAGTTCCAGGATGGCATCGACGTCGGGCGCGAACTCGGACCATTCGGCCGGCAGGATGACCGACCGGACTTTTTCATAGAGCGCGGCGGCTTGGCTGGAAGCGGTCATGAGGCACCTATTATACTCACTATGAGCATTTCTGCTCTTATGCTATGAACGAGCATAAAAGCCGTCAAGCCTCTTTCCGGTAATTTCGACAGGCGACGGTCGGTCGGCTAGAAGGAACGGCATGCGCAGCATCTTCTGCATCGTCATTTGTCTGGCGGCTCTTCCCGGCGCCACGGGTGCGTCGGCCCAGACGCCGTCCTTCAGCGATCCCCAGGCCTATTGCCGGGCGGTCGGCACGATCGACGCACCCGACCAACGCTTCACCGGCCATGGCGTTCCCGACTGGATCGAGGCGGCGTTCCTCTCGCCGCAGGACATCGCCGCCATCAAGGCCGGCCGCCGGCCCGACTACGGCATCGCCTGGCGCTGCGTGCGGGGCGAGGTGCTGGCCTGCCAGAACGCCCAGACGCCGTCGTGCATGAAGCCCGACACCGATCGCATGCCGACGGCCGCCATGCGCGACTTCTGCCGCGACGACAAAGGCGCCTCGCCGGTGATCCCGCGGGTTGTCACCGGCACCGCGCGCATGCTGGCCTACGACTGGGTGTGCCGTGGCGGCGCGCCCGCGATCGAAAAGCAAGCGCCGCTCGACGCGCAGGGTTTCGTCGCCGCCGACTGGAAGCGCGTCGGCCCGAAATAGAGGAGCGGCCGCTCAGGCCGAGCGCGAAAGCGGCAGCTTGCTGCCGGCGGCGGCGCGCTCGAGCAGGATCTCGCGCCGGAAGCGGAAGAGCTTGGCCGGACGGCCGCCGGTTTCGGCCGAAACGCCGCCGGTCTCCTCGACCAGTCCCTGCTGCTCGATCAGGCGGCGGAAGTTCTGCTTGTGCAGCGGTCGGCCGGCCAGGGCCTCGACCGCACGCTGGAGCTGCCCCAGGGTGAAGTCAGGCGGCATCAGCTCGAACACCACAGGCCGGTATTTGATCTTGGCACGCAGCCGCGCGATGCCGGTCGCCAGGATGCGGCGGTGGTCGTAGTGCATCGATGCTCCGGGCAGGACGTCGGCGGGGCCCTTGCGCCGGCCGGCCTCGGCAACGAGCCCCGCCTCGTAGAGCAGCTCATAGCGCTGCAGCACCAGATCCTCGTTCCAGGTCGGCTCGGCGAAATTGATCTCGACCCGCTGCCGGCGCTCGCGTCGCGCCGCGGTGTCGGCCGCGGCCTCGATCCAGCGCCGCAGCCGCGGCAGAACCTGGCGCGCCAGCACGGTCGGCGTACCTCCGCGCCAGTCCTCCCACGGAAAATAGCGATACCAGTTCTGCCAGCCGGGCTCGCGCCGGCCGGCTTCGGCACGTTCGCGCGTGAGGCCGAGGTAGGAGATCGAGACGATGCGCAGGCCGGACGCGGCCCCGGCCCGCGAGCGGTCGGCGAAGGTATAGAGCTGCTCGACATAGCCCAGCGGATGATGGGTGTGGCGCTCGACCCAGGCACGCAGACCGGTCTGCAACGTCGGATGATCGCCCTCGAACGGGCCCGACGGCAGCAGCATGCCGTCCTCAAGGGTCAACACCTGCGGGGCATCGTCGATCAACGCGACGAGCACGGCGTTCAGTTCAATTGAAACGGCACGGGACCGGTTGGCGGCGGGTGGCATGACGCGATCATTATGCCTGTTCTTTCCGCTGCGCGCTCGGTGCACAGTACGGCTGCAACAGGAGGCAAGCATGGCGACCAAGATCAAGAAGAACGACCATGACGAAAATTCGCCCGAGTACCGCCGCGGCATGGCGGAGATCCGCAAGCAGCTCGGTCCGATGGCCGATTCCTATATCCGCAACATCAAATCGCTGGCGCCGGAATTCGCCTGGGTGAACGTCACCTTTCCCTTCGCCGAACTCTACACGCGCGACGTGATCGATCTCAGAACCCGCGAACTCTGCACGGTGGCCGCGCTCACGGTCCAGGGCTTCTCGTTGCCGGAGCTAAAACTGCATGTGAAGGCCGCCCTGCGTTGTGGCGCCTCGCGCGGCGAAGTGGTCGAGATCATCACCCAGATGATCGCCTATTGCGGCTTCCCGGCCGCGACCAATGCGCTGATGACCATGAAGCAGGCCTTCGACGAGGTCGACGCCACCGCGAAGGAGGCAAAGCGGAAGCCGCGCAAGGCCGCGAAGAAGGCGAGGCGCAAGTGAGCGCCGCCGAGAACGGCGCCCGCCTGCTGGTGCGGAACCTCGAAGCCCAAGGCGTCGAGCATGTGTTCGGCATTCCCGGCGCCAAGATCGATCCGGTGTTCAACGCCCTTGCCGATTCGACGATCAAGACCGTGGTCTGCCGCCACGAACAGAACGCCGCCTTCATTGCAGGCGGCCTGGGTCGCCTCACCGGCCGGGCCGGCGTCGTCCTGGTGACTTCGGGTCCAGGCGTCTCCAACCTCGCGACCGGGCTTGCCACCGCCAACACCGAGGGCGACCCGATCGTCGCACTGGGCGGCGCCGTGCCGGTCGCCGACCGGCTAAAACTCACCCACCAGAGCATGAACACGGTGGCGATGCTGCGGCCGATCACCAAATACACCGCCGAAATCGATTCGCCGGCGGCGATTTCCGAGGCCATCGCGGCAGCCTTCCGCGCCGCCGAATCCGGCCGGCCGGGGGCTGCCTTCCTTAGCCTGCCCAAGGACGTCATGAAGGCCGAGGTGTCCGGCAACGTGTTGACGCCCGCCACCATCGCCACGCAGGGGCCCGCCGATACCGACGCCATCGCCGCGGCCGCCACCCTGATCGACGCCGCCGAACGGCCGGTGGTCCTGCTCGGCATGCTGGCGAGCCAACCGGCGGTGGCCGCCGCGGTGCGGTCGCTGCTGTCGAAGGCGGCGCTCGCCGTTGCCGGCACCTATCAGGCGGCGGGCGTAGTGCCCCGCGAGCGACTCGACTGCTTCGCCGGCCGTGTCGGTCTGTTCCACAACCAGCCGGCCGACCGCCTGCTCGATGCCGCCGACCTCGTCGTGACGGTGGGCTTCGATCCGGTCGAGTACGATCCGGCGCTATGGAACCGCGGCCGCAAACGTAAGCTGATCCACATCGACTGCGTGCCGGCAGAGATCGACAACGACTACCGGCCCGACCTTGAATTGCTGGGCAGCTCCGCCGCCACCCTGCGCGCGCTTGCCGACCTGGTGAAATCGCGCCCGCGTCCGGCCCAGGCCGGACTGCTGGCCGAAATCCAGCGCGGCCGCGCGGCACTCGCCGCCGAGGCCGCGACGCGCACCGGCACGCCGGTGCATCCGCTCAGGCTGGTCGAGGAACTGCAGAAGCTGGTCGACGACGACGTCACGCTCTGCTCCGACATGGGCTCGTTCCATATCTGGATGGCGCGTCACCTGATCAGCCACCGGCCGCGCCAGATCATGATCAGCAACGGCCAGCAGACGCTGGGGGTTGCGCTGCCGTGGGCGATCGCTGCCTGTCTCGCCAACCCCGGCGGCAAGGTGATCTCGGTGTCGGGCGACGGCGGCTTCCTGTTCTCCGCCGTCGAACTCGAGACGGCAGTGCGACTCAAGTGCAACTTCGTGCACCTCGTCTGGATCGACGGCAGCTACGACATGGTCGGCATCCAGGAAGTGGCGGCCTATGGCCGCGAGTCCGGGGTGCGCTTCGGCCCGGTCGATGTCGTGAAGTTCGCCGAATCGATGGGCGCCCATGGCCTGCGCATCGAGTCTCCCGACCAGGTCGGGCCGGTGCTGCGCCGGGCGATGGCGATGGACGGGCCGGTCATCGTCGGTGTGCCGGTCGATTATCGCGACAATCCCGGACTGATGGCCGCGCTGCATCCCGACGTCATCATCTAGCGCCCGGAGCGTCAGTCGAGCCCGTTGCCGCCATAGAGCCACTGCAGCGTGTCGAGCCACTGATCCTGGCTCTTGGCGCGCATCAGGTCATTGCGCAGCGCCGCGTGCGGGCCGTCGGGATGATAGACGTGATCGCCCATGGCGCGCGACATCAGCTGCACCCGTGCGGTGCGCAGCACGCGACGGGCCTTGTAGGAGGCGAGGCCAGCCTCCAGCGAGTCGTGCTGCGAGAGCGAATCGGCCAGGCAGACCGCGTCCTCCATCGCCATGCAGGCCCCCTGGGCCATGTACTGCATCATCGGATGCGCGGCATCGCCCAGAAGCGCCACGCGGCCGTCGACCCAGGCATCGACGGGATCGCGATCGCACAGCACCCACATGTGCCAGTCCTTGCCGTGGCGGATGATGTTCTGCGCCCGTTCGCAGACGTGGGTAAAGCCCTTGCGGACCTCCTCGACCGGTACCGGCTGGCCGGCGACCGGCTCGGGTGCGTGGTTGTGGTAGGTGACGACGAGATTGAACACCTTCCAGCCCGACAGCGGGTAATGGACGATATGGCACTTCGGCCCGGCCCACAGGGTGGCGGCGTTCCAGCGCAGATCCTCGGGCATCTGCTCCAGCGGGATTATCGAGCGATAGGTCGTGTGGCCGGAAATGCGCGGCGGAATGTCGCCCACGACCTGGCGGCGGACATGCGACCACAGGCCATCGGCGCCGACCAGGGCGCGGCCGCGCACCGCCTCGCCGTTGCCGAGCTTCGCGGCGACGCCCTTGTCGTCCTGATCGTAGCCGTCGACCTGGGCGTGCGTGCGCAGTTCGATCAGCGGGTGATCCTGGCAGGCTTTCAGCAGCACGCCGTGCAGGTCGCCGCGATGAACGACGGCGTAGGGATTGCCGAAGCGGGCGCGGAACTTGTCACCGAGGTCAATATGGGTGATCTCGCCGTCGGCGATGGCATCCATCAGGCGAAGACTGTCGACATAGACCGCCATCCCGCGCGCCGCTTCGCCCACGCCCAACCGGTCGAAGCAATGGAAGGCGTTGGGGCCAAGCTGGATGCCGGCGCCGATCTCGCCCAGCCTGGCTGCCTTTTCCAGCACCAGCGAGGCGATGCCCTTCTGGGCCAGCGCCAAAGCCGACGCCAGCCCGCCGATACCGCCCCCGGCAATCAGAATTCTATCTGGGTCCACCTACCACCTTTTCATCATGGAGCTTCGCAATCTCATGATCGGGCAGGCCGATGATAGCCGATAAAATCTCGTTCGTATGTTGTCCCAGCAACGGTGCCGGCCGCGGCGGCTGGCGCGGCACGGCGCCGAACTGCAACGGCGAGGCCGCCACCGGATAGCGGCCGATGCCGGGCTGATCGAGGATGGTGAACAGGGGATTGTCGAGCACCGCCTCGCGGTCGGACGCCAGTTCGCGGAACGTCTTGTAGGGCGCCCACAACGCTCCCGCCTTCTTCAAGGCTGCTCCGATCTCGTCGGCGGTGCGTGACGCCACCCAGGGCGCGATCACGGCGCACAGCCGATGG
>CALDNT010000083.1 GCA_937915145.1 uncultured Reyranella sp.
CCGAGATACTCTACCCCGCACAGAACAAGGCCGTGCCGGGAACCGCGCGCATCGAACTTCATTACCTGCCGGTTGCCCATCGTGGCCACGCCTTCCTCAGGCTTGTAGACGCGAGCGGAGAGACCGTGGGTGAGTTGCACGGATTGGCGCAGTCGAAGAACACGGGCGAGATCATGAGAATGGGAATGGACGGAACCGACCTAGTGGTACGGCACGAGGACGGCCATCGCTTCGGCGATAAGAATACGCGACCCATTTCCGTCGTTGCATCCGGCTCGGATGACAAGATGGCAAGGCTCTGGGCACGAGGACAGAAAGCCGCCGACGACATCAACAGCAAGAAATTCGACTACAAGGCCAGCGATCTCAGCTACGAGGCGGGCACCGATGGCGGGCAGATCCAGAACAGCAATTCCGTCGCCTTCACGCTTGGACGCGCCATGGATCTCGATCTGGATGGTGCAGTTCGGGCGGCGGGCGTTGGCCGAAAGTTTCCGGGGTGGGCGCGCGATCTGCTCGATCCCAAGTACGATCGCTATGTGGCGCCGCCTGACTTTCCGGTGACGAACGCCCCGTAGATACAACCGGGGATATGTGGTGGCATGATAAAATACATCGGATTATTGCAAAGGATCATCGCAGGAGCGGGCTATGACAATCCATTGGAAGCGTCGCATTGGCGTCGTCTGGGGCAGCCTGCTTGCTGCCGTCGCGCTGTCTGGATGTGGCGGGGCGTTGTGTCCGGGCCTGACCCCGCTTGAAAGTGCGGCTCGGTATCCGGAGCCGCCCGTTCCAGGACGCGCCAACTACGGTCTGGCCCGCAACGCCTGGGTCGATAATCAGCGGATGACGGCTTTTCTTCAAAAAGCCGTCGCATCAGAGGGCGTCGACGGCCTGGTCTCCAAGCTCCAGTTCCAATGTACGCTGCGCCCCGCCGACGAGAACTGCGTCGACTGTTACATATGCAAGCGCACTGTTGCGGTGCGGTTCAACGACCTCTGGGTCCTTCGAAGCATATGTGTCGACGCTGACGATGTCCTGGTGCAAGCATACGTCGGGCCGGGGCATGTAGTCCGGGCGATGACTTACTGGACGGGCTCGGAAGTTCGGACCAGGTGAGTGCGTAGCCGGGCCGAACAGGTCCGCCGATTGGGCCTCGGTCCAAATCGCCCACGGCGCTGTTCGCCGGAGGGCGCGCAAGCCTTTGAGCTTGCTGCCAAATCCGGCGATTGCCGAGGTGATTTCCGAACAGGTGGCCGGAAAAGAGTCTTCAGCCCAATTGGATCCAGGTCGTCTTGATCTGGGTGAACTTGTCGAAGGCGTGCAGCGACTTGTCGCGGCCGTTGCCCGACTGCTTATAACCGCCGAACGGGGTGGTGATGTCGCCGCCGTCGTAGGTATTGACCCACACCGAGCCGGCGCGCAGGCCCTTGGCGAACTTGAAGGCCTTGTTGATGTCCGAGGTGAAGATCGCCGAAGCGAGGCCGTAGATCGTGTCATTGGCGACGGCAAGCGCCTGTTCGGCATCCTTGACTGGAATGACCGAGAGCACCGGCCCGAAGATCTCCTCCTGGGCGATCTTCATCTTGTTGTCGACGCCGTCGAACACGGTAGGCTCGATGAAGGAGCCGGCGTTGTCGATATGGACCTGCTTGCCGCCCATGGCGAGCTTGGCGCCTTCCTTCTGGCCGGCGTCGATGTAGCCCATGACGCGCTTGGTCTGGGTTTCGTCGACCATGGCGCCCATCTGCGTCTTGGGGTCGAGCGGGTCGCCGGGCATCATCTTCTGGCCGATCGCCATCACCTTGGCGAGGAACTCGTCCTTGATCTTGTCCTCGACGATCAGGCGCGAACCGGCGGTGCAGACCTCGCCCTGGTTGAACCAGATGCCGAAGGCAGTGCGGCGGGCGGCGATGTCGAGGTTGGGCGCGTCGGCCAGCACGATGTTGGGCGACTTGCCGCCGCACTCCAGCCAGACCTGCTTCATGTTGGATTCGCCGGAGTAGCGCAGGAAGTACTTGCCGACCTCGGTCGAGCCGGTGAAGGCCAGCACATCCACGTCCATGTGTCGGCCGAGCGCCTGGCCGGCGGTCTCACCGAAGCCCGGCAGCACGTTGAACACGCCCTCGGGAATGCCGGCTTCCGCCGCCAGTTCGGCGAGACGGATGGCGGTGAGCGGCGACTGTTCGGCGGGCTTCAGGATCACCGAATTGCCGGCCGCCAGCGCCGGCGAGATCTTCCAGCAGGCCATCAGCAGCGGGAAGTTCCATGGCACGACGCAGGCCACGACGCCCGAGGCCTCGCGGGTGATCATGGCGACGACGTTGCCGGGGGTGGGAGCGATTTCGTCGTAGATCTTGTCGATAGCTTCGGCGAACCACTGCACGGTGTTGGCCGAGCCCGGGATATCGACCGTGGTGGAGAAGGCGATCGGCTTGCCCATGTCGAGGGTCTCGAGCAGCGCGAGCTCCTCGCGGTTCTTCATCATGAGATCGGCGAGCTTCAGCATGATCCGCTTGCGCTGTGCCGGCGCCATGTTGGCCCAGGTGCCCTTCTCGAAGGCGGCGCGGGCGGCCTTGACCGCGGCATCGACGTCAGCGCTATCGCAGGCCGCGACCTTGGTCAGGACCTGGCCGGTCGCCGGATTGACGCAGTCGAAGGTCTTGCCCGAGACGGAGGGCGCGAACTTGCCGCCGATGAAGGCCTGGTTGCGGTAGGCGAGGGCACCGACGCGGGTCTTCCAGTCGTCGCGCGAAAGCTGGGCGCTCATTTCTTTTCTCCGGTTGTTGGTTGACGGGAGCCTAGCCGCAAAGTGGCCCACGAAAAAGCCGCCCGGAAGGGCGGCTCCGACGAAAGGCGGCGACGCGGCGCCTTTACTTGATCTTCGATTCCTTGAAGACGACGTGCTTGCGGACCACCGGATCGTACTTCTTGAGTTCGAGCTTCTCGGTCTTGGTGCGCGGGTTCTTCTTGGTGACGTAGTAGAAGCCGGTGTCGGCGCTGGACACCATCTTGATCAGGATCGAGGTCGGCTTGGCCATGGTATTGTCCTTTTGCCCCGCCTCGGGAGCTGAGGGGGGCGAATTCCTAGAAGGCCGGCAAAGTAGTCAGCAGCGGCGCGGTGTCAAGCGCCGGAAAACGCCCTACTGGCGGGCGGCCTGGTAGGCTCCCGCCTGCAAGGCATGGGCGTAAAGAGTGCTGTCGCGCAGCAGGCGGCTGGCAATCTCGATGTCGCGCTCCGGCGAACTGTCGCCCGGCGGGCAGATCTTGCGCAGGTCGGTCACTTCCTGGGAGGTCGGGTTGCGCAAGGCATGCCAGCGCATCAGCGTCGATTGATTGGCATCGACCAGCGTCGTGCCGAACTGACCCATGTCGCCGATCTTGGCGGTGCAGATACTGGGAAGGACCCCCAGTTCGTTCCAAGTGTAGCCCGATGGCGCCTGCAGGCGTGACCAGGTCAGAATGAGTTCGCCCTCGTTGGCCAGGCGCACGACGGTCTGGACGGTACCCTTGCCATAGCTTGTCGAGCCGACGACGACGGCGCGGCCGCGGTCCTGAAGCGCTGCGGCGACGATCTCGGCCGCCGACGCCGAACCGCCGTTCATCAGCACCACCACCGGCAGGTCGTCAATCTTGCGGGGGTTCGAGCTCTTGTAGGTCCGCCGGCTGTCGGGATGGCGTCCCTGGGTGGAAAAGATCGTGCCGTCGCCGATGAATACCTCGGCCACCGCCTGTGCCTGGTCGAGCAGGCCGCCGCGATTGCCGCGCATGTCGATGATGAGGCCGGCGATACTGGGTCCGATCTCGGCGCGCGCCTTATCTATGGCGGTCCGCAGATTGTCGGTCGTGGCGGTGTTGAAGCCCGACAGCATGATCAGGGCGACATCGCCACGCCGTTCATAGACGACCGTGGTCGGGATGATGCGGCCGCGCTTCATGCCGAAGGTCAGTTCGCGGCCCTGTGCGGGACGCAGCACGGTGAGCGTCACCGGCGTGCCGACCGTGCCGCGCAGGTGACGTACGACGTCGGCCAGCGGCCGGTCGACCATGAGTTCGCCGTTGATGGCAAGGATCTGGTCGCCCGCCTGAAGGCCGGCCTTGGCCGACGGCGAACCAGCCTGGACCGCTCGCACCATGATCCGCTTTTCGTCGGTGCGTTCCACGGTGATGCCGATGCCGCCGCCGCCGCCGCGCTGGAAGCGATTGTCGCGAGCCTCCTCGGGGTCGGCGTAGCGGCTGCTGCGGTCGAGCTGCTTGGTCGTGGCGGCCATTGCCTGGCGGATCAGTGCCTGCCGGTCGCTGGCCTGGAGGGCCGGCGACGATGCCATCGAGCCGGCAAGAAGCTCGGCCAGCATGCCGCCCCAGGCACGGCCGTCGGAAGTATCGGTTGGCGTGGCCCTGGTCATCACCTCGCGGCCGTCACGCTTCACCGAGAAGGCCGCGTCCGAGGTTTCGAGGGACAACGCCGGATCGGCGTCGGCGAAACCGCGATAGGTTTCGGCCGACAACGCCCGGAAGTCGGGCTGGTACAAATGACGGTCACCGATCGCCCGGTAGGCCTGCAGGACAATCCGCTCGATATTGACGTCAGCGGCGACCGAAGGGCTGTGCCCCGGCGCTTGCGCCTGGGGCACCTCGGTTGAGGTCGCACAGGACGCAACCAGCGCTGCGGCAAGTAAAATGGCTGCCGTGCGGGGCAGCGCCAGTCGAAAAAAGGAGATCAGTTGCCCGCTCATAGCCAACAGCTTGTAACTCTAGCACAGGCTGCGGTCTGGCGGCCACGGTTCAAACCGATGGGTCGGGCCCGCTGGCCGAGGGGCTGGGCGCCGCGGCCCGATGAGCCCACAGCAGAGCAATAACCCCGCCTTTGATGTGGGGAAGCAGGTAAAGCGCCAGCGCAACCGACAACGGAAGCCACAGAATGGCGTGAAACCACAAGGGTGGTTGTTCTCCGTAGCGTTCCATCACCAACACCAGTGGCACGATGATGTGGCCGACCGCGAAGATCGTAAAGTAGGCCGGAGCGTCGTCGGCGCGGTACGGTTCGAGCGGCTGGCTACACGCGGGGCAG
>CALDNT010000084.1 GCA_937915145.1 uncultured Reyranella sp.
CTGCCACGATCTCTCCGATGGCGGCCTTCTGGTCGGCCTTGCGGAAATGTGCCTCGCTGGCGGCACTGGCGCCTCGGTGAAGTTGCCCGCCGGCGCCGGCGCACCACATGCCTTTCTGTACGGCGAGGACCAGGGCCGCTACGTGGCCGCGACCGACGATGGCGGTGCCCTCCTGGCCGCAGCGGCGGCGGCCGGCGTTCCGGCAACCCTGCTGGGCTATGCCGGTGGCCAGTTGCTTGCCGTCGAAAGCCTTCTTGCCCTGCCGCTCGACGAACTACGCACGGTTCACGAGGCGTGGCTGCCGACCTATATGAACAGCGCCACCTGACAGGAGAGCGCCATGCCGATGCAAGCCCAGGACATCATCAGCCTGATCAAGGAGGGCATTCCCGACGCCGAGGTCGAAATCCAGGACCTGGCCGGCGATGGAGACCACTATGCTGCTACGGTTATTTCGGCCGCCTTCACCGGAAAATCCAAGATACAGCAGCATCAGATGGTCTATGGCGCACTGGGAGGCCGGATGGGCGGCGTTCTCCATGCACTGAAGCTGACGACCATGGCGCCAAAGCCCTGATCGCCCTATATTGAGGCAAGTCCACGTCCCATTGGACGTATCCAGGAGAACAACATGAGCGAACCCCAGGTGTTCGAACGCATCCGCGACGAGATCGGCAAGAACGACGTGCTGCTGTTCATGAAGGGCACGCCGGTGTTCCCGCAGTGCGGCTTCTCGGCTGCCACCGTCGATGCGCTGAGCCAACTCGGCGTCAAGTTCCACGGCATCAACATCCTTGTCGATCCCGAGCTGCGCGAAGGCATCAAGGAATTCAGCCAGTGGCCGACCATTCCCCAGCTCTACGTGAAGGGGGAATTCGTCGGCGGTTGCGACATCGTGCGCGAGATGTTCGAGACCGGCGAGCTGGAGCAGTTCATGAAGGAAAAGGGCGTTTCGCTGGCGACCGCGGCTTAGTTCGTTCTTGCCCTATTTGAAGGCGCTGCCGCCCGCTACGCGTTTGCTTAGGTAAACGCGTAGGACGCCATCGAGAGATTTCCCAGAGTAAAGCCGCGGTGCAGCGCCCGGCCCCGGGCGCCCTCGCCTGCCGCGCCGTAGGCCACATGCAACGGCAGCAGATGTTCGTCAGTGGGATGGGCATCGCGGGCATTGGGCGCTTGCGCGCGATAGTCGGCCAGTGCCGCTTCGTCGCCGCTTTCCACGGCCTCCGCCAGCCAGTCGTCGAACTCCCTTGCCCAAGGTTCCGGTTCGGCGTTCGCCACATCGCGGACGAGCGCCCGCAAATTGTGCGTGGCGCTGCCGCTGCCCAAAACCAGCACACCCTCCTCGCGCAGGATGCCGAGCTTGCGGCCGAGCGCGATGTGATGGGCTGCACCGAGATCGGGCTGGACCGAGAGCTGGAAGATCGGGATATCGGCCTCGGGCCAACCCAGCATCGCCGGAACCCAGGCCCCGTGGTCGAGGCCGCGATGAGGATCGTGCGCGGCGCCGGTGAGCTTGGCCACCCGCTCGGCGAGATCCGGCGCGCCGGGTGCGGCATACCGCAGACGATAGAGCGCGTCGGGGAAGCCGTAGAAGTCGTGGATGGTGTCGGGCTTGCGAGCAAGCGAGACCGCCGGCACGTCGGTATCCCAATGGGCCGAGACCGCGACGATGGCGCTGGGCCGCGGCAACAACCCGCCAAGCGATGCCAGAAAGGCGCGCGCCGGTGTGTCCTGCAGAATCAGCGTCGGTGCGCCGTGCGAAACGAAGACGGTTGGCATGGACATCGCTTTATTCCTTGTGTGGTCCGTGGCAGCCTGTGTGCAATCGGGGCCGCGAACAAGAGGAAGGGTAGAGTGATGCACATATCGAGGAGAATAGGCCAGTTCGCGGCTTGTCTGGGGTTGGCCCTGGCGACGCCCGCCATAGCACAGGCGGAGACCACGCTCAGGATGGTGGCGCATTCCGATCTCAAGGTTCTGGACCCGGTCTGGACTACCGCGTTCATCACCCGAAATCATGGCTATCTCATCTACGACACGCTTTTCGCGCAGGACGCGGAGATGGTCATTCAGCCCCAGATGGTGGGCAAGTACGAGACTTCGCCAGACAAGCTCACCTGGACATTTACTTTGCGCGACGGTCTGGAGTGGCACGACGGTACGCCCGTAACGGCCGAGGATTGCGTCGCCTCGATCAAGCGCTGGGGCGCCCGCGACGCGCTCGGCCAGCAGCTCATGGCCTCGCTCGCGACCATGGAGCCGGTCGACGCCAAGACCTTCAAGATCGTGCTCAAGGAGCCGTTCGGTCTGGTGCTGGAGGCACTGGGCAAGCCGTCGTCGAACGTGCCGTTCATGATGCCCAAGCGCGTCGCCGAGACCGATCCCTTCAAGCAGATCGGGGACTACACCGGCTCGGGTCCGTTCGTGTTCAAGAAGGAAGAGTGGAAGCCCGGCGAGAAAGTCGTCTACGCCAAGAATACCAAGTACAAGCCGCGGGCCGAGCCGCCATCGATGTTCGCCGGCGGCAAGATCGCCAAGGTCGACCGCATCGAGTGGTTGGCCATCTCCGATCCGATGACGGCGGTCAACGCGCTTATCCAGGGCGAAGTTGACATGATCGAGTCGCCGGTGCCCGACCACTTCCCGATCCTGAAGGCCGACAAGAACGTCGCGCTGTTCGGCTGGAACCAGCTCGGCAGCCAGATGATCATGCGCTTCAATCATCTGCATCCACCGTTCGACAACGTGAAGGCACGGCAGGCCGCGATGTATGCGATCGCGCAGGAGGATTTCCTGCGCGCCCAGGTCGGTGACCCGGAGATCTACAGCGTCTGCAACGCGCCGCTGGTCTGCGGTTCGCCCTATGACAAGAAATACGGCGACCTGCTGATCAAGCCCGACCTAGAGAAGGCCCGGCAGCTCCTCAAGGAGAGCGGCTACGACGGCACGCCGATCATCATGATGCAGGCGACCGACCTGCTGTCCTCCAATCAGCTTCCGCCAGTCGGCAAGCAGGCGCTGGAGAAGGTCGGGTTCAAGGTCGACCTGCAGGCGATGGATTGGCAGACCGTAGTCTCGCGCCGCGCCAAGAAGGATCCGCCGGACAAGGGCGGCTGGAACATCTTCTACACCACGACCGTCACGGCGGGCGCGGTGAGTCCGGCCGGCAATGCCTTCACCAGCGGTGGTTGCGAGAAGGCATGGTTCGGCTGGCCGTGCGATCCCGAGATGGAGAAGCTGCGGGCCGCCTTCGCCCGCGAGACCGATCCCGCGAAGCAGAAAGAACTTGCGATTGCCGTCTCCGATCGTGTGATGGACCAGGCGATGTACATCGTGCTCGGCCAGTACAAGGCATTCGGCGCCTACCGCAAGGACCGCATCGAAGGCTGGATCCCCACCCCCGTGCCGATCCTCTGGAACATCAGCAAGAAGTAGCCGAACTCCTTTCCATCGGGACGGAGCGTTCGCTTCGCGACTGGTCAAGCCTCTCGCCGGCCGCCCTATGGTGCGGCGAGAGGCAGATGCTGCCACCTGCGATATCCCGGCCGTGCGGCGGTTCCGCATTTTAATCCATTGAATCCAGAAGATAATTTTACGATTTGTTTCTCGGATAATGTGAATTACTATTGGTAACTGGTTTCCGAAACGGATCATTCGTGATGAATGTGCTCGCCGAGCCCCGCAAGGAGAGCGCCTCCTGCCCGATGGACTTCATCCTGCGCATGCTGATGGGGCCATGGACGACCTACATCCTTTACAATCTCAAGACCCACGGCCCGCAGCGTTTCGGCGAGCTGAAGCGGCGGGTGGCCGGCGTTTCGGCCAAGATGCTGACGGAGCGGCTGCGCACGCTCGAGGGTGCGGGCCTGGTGCGGCGCGACTATGAGGCCACGATCCCGCCCAAGGTGACCTATTCACTGACCGAGCGCGGCCATGAACTCGACGACGTGCTCGCCTGTCTGGCCGAAGTCGGCACGCGCTGGGAAGCCGAAGATGCCGCGCGGCGCTCGCTCCAGGCGGCGGGGTTGAAGGCGGCTGAATAACGTCGCGATGCGCGGCATGCTCCGCGGGGCTACTTCTTCGTGACGCCCCAGAAGACCGTGACCGGCGGCGGCACAGCCATGGTCGCGATGTTCGAGCGCACTGCCGCGGCGCCATACCACTCGCCGAGCCAGATATGGGTCACGATTTTGGTGGCATAGATCTGGACTTCTTCGGCGATGGCCTTCCGCTCGGCCGCAGTAGCGGCGCGCACGAAGCTGTCGCGCAACTTTTCCATGCCTTCGTCGCATGGCCAGCCGGCCCGGGCCTTGGCGCAGTTGGTGGCGAGAAAGGTCGTCATCAGCGGATCGAGAATGTCGACCTGGGACCAGTTGGTCGCGAACGCCGACCAGCCGCCTTCCGACGGTGGGCCCCGCTTTGAGCCGAGCCGGGTCACCATGCTCTGCCAGTCGGTCGGCTGGACCTCGACCTTGAAGCCCGCCCTCTCAAGCTGCGCCTTGGCGACCGGCGCCAGCTGCTTCAGGACGCCGAGATCGGTCGACTGCGGGATCACCACCACGGTCCCGTCGTAGCCGGCTTCCTGCAGAAGCTGTCGCGCCTTGTCGGCGTTACCTTCGATCAGGCCGGCCATGCCGGCGTCCGACGCCAGCGGCGTGCCGCAGGTGAATAGCGCCTTGCACGGCCGGTAGTAGCGCTTGTCGCCGACGCTGGCCTGCAGGAACTCCGCCTGCCCCAGCGCCATCATGGCGGCCTGGCGAACGCCCTGATTGTTGAACGGCGGGTTGAGCCAGTTCATGCGAAAGACGTACTGGCCCGAGGTCTTGTTGGTGATCACCCGGACCGCCTTGCTCTTCTCGAGCACCGGCAAATGGTCGTGGCTGACGCTCTCGATCATGTCGATCTCGCCCGACAGCAGCGCGTTCAGCTGGGTCTCGGCGTCGGGAATCCACACCCACTCGACCCGGTCGAGCTCCACCACCTTGCCGCCGGCGAGGCCCGACATCGGCTCGGCCCGCGGCTTGTACTTGGTGTTCCTGAGATAGACGATCTTCTCTCCCGGCTTCCATTCGTCTTTCTTGAACACGAACGGACCCGAGCCGGTGTAGTCGTCGATCTGCTTGAAGGGATCGGTCTCGGCGACACGCTTGGGCATCATGAAAGGCACGACCACCGAGGGCTTGCCGATCGACTCGAGCAGTGCCCCGTATTTTTCCTTCAGCACGATCTGGAATGTCCGGGGATCGACGGTCTTGTACTCCTGAAGGGCCGACGCGAGCTTCTGCCCCATGGCATCGCGTGCCGACCAGCGTTTCAGCGAGGCGATGCAGTCCTCGGCCGTCACCGGCGTGCCGTCATGCCACTCCAGCCCGTCTCGCAGCTTGAAGGTCCAGACCAGGCCGTCGTCGCTGGTCGTCCAGCTTTCGACCATCTGCGGCTTGATCGCGAAGGTCTCGTCCATGGCGAACAGCGTGTCGTAGAGCATGTAGCCGTGGTTACGCACGATATAGGCGCCGCTCCACACCGGATCGAGGATCTTGAGGTCGGAGTGCATGACGACGCGCAACGTCTGCGCCGAAACAGCGAACGACAGCACTGACGCAACGGAAACGATTGCAGAAAGCAGAATCCGGCGCATGGAATGACCCTCCATAGGGAGGGTCAAACTCTAGGCTTGTTCGGCGGGACCTGTCACCGGGTCAACTGAGGAACCCGAAGTACCGCGGCAGGATCAGGATGATTTCCGGCCAGTAGATACACATCGTCAGCGTCAGCACCTGCAACATCACGAACGGAATGATGCCGCGGTAGATGTGCGCCATCGTCACTTCCGGTGGCACCGTCGCGCGCATGTAGAACAGGGCAAAGCCGAAGGGTGGCGTCAGGAAGGCCGACTGCAGGTTCACCGCAATCAGGATCACGAACCAGATCATGAAGTCCTTGTTCTCGGCGATGTGCGGCGTGAAGTCGACGGTCTTCAGAAGGGGGGCGAAGATCGGCAGGACGATCAGGCAGATCTCGAGGAAGTCGAAGAAGAACCCCATGATGAAGACCAGCACCATCACGAAGATCAGGATCTCCCAGCCCGTGTCGATGCCGGCAACTTTCAGCAACTCGGAGACCAGATCGTCGCCGCCCAGCGCGCGGAACACGTACGAAAACAGGGTCGCGCCGAAGATGATGA
>CALDNT010000085.1 GCA_937915145.1 uncultured Reyranella sp.
CTGCCCTCCGATCGCTTCTGTTCAGTCTCGGTGAAGATTCGCTGCACGAAGCGGTCGCCAAACCGTTCCAGCGATTTCTCGATCCGCCTTATGTCCACAAGGTCGTTGCCGATGCCAATGATCACGCGGTCGCCTCGCCAGCCCGCGCCGCATCCATGACACGGCGCATCTCGCGGATCGCCGGTTCGAGACCGACAAAGATCGCCTCACCGATCAGGAAGTGGCCGATGTTGAGTTCGCGCACTTCGGGGATCGCGGCCACGGGCCCGACGTCGGCGTAGCTCAACCCGTGGCCGGCATGGCATTCCAGCCCGAGCCGGGCACACAGCGCCGCCGCTTTCTGAAGCCGTCTGAGTTCGGCCTGCTTTGCAGCACCGTCGAGTTCGCAGTAGCGGCCGGTGTGCAGCTCGACGACCGGCGCCCCCAACGCCACCGCGGCCTCGAGTTGGCGCGGATCGGCCTCGATGAACAGCGAGACGCGGATGCCCGCGTCCCGAAGCTTCGCGACCATCGGCTTCAGGTGATTGTGCTGGCCGGCGGCATCGAGGCCGCCCTCGGTGGTCCGCTCCTCGCGCTTTTCAGGCACGATACAGGCGGCGTGAGGGTGGTGACGCAGCGCGATGTCGAGCATTTCCAAAGTCGCTGCCATTTCGAAATTGAGCGGCACCTTGAGATCTCGCATCAGCCCAGCGATGTCGTCATCGACGATGTGGCGGCGATCCTCGCGCAGGTGCGCCGTAATGCCGTCGGCGCCGGCCGCTTCGGCGAGACGGGCCGCCCGCAACGGGTCGGGCAGATGGCCGCCGCGCGCGTTACGCACCGTTGCCACGTGATCGACGTTCACTCCAAGACGCAGGCGGGACGGCGCGGACATGCGTTACTTTCTCAGAAAGGTGGCGGGCAGAAAGTCAGTTTCGGGCGCGTTCGACGGCGTTGATGGCCGGGGTCGCGCGAAGGGCGGCGGTGATGTCGGCGAGATGCTTCGCATCGGCAACCTCGACGTCGATCACCATGTCGAAGAAGTCCATCGAACGGTTGACGATGCGAAGGTTTGAAATGTTGCCCTCGTGGCGGGCGATCACTGTCGACAGGCTGGACAGGCTGCCCGGCTGATTGGAAACCGTTATCTTGAGGCGGCCGGTATAGGCGGTCGCCGCACCGTCGCCGACCGCATCCCAGCCGACGTCGATCCAACGCTCGGGTGCTTCGGAGAAGCTTTCGAGCGTGGCGCAGTCGATGGTATGTATGGTCACGCCCTTACCCGTCGTAATGATGCCGACGATACGGTCTCCCGGCAGCGGGTGGCAGCAGCGGGCGAAATGCACCGCCATGCCGGGGATCAGCCCGCGGATCGCGATCTGCCCGGCCTCGCCCTTGGCGCGTCCGCTTTCCGCCGCCTTCGCAGCCTTGTTGCGTGCCCGCGAGATCGGCACGACGTCGGCACCGCCTGCTCGCGAGCCGGGCCGCTGCTGCTTGAGCCCCGGAAAGACCGCGGTCAGGACTTCGCGTGCACCGACCAGGCCCGCACCGACGGCGGCGACCAGATCGTCGGTGGTTGCCTGCTTGAAATTGGCCCGCACGCCATCGAGCCCCTTTTCCGTGGCCTCGTAGCCTTCCTCGTGAAACGTCTTGTCGAGCAGCGACTTGCCGAGCTGGATGTACTGCTCGCGCTGGCGGGTACGGATGAAGCGCCGGATCGCGGCCTTGGCCTTGCCGGTGACGACGAAACGCTCCCACGTCGGCGATGGCGTCTGCGCCTTGGAGGTGACGATATCGACCTGGTCGCCGTTGGAAAGCTGCGTGCGCAGCGGCACCATGCGGCCGTTGATCTTGGCGCCGACGCAGGTGTCGCCGATCTGGGAGTGAACCGCGTAGGCAAAGTCGATCGGAGTGGCGCCGCGCGGCAGGGCGATCAGCTTGCCCTTGGGCGTGAAACAGAAAACCTGATCCTGGAACATCTCGAGCTTGGTATGCTCGAGGAACTCCTCGGCATTGGGAGCCTTGTCGAGAATGTCGATCAGGCTGCGCAGCCACGCGTACTGCGGTGCGTCGGTCGAAGGCCCGCCCTGCTTGTAGATCCAGTGCGCCGCGACGCCGCGCTCGGCCTGGTCCTGCATCTCCGCCGTGCGGATCTGGATCTCGATACGCTGCCCGAGCGGTCCGATGACGCCGGTATGCAGCGAGCGGTAGCCGTTGGGCTTGGGGACCGAGATGTAATCCTTAAAGCGCTGCGGCAGCACATGGTAGTGGCCATGCAACAGGCCGAGCGCCTGGTAGCACTGCGAAATGTCGTCGACGATGATGCGGAAGGCCATGATGTCGGCGAGCTGCTCGAACGACACGTTCTTGGTCTGCATCTTGCGCCAGATCGAATAGGGCGTCTTCTCGCGTCCTGAAATCTTCGCCTCGAGACCGCCGTCCTTCAGGGTCTTGGCCAACTCGGCGTCGATTTGCGGCACCAGTCGCTCGCCGCGCTCGCGCAGGTATCCGAGACGGGCCTGCACCGACGCCCGGCCATCGGGATTGAGTTCGGCAAAGGCCAGTTCCTCGAGTTCGCGCTTCACCTCTTCCATTCCGATGCGCGAGGCAAGCGGCGCATAGAGATCCATGGTCTCGCGGGCGATGCGCGTGCGCCGTGCCGGCTCCTTGATGTGGTGCAAGGTCCGCATGTTGTGCAGACGGTCGGCGAGCTTCACCAGGAGAACCCGGATGTCCGACGACATCGCCAGCACAAGCTTGCGCAGATTCTCGGCTTCCTTGGTGCTCTCCGACTGGATCTCCAGCAGCGACAGCTTGGTGACGCCGTCGACCAGCCGGGCGATGTTCTCGCCGAACAAACCGGCGATTTCATCGCGGGTGGCGTCGGTATCCTCCAGCGTGTCGTGCAGCAGCCCGGTGACGATCGAGGCCGTGTCGAGCCGCATTTCGGCCAGGATTCCCGCCACCTCGACGGGATGGGAGAAGTACGGGTCGCCCGAGGCACGGAGCTGATTGCCGTGCCGCTTCAGCCCGTACACATAGGCGCGGTTGAGCACGTCCTCGTCCGCCTCGGGATCGTAGGACTGCACGCGCTCAACGAGTTCAAACTGACGAATCATCGCAATCACGCACTATATGGTGCGAATTGCGTCTACTCCACGACGATTGCGCAAACCGCCAGGCCAACCCTGGCCGCAGCTCACTCCGTGACGTCGTCTTCCTCGGCCATCGGCAGGGCCTTCGGCTGGGCGGCTTCGGCACCGCCCTGGGCCAGGGCCGCCGCCAGCTCCTGCTCGAGTTCGGCCATCTCGTTGACCTCCTCGGGCTTGTCGATGTCGGCGTGCTTCTGCATGCCGGAGATCAACGAATCCTTGAGCACGGCCTGGTCGAGCTTCGTTTCGGCGATCTCACGCAGCGCCACGACCGGATTCTTGTCGCGATCGCGATCAACGGTGATCTGGGTGCCGGCCGAGATGTCACGCGCCCGCTGGGCAGCGAACAGGACAAGCTCGAAACGGTTAGGGACCTGCACAATGCAGTCTTCGACAGTGACGCGCGCCATAGCGACCTCTGATTTCCCGGGAGCCGCGGGTTATACGCGCCCCTCATCAAAAGGCAAGCGGCCAGGGCCCGGGCAGAACCAGGCGGCTACAGCCGCTGCGTTGACTGGCCGGAGGGCAAGGCCTGCAGCAGAGCCTCGATGCGCTGACCAGTGACCGGGTGGCGCCACCGGGGGGCGAGATCGGCCAGGGGCATCAGGACGAAAGCCCGGTCGGCCAGCCGGGGGTGCGGCAGGATCGCCTGGCCCGGCCCGCCGCCGGCAATTTCCCCCCGGAAATCGAGTAAATCCAGATCGATCGCGCGGGCCGCGTTCGCGACCGTCCTGACCCGCCCAAAGGCCTGCTCGACGGCATGCAGGGCTGCCAGAAGCCGGTCGGCGGACAGATCGGTGCCCACCTCGGCCACGGTATTCAGGTACCAAGGCTGGTCGGAGGCCGGCACCGGCGCCGAACGGTACCAAGGCGCGACCCGGTGAATCTGCACGCCCTTTCGACCGAGGTCGCGCAACGCCGCTTCCAATGTCGCACGAGGGCAACCATACGTCGGGTGGGCCAGATTTGCGCCGGCGCCTATGAAAATTGATCTTCTTGTGGTGTTTTCCACCAGCAATGGCCCCCAACCCCTTGTGATCAATGAGATAATGCCCTAAAGTTAAGGTGCGGCAGGAGAGACATGGGTTATTCAACTCCCGTTGCTAAATAATTTTTTTCGCTCCCTATGCGCATATTGTTCTCAAAAGGATAACCGCCATGAAAGGCAATTTTTACGAGAACGAGCGCGTCGCTCTGTTCATCGATGGTGCCAATCTCTACTCGGCCGCCCGCGCTCTCGGTTTCGATATCGATTACCGCCGCCTGCTGAAGGTCTTTCGCGACAAGGGCCGGCTGGTTCGTGCCTACTACTACACGGCGCTGGTCGAAGATCAGGAGTATTCGCCCATCCGGCCGTTGATCGACTGGCTGGACTACAATGGCTACACCATGGTCACCAAGCCGACCAAGGAATTCACCGATGCCATGGGGCGCCGCAAGATCAAGGGCAACATGGACATCGAACTGGCCATCGACGTCCTCGAAATGGCCGAGCACCTCGACCACGTGATCCTGTTCTCCGGCGATGGCGACTTCCGCCGGCTGGTGGAGGCCGTACAGCGCCGCGGCCTGCGTGTTTCCGTGGTCAGCACCATCAAATCGGCTCCCCCGATGGTGGCCGATGAGCTGCGCCGGCAGGCCGATGACTTCGTCGAACTCGCCGAACTGGCACCGCTGATCGCCCGCAACCCGTCGGAGCGCACGGCGCGTCCCGCGGTGGCGGCCACGCTCACCGGCCATGATGCAGACGGCGACCTCGACGACGCACCGTCCGAAACGCTGATGCGTTCGGCCTAGCAGAAACAGTCAGGTGGCAGCGCCAGGTTTCGAGGAGCCACCGCTCGACTGCCCGCGCTGTCCCAGGCTCGCCGCGTTCCTGAGCGAGCTTCGCGCGCTGCACCCCGACTGGAAGAACGCGCCCGTCCGCTCGTTCGGCGAACTGGAGGCGCGCCTGCTGATCGTGGGCCTCGCCCCCGGCATGCGCGGCGCCAACCGCACCGGGCGCCCTTTCACCGGCGACTATGCCGGCGACCTCCTCTATTCCACGCTGCTCCGGTTCGGTTTCGCCGAAGGGACTTATGGCGCCAATCCCGGCGACGGGCTGCGGTTGGTCGACGCCCGCATCGCCAACGCCGTGCGCTGCCTGCCGCCGGAGAACAAGCCGTTGCCCGCCGAGTTCACGGCGTGCCGGCCGTTCATCCAGGCCGAAATCGCGGTCATGCCGAAGCTTCGCGTGCTGGTCGCTCTCGGCAAGGGCGCGCACGACCAGATCCTGCGCGCGCTCGCGGTGAGGCCGGCAAGCGCCTATCCCTTCATTCACGCCAGGCTGCACACGCTGCCCAACGGCCTCCTGCTCGCCGACAGCTATCACTGCTCGCGCTACAACACGAACACCGGCCGTCTTACGACCGCGATGTTCCACGACGTGTTCGAGAGCGTTCGCTGCGCCCTGCCGGCCTGACGCTTCAGTTCGGCTTCCTATCCTGCGCGGGGTTTTCTCCGCCAAGCCGTTGATTCGCCATCAGGATTCCCGATGCGAATGGGAAGCGAATCGCGACATTTTTTTGAAACCGTATCCTGACAATCCACGCGAGCCACAATCAACCGGCACAAGACGCGTCAGGCTATCGACAAAAGCTGCCAGAACCTACGGAAACTGTCAAAAATCACAGCGCCGCTTCGATCGCCGAGACGATCTCGGCTGAGCCGGGCGCGACGCGGCTGGGCCATGCCCCCAGCAGCGCGCCATCCTTGCCGACCAAATACTTGTGGAAGTTCCACTTCGGCGCCGCGCCCTCACCGGCTTCAGCCGCGATCCATTGATAGAGCGCGTGTGCGTCGGGCCCGATCACCTTCTGCTTCGAGGTCAGCGGAAACGTAACGCCCCAGGTCGACTCGCAAAACCTGGCGATCTCCGGCTCGGTGCCGGGCTCCTGCGCGCCGAAGTCGTTCGACGGCACGCCCAGGACGACCAACCCGCGCGGGCCGTAGGTGTCGTGCAGCTTCTGCAGTTCGGCGTATTGCGGCGTGAACCCGCAGAAGGAGGCGACGTTCACCACCAGCACCGGCTTGCCGGCCAGGGACTTCATCTCGAGCGGCTTGCCGTCGATCGTGATGAAGTTGAAATCGTGCGCCGGCATGTCAGAGCTCCTCGTCATAGCGTTGTTCCAGCCACGGATCGCCGTAGTTGTGATAGCCGCGCACCTCCCAGAATCCGGGCTTGTCGATCGCCGAGAATTCGAGGCGCTTGATCCACTTGGCGCTCTTCCAGAAGTAGAGCTTCGGGACCACTACCCTGAGCGGCCCGCCGTGCTCGCGACTGATCGGCTCGCCGTTCCAGCTCCACGCCAGCAAGACGTCGTCGGCCGCGAAATCCTCAAGCGGCACGTTGGTCGTGTAGGTGTCGTAGGAATGGAAGATGACATGCCTGGCCTCGGCCTTGGGCTTGACCAGGGCCAGCAGGTCGCGGGCACTCACGCCCTCCCATTTGTTATCGTAGCGCGACCAGGCGGTCACGCAGTGGATGTCGCTGGTGAGCCGGGTCTTGGGCAGATCGGTGAACTCGCCCCACTTCCATGTCACGGGCGCCTCGACCGCGCCGTCGACGAACAGCCGCCAGGCCTGGGTGGGAATCTCCGGCTGAACGCCGAGATCCAGCACCGGCCAGGTCTCGACCTTGCGCTGGCCGGGTGGCAGGCGCACCGAATGCGCCGCCGTCTTGCCGGTCAGCAGGCGGCCGTCCGCGGCCCATTTCTGCTTGCTGTCGATCAGCTTGCTTTTCAGCTTGCCGAACAGCGTGACGTCGTCGGCCATATCGATTCCTCAGATGCTGCGCCCCGATTTTTCCCAATATGGGGCGCGCAGCTTGCGTTTGAAGATCTTTCCCGAGTCCTCACGCGGAAGTGCGGCGCTGAACTCGACGACCTTTGGGACCTTGTAGCGTGCCAGATGCTGCGCCAGATAAGCCCGAACCTGGCCCGCGTCGAGGGCAGCCGAGGCCATGGGCTCGACATGGGCACAGATATGTTCGCCGAACTCCTCATCCGGGATGCCGAACACGGCGCAGTCACGTACTCCGGGCATCTGGATCAGCACCGACTCGATCTCGGCCGGATAGATATTGACGCCGCCCGAGATGATCATGTCGCGCTTGCGATCGCATAGAAAGAGAAAGCCGTCGCCGTCGAGGTAGCCGATGTCGCCCACGGTGACGAGGTTGCCGAGCGAGATCTCCTGCCGTTTGGCGTCGTCGTTGTTGTAGGTGAACTCAGACAGATGCGGTCCGCGCACGTAGATCTCGCCGACCTCGCCCTGCTTCACGTCCCTTCCCTGCTCGTCGACGATGCGCAGGATGCCGCCGGGAACGACACGACCCACCGTGCCCGGCTTGCGCAGCGCCTCCTCCGAGCCGTGCCAGACCACGACGCCGGTCTCCGTGGCGCCGTAGTATTCGTTGATGACCGGCCCCCACCATTCGATCATCTGCCGCTTCACCGCCGGCGCACAGGGCGCGGCGCCGTGACTGACGAAGCGCAGCGAGGAAACGTCGTAGCGCTGGCGAACCTCCTGCGGCAGGCGCAGCAGGCGCACGAACATGGTCGGCACGATGTGCATGTGGCTGATCTTGCATTGGTCGATCAGCCGCAGCATGTCCTCGGCCTCGAAGCGCGGCTGCAGCACCATGTGCAGGCCAAGCCGGGCGCTGGCATTGCCGTAGGCCGCCGGCGCGGAGTGATACATCGGCCCATTCATCAGGGTGACGATCGCAGGATCGGCCTTGAGGCCCCAGAAGGTCGCCGCTTCCTGCGCCGCTGCCGCCATCTGCTCGGGCGAGCTGGGCTGGCGGCGCACGCCTTTCGGGCGGCCGGTCGTGCCGGAGGTGTAGATCATGCTACCGCGCGCGGCCGCAGGCGGCGCCGTGCGCGGCACCGACGCCGCCACGAAGGCATCCCAGCGTTCGGCACCGGCGGGCACCGCGCGCTTTTCCGCCGGCACGCCAAAGGCAGCCGCGATCTCGTCGGGTGTCGGCACGGCGAAAACTCTTACGCCTTCGGGTACGCCGCCGGCGATCTGAGCCAGCAGGTCGGTGTGCGCCACCAGCACCTTGGCGGCGCAATCGCCAAGGATGTAGCCGGCCTCTTCCGGCGTGAAGTGCCAGTTGATCGGCACCGCGTAGGCGCCGAGCTGGCTCGCCGCCATGTTGACCTCGAAGGTGGCGAAGTCGTTGCGCAGCATCAGCGCGATACAGTCGTTCTCGCCGACCCCGCATGCCGCCAGCCCACCGGCCGCCCGCGCGGCATTGGCCTGGATATCGACCCAGCTGCGGAAACGCTCGCCTGCCGTGACGCCCGCATTCATCGCTTCTTCCTCGCTTTCGGCGACGGCGTCGCAGCACCCTTGAACATCAGGGTACTGTAGAATTTGCTCAGAGCCGCGTAGTCGGGACCATCGTGCAGCATGCCCGCCTGGTGCAGCATCACCACACCGTGGAGGCCCGCCCACAACGACCAACCGAACAGGGCGGGATCGACGGCGATCAACCCCGCCGCCGCCATCTCCTCGGAATAACGGGTGATGAACTGGCGTGCCCGGGTCGCTTCGCGCGCGAGGTCTGCGTGGCTGCCGTCGACCGGCTGGTCGATTTCGAACATGATGCGATAAGCATGCGGGTTGGTGAGCGCGAACTTCAAATAAGCCTCGCCGACGCGCATGCCCCGCTCGACCGGGCCGCCCCCGCCGGCGGCGGCTTTCTCCAGGGCACTGGAAAAACGTGCAAAGGCATCGGCGCGCACGGTCGCCAGGATATCGGCCTTGTCCTTGAAATAGCGGTATGGCGTCTTGGGACTGCACCCCAGCGCCTCGGCAAGCTGGCGCATGGTGACGCCTTCGTAGCCGAAGCGGGAGAACCGCTCGGTCGCGACCCGGCACAGCTCGACGCGGAAGTCGGCGATGTCCTGCTCTGTCAGGTATCGTGGCACGTCAATCTTTCCATACACGCCGTGTACGAAACGTCATCGGCCTGGTCAACAATCGTTCGTCAGGCCGACTCGGCGAACAGTTCACGGCCGATCAGCATGCGGCGGATCTCGCTGGTACCGGCACCGATCTCGTAGAGTTTGGCGTCGCGCAGCAGGCGGCCGGTCGGATAGTCGTTGATGTAGCCGTTGCCGCCGAGAAGCTGAATGGCATCGAGCGCCACCAGGGTCGCTTTCTCGGCGGCATAGAGGATCGCGCCGGCCGAGTCCTTGCGCGTCGTCTGGCCGCGATCGCAGGCCTTGGCGACCGCGTAGACGTACGATTTGCAGGCATTCATCGTCGTGTACATGTCGGCGAGCTTGCCCTGGACGAGCTGGAACGTGCCGATCGGCTGGCCGAACTGCTGGCGTTCATGGACATAGGGCACCACGATATCCATGGCCGATTGCATGATACCGAGCGGTCCGGCGGCCAGCACCGCCCGCTCGTAGTCGAGGCCGCTCATCAGGATGTTGACGCCCTTGCCCACCGGGCCGAGCACGTTTTCTTCAGGGATCTCGCAGTCCTCGAACACCAGTTCGCCGGTCGACGAGCCGCGCATGCCCATCTTGTCGAGCTTCTGCGCCACCTTGAATCCCTTGCGGTCGGTCTCGACGATGAAGGTCGTGATGCCGCGCGGACCGGCGCCAGGGTCGGTCTTGGCATAGACCACGACCACCTGCGCGTCGGGACTGTTGGTGATCCACATCTTCGTGCCGTTGAGGACGTAGCGGTCACCCTTCTTGTCGGCGCGCAGCTTCATCGAGACGACGTCGGAGCCGGCACCGGATTCGCTCATGGCAAGGCTGCCGACGTGTTCGCCGGAAATCAGTTTGGGCAAGAAGCGGCGCTTCTGTTCGTCGCTGCCGTTGCGGCCGATCTGGTTGACGCAAAGGTTGGAGTGCGCGCCGTAGCTCAGGCCCACCGCCGCCGAGGCCCGGCTCAGTTCCTCCACCGCCACCACATGCTCGAGATAGCCAAGGCCGGAACCGCCGAATTCCTCGTCGATGGTGATGCCATGGAGACCGAGCTCGCCCATCTTCGGCCACAGCTCGCGCGGGAACCGGTCGGTCTTGTCGAGTTCGGCGGCGATCGGCGCCACTTCGGCCGCGGCGAAGCGTTGAACCTGCTCGCGAATCGCGTCGGCGGTTTCGCCCAGGCCGAAATCGAAGGGGGGCATTGCGTTGGGGATCATGATCCTGCCTAGCCTGTTATGGTTCGAGGTATCCGGACGCCGGGCCCAACACGAGTCCACCGGGACGCCGCTCCAAAACTGCCCTGCCGGTCCCCGTCAGAGCAAGAACAATGTCGCCAGACCGAGGAAGGCGACGAAGCCGATCACGTCGGTCACGGTCGTCAGGAACACCGTCGACGACACCGCCGGATCGACGCCGAACTTCTGCAGGCCGAGCGGGATCAAGGTCCCCGCCAGCGCCGCCGCGACCAGGTTGCAGATCATCGCCGCTGCGATCACGGCACCCAGCTGCCAGTCGCCATACCAGGCGACGACGGCTGCACCCATGACGAGCGCGAACAACATGCCGTTGAGGCCGCCCACCACGGTTTCCTTGGCGACGAAGCGCAATGCATTGGCCGCCGTGAGCTCGCCCATGGCGAGGGCCCGCACCGCCACCGTCACCGTCTGCGTGCCGGCATTGCCGCCCATCGACGCCACGATCGGCATCAGGACGGCCAGCACCACGAGTTTCTCGATGGAGTGCTCGAATTGGCCGATCACCAGCGAGGCGAGCACGGCGGTGGCCAAATTCACCGTGAGCCAGACGGCCCGCAGTCGCGCGGTGCGGACCGCATCGGCGTGCATGTCGTCGACGCCGACGCCGCCCATCTTCAGCAGGTCCTCCTCGGCTTCCTCGTCGATCACGTCGACCACGTCGTCGACCATGATCACGCCCTGCAGCCTCCCTTCCGCATCGACCACCGGGCACGACACGAGATTGAAGTCGCGGAAGACATGCGCGACTTCGGCCTGATCGGCCGTCGTCGGCACCGAGGGAATATCCGGATCGACGATGTCGAGGATCGGCACCGGCCGCTTGGTCCGCAGCATGCGCCCCAGTGGCACGGAGCCGCGCAGGCGCCCTTCCAGATCGACCACGAAGATGTCGTACACGTCGTCCGGCAGGTCGGTAGCCTCGCGGCAATAATCGATGACCTGGCCGATCGCCCAACCGTCGGGCACACGCACCAGCGAACGCTGCATCATGCGCCCGGCCGACCCCTCCGGGTAGGCGAGCGCATGTTCGATATCGGCGCGCTCGTTGGCCGGCAGTTCCGCCAGGACCTCCCTCAGTTCCTTGTCCGACAGATCCTCGAGGATGCTCGCGGCATCGTCGGATTCGAGTTCGTGGGCGGCGGCCGCGATGTCCTTGCTGTTGAGCTGCCCAAGGACTGATTCGAGAACTTCGTCGTTGAGCTCGATCAGCGCCTCGGGATCGAGATCGCGTCCGAGGACGCCGACCAGCTTGTCGCGCTCGGGATCGGAAAGCTGCTCGAGCACCGACGCCTGGCCGGGGGCGCTGAGATCGCCCAGAAGCCTCCTGACCTCGCCGGCCCGATCCTCGGCGAGCGCGTCCTCGATCCGGCGAATCAGATCGGGCGTCACTTCGTCGAGAACATCGGGCTCAACGCTCATCCGCGTGCCTCGGCATGGCGTTGCGCCTCGACGACGGAGAGCGCCGTCATGTTGAGTATGCCGCGGGCCGTCACCGAGGGCGTCAGGACATGCGCCGGCAATGCGGTGCCGAGCAGCATCGGCCCGATATGCAGCCCATCGGCGGCGGTCTTGAGCAGGTTGAAGCCGATGTTGGCGGCATCGAGCGACGGGCAGACAACTAGGTTTGCAGCCTGCTTGAGGCGAGACCGCGGAAAGACATTGGCGCGGATGTCGACGTCGAGGGCGACATCGCCGTGCATTTCGCCGTCGACCTCGAGGGTCGGCGCACGTTCGTGCAACAGTTTGACCGCCGCCGCCATCTTGCGTGCCGAGGGGTGATCGGAACTGCCGAAACTGGAATGAGACAGAAGCGCTACCTTGGGCTGGATGCCGAACCGCAGCACCTCGTCGGCCGCCAGCAGGGTAATGGCGACCACGGCTTCGACATCGGGATCGTCGTTGACGTAGGTATCGGCGATGAACAGCGAGCGCGTCGGCATGACCAGCAGGCTGAGGCCGGCCATGTGCCTGACGCCCTCGCGGGTGCCGATCACGTCGCGTACGTGGTTGAAATGAGTGCGGAAGCGGCCATAGGCGCCGGCAATCATGGCGTCGGCATCGCCCAGCACGACGGCCAGTGCCGCAATCAGCGTCGGACTGGAGCGCACGAGGTTGCGGGCCGTCGGTTCGGTGACGCCACGCCGCTCCATCAATTCGTGATAGGCGCCCCAGTAGCGGTCGTAGCGCGGATCGCTCGACGGATCGACCAGCTCGACGTCGACGCCGGGCCGGAACCGCAACCCCAGCCGCTCGGCCCGGCGGCGCACGATCTCGGGGCGCCCGATCAGGATCGGCTGGGCAATTCCCTCGTCCAGCACCGCCTGCACGGCGCGCAGCACACGGTCGTCCTCGCCGGCGCTGAAGATCACCCGCTTGGGCGCGCTCCGGGCCTGCTCGAACACCGGGCGCATCACCAGGCCGGACTTGAAGACGAACTGGCTGAGCTGCTGGCGATAGGCGTCGAAGTCGGCGATCGGACGGGTGGCGACGCCGCTGTCCATCGCCGCCTTGGCCACGGCCGGCGCCAGTTCGACGATCAGGCGGGGATCGAACGGCTTGGGAATGATCTGCGTCGGTCCGAAGCCGCCGCTGTGTTCACCGAAGGCGCGGGCGACGACTTCCGAAGGTTCCTTGCGGGCGAGCGCCGCCAGCGCCTTCACGCAGGCGATCTTCATCTCGTCGTTGATGGTTCTGGCACCGACGTCGAGGGCGCCGCGGAAGATGTAGGGGAAGCAAAGGACGTTGTTGACCTGGTTGGGATAGTCGCTGCGGCCCGTCGCCATGATGGCATCGTCGCGCACGGCGGCCACTTCCTCGGGCGTGATCTCCGGATTGGGGTTGGCCAGCGCGTAGATCAGCGGCTTCGGGGCCATCTTCGCAACCATGTCCGGCTTGAGGACGCCAGCCGCCGACAAGCCGAGGAAGACGTCGGCGCCGTCGATCACTTCGGCCAGCGTGCGGACCGGCGTGTCGCGCGCATAGCGCTCCTTCCATGGGTCCATCAGCTCGTTGCGTCCCTTCCAGACCATGCCGGCGATGTCGGTGACCCAGATATTGTCCAGCGGCAGGCCGAGCTTCTCGAGCACGCCCAGGCACGACAGCGCGGCGGCGCCGGCACCGGAGACCACCAGCTTGACCTTGTCGATGTCCTTGCCGACCAGCGACAGGCCGTTGAGGACGGCGGCGCCGACGATGATCGCCGTGCCGTGCTGGTCGTCGTGAAACACCGGGATCGACATGCGCTCGCGCAGCTTCTGCTCGACGTAGAAGCACTCCGGCGCCTTGATGTCCTCGAGGTTGATGCCGCCGAAGGTCGGCTCCAGTGCGGCGACGATCTCGACCAGCTTTTCCTGGTCGTTCTCGGCCAGCTCGAGGTCGAAGACGTCGATACCGGCGAATTTCTTGAAGAGGACGCCCTTGCCCTCCATCACCGGCTTGGCGGCCAGCGGGCCGATGGCGCCAAGGCCCAGCACCGCCGTGCCGTTGGTCACTACCGCCACCAGATTGGCGCGGATCGTGAGCTCGGCTGCCATCGCGGGGTCGCGCACGATCTCGTGGCAGGCCGCTGCCACGCCGGGCGAATAGGCCAGCGACAGATCGCGCTGGGTCGCCAGCGGCTTGATCGGCACGACCTCGATCTTGCCGGGTCTCGGCAGGCGATGGTAACGGAGCGCGCCGTCGGTGAGTTCATCCGCCAAGCTCGTCTCCCGCCTGCATCAACAAAAAGGGCCGCCCTAGGGCGGCAATTGTGTATCACCTTTTCGTTCGAACCGGCGAGTTTGGTGCGGCCAAGAAGACTCGAACTTCCACGCCTCGCGGCACTAGCACCTCAAGCTAGCGCGTCTACCAATTCCGCCATGGCCGCGCCGGTTCGATGGGCGCGGGGATACCAAATCGACCCTCCAGTGGCAAGGCGCGACGCTCGGCTATTGCGCGAAAGGCCGGAAGCATCGATTTTGCCACAATGAGCAAGCCGGAATGGCGCATTTCCGACGGTCCCGTGCCCTATTCAGAGGCGCTGGCGGCCATGGAGGCCCGCGTGGCCGATATTCGCGGCGGACGCGCGCCGGAACTTGTCTGGCTACTGGAGCATCCGCCGCTCTACACCGCCGGCACCAGCTCGAAGGCTCAGGACCTTCTGCAGCCGGCGCGCTTTGCCGTGCATGTCGCGGGGCGTGGCGGCCAATATACCTACCATGGGCCGGGCCAGCGCGTGGTCTATGTCATGCTCGACCTCCGCGCGCGGCATCAGGACGTACGCCGCTTCGTGTCGGACCTCGAGGAATGGACCCTCCGGGCTCTGGCTCGCTTCAACGTGACGGCCGAACGGCGGCCCGGACGGGTCGGCATCTGGGTGGTCCGCCCCGACAGGCCGCGCCTGCCCGACGGCACGGCGCGCGAGGACAAGATCGCCGCCATCGGCGTGCGCATTCGCCATTGGGTGTCGTTCCACGGCCTCTCGATCAATGTCGAGCCCGACCTTTCCCACTACGACGGCATCGTGCCCTGCGGCATCGCCGACCATGGCGTGACGTCGCTGGTCGATCTCGGTCTGCCCGTGACCCTGGCCGATCTCGACGTGGCGCTGGCCGAAACGTTCGACGAAGTGTTCGGCTCCGACGTCAGGCCGTCGGCCGCTGCGTAAAGCCCTGGGGCAGGACATCAAGATCGACCGGTTCGACGTCGACGGCGTCGACCCGGGCCATGGTCGGGCCATGGCGGCAGGCCTCGATCATCGTCCCGACGGCAGTCTCCTCGCCCACGATCAGCGCCTCGACCGAGCCGTCGCTCCGATTGCGCACCCAGCCGCTGAGGCCAAGCCGCCGGCCGGTGGCCATCGCCCAGTCGCGATAGCCCACACCCTGGACCCTGCCGGTGATCGCGAGGCGGGCCTGCAACGCCATCGGGCTCAGGCGAATTCGATGATCTTCTGATCGACGCGCAGGCTGTCGCCCGCCTTGGCGTGAAGGGTCTTTACCGTGCCGTCGCGCACCGCGCGCAGGACGTTCTCCATCTTCATCGCCTCGACCACGGCCAGCGCCTCGCCTGCCTTGATCTCCTGGCCTTCGGACACCGCGACGGACGCAAGCAGGCCCGGCATTGGCGACAACAGGAACTTCGAGGTATCCGGCGCCGCCTTGACCGGCATCAGCGCATAGAGCTCGGCCTGGCGCGGCGTCAGGACCAGCACGTCGGCCTGACCGCCCTCGAGAATGAGACGCCAGCCGGGCCCCACGGCATCGACCTGCACGACAATCACCTCGCCATCGACCCGGCCATGAAACAGCGGCTCACCCGGCGTCCATTCCGTGGCGATGTCGAGGCGCCGTCCGTCGACCTCGACGGCAAAAGCCGTCTCGCTGCCGGTCACGATGAGCGCTGTCGGCTCGCGATTCAGCATCACGACGACGTTGCCCGGCACCAGCGATACATGGTTTCCCACCTTGCCCGGTGCCGCCGCCGCGCGTTGCACATGAATGCGGTCGACCACGGCGGCGACGCCGGCCAGCAGCGCGGGATCGCGCGGCGGCAGATGCGCGGCGGTAAACCCGCCCTTGAATTCCTCAGCGATGAAGTTGGTCGTCAGGTTGCCGGCGACGAAGCGCGGGTGGGCCATCAGGGCCGCCAGGAACGGCACGTTGTGCGACACGCCGCGCACATAGAACTCGTCGAGCGCACGCCGCATGCGGGCGATCGCGGCATTGCGGTCCTTTCCGTAGGTGCAGAGTTTGGCGATCATCGGATCGTAGAACATCGAGATCTCGCCGCCTTCGTAGACGCCGGTATCGACGCGCACGTCGGGCCCGGCCGCAGGCTCGCGGTACTTCACCAGCCGCCCCGTCGAGGGCAGGAAATTGCGGAACGGATCCTCGGCGTAAAGCCGCGCCTCGACCGCCCAGCCCTGCAGCTTCACGTCCTTCTGGGCAAACGGCAGCTTCTCGCCGGCCGCCACGCGGATCATCAGCTCGACCAGATCGAGGCCGGTGATCAGTTCGGTCACCGGATGCTCGACCTGCAGCCGGGTGTTCATTTCGAGGAAGTAGAACTTGCGGTTCTTGTCGACGATGAACTCGACGGTGCCGGCGCTCTTGTATTTGACGGCCTTGGCAAGTGCAACGGCCTGCTCGCCCATCGCCTTGCGCGTCCTGGCGTCGAGAAACGGGCTCGGCGCCTCCTCGATCACCTTCTGGTGGCGGCGCTGGATCGAACACTCGCGCTCCCAGAGGTAGATGCAGTTGCCGTGTCCATCGGCGATGAGCTGGATCTCGATATGGCGCGGTTCCTCGATGTACTTCTCGATGAACACCCGATCGTCGGCGAACG
>CALDNT010000086.1 GCA_937915145.1 uncultured Reyranella sp.
GCCACCTGTGCTTTCGACAGCCTCGAAGGCGCGGTCAACACCGTGATCCAGACCATCCAGTCCGGCATCCCGGTGGCGCGCATCGAGTTAATGGACACCGAAACGGTCGACACCGTGAACAAGTATTCCAAGCTCAGCCTGCCCAACAAGAACCTGTTGCTGCTCGAGTTCCACGGCACCGAGGCCGGCACCAGGGAGCAGGCCGAGATGGTGCAGGCGCTCGCCGCCGAAAACGGCGGTGGCGACTTCGCCTGGACCAGCCAGGCCGAGGAACGCAGCAAGATGTGGCAGGGCCGCCATGACGCGGCCTGGGCCGCCAAGGCCGCCAAGCCCGGCTGGGGCATGTGGGCAACCGATGTCTGTGTGCCGATCTCCAACCTCGCCGAATGCATCCTCGAGACCCAGAAGGACGTCGTGGCCAACGGACTCTACGCGCCGATCGTGGGCCATGTCGGCGACGGCAATTTCCATCTCACCATGATGGTCAACCCCGACGACCCGACCTACCTGAAGCGGGCCGAGGGCCTCAACGACCGCATGATCGCGCGGGCGCAGAATCTGGGCGGCACCTGCACCGGCGAGCACGGCGTCGGCATCGGCAAGATCAAGTACCTCTACAAGGAGCACGGCGAGGCGATGTCGCTGATGCGCTCGATCAAGAAGGCACTCGACCCGGACAACATCATGAACCCGGGCAAGATCATGGGGCCGATTAATTAGGCCGTTAACCCATAAAGACCGAGACTGGGCGAATAGCGGCCTGTCCGTTTTTGCGATCGGAAGGGACGGGCCGCCGACAGAGGGCGCTATTTCAGCGGCAAAAACAGTTCTGCGACCGTCTCATGCTCCGGCACCTCCGGGAAGAAGCTTAACCGCTGGCAATATAGGGGGAAGTCGCGTGCTTCCTCGCCGCTGGCCGGAAGCCACTCGCGATAAAGGTAGAGCGCGGCAGGTTCCAGATTGTCGGTATTGCCGACGACGCGCAGCACGGCGCAGCGTCCGCCGGGGATTTCGCCGGCTTTGATCTGCTCGCCGTTCGTCTCGATCGGTTGGTCGGTCCCGACGCAAAGGTCCATGCTATAACTGGCCGGCGACGCTGGCCGCCGCTCGGAACGCCAGACATTGAAGGTAGGACTTGTCTTGGGGTGCAGGCCAGCGACCTTTCGCCACGCGATGAACCGCTGAATGGTAGTGCCGATCGTCGCCGGGTCGCCGCGATGCTCCATGATCGCCACCGGCGTGGGGGGCACATCGCGAATCGTCACGTCGTCAGCGGTAAAAGACTTCTGCATGAGCTTGCTCCTCGCGTTGTCGAGAGGCCCGAAGGCCGCAAGCCACGGCTCCCAATTGGGAGATTTCCGGAACGACGAAGGCGATTGTCCGAACCGTTGCCGAAAGGCGCGGGCGAAGGAATCCGGTGCGTCGTAGCCGGCATCCATCGCTATGTCTGTGACACTTTGATCGTCCCTGTAAGCCAACAGATATGAAGCGCGCTTCATGCGGACGAGCTGGACATAGCGATTTACGGACAGACCGAAGGTCGCCGTGAACTGCCGGTGGAAATGGTATTTCGAGAAGGCCGCAACCCCGCTCAGCGCGTCCAGGTCCAGATCATCGTCCAAATGCCGGCCTATGTGATCCAGCACCCGCTGCATCCGAGCATGGTAGTTTTGAAGCGCCGCCTTCATCGTTCCGTCCTCCGTGGCAGCACCAGCTAAGCGCACGCAGGCATGGCGCGCTCGACCGATCTTGCGGTCTTGTCACGGGTCGCAGAACATCGCCAAGGACCGTTCACGCGCGCGCCCAATTCATGGATGATCGGCGAAGGGGAGGGAGATCATTGTCTCGGTCGATCACGCGGCGGGCTTTCGGCCAAGATCCATATCATTGTCGACGCACAGGTCCTCCCGGCCAGGCTCGGCCTGAAGTCAGGACAGGTGCATGATGGGCAAATCGCCGACACGCAATGACAAGCTCGCCGCCAATTTTATCGCCATGGTCCAGCTCGCCTCGTTGCGGTTGTGGCTGCGCGCTTATGAGTCTACGGCCTAGTCAGCAGACTGCGGGCCTCCTCGGGTTACCCTGCCCTGAGGAGGCTCGCGGTCCAAAAAGCAAAGGGCCGGCGATTGCCGGCCCTTTCCCGTTAAAGCAGTCGAACCTTACTTGGCCGCCTGCACCATGATCTCGACCTTGAGCGCCGGGTTGGCGAGCTTGGCCTCGACGGTGGCGCGGGCCGGGGCGTTGCCGGGTGATACCCAGGCGTCCCATACCTCGTTCATCTGGCTCCAGGTGCCGATGTCGGTCAGCCAGATGTTGGCCGACAGGATCTTCGACTTGTCGGTGCCGGCTTCGGCCAGGAACTTGTCGATCTTGTCGAGGATCTGCTTGGTCTGGCCCTTCACATCGGCCTTGGCGTCGTCGGCGGTGAGGCCGGCAAGATAGACCGTGTCGCCGTGGACGACGGCGCTGCTCATGCGCGCGCCTGCATTGACTCGCTTGATGCTCATTTCTTCTCTCCTCCGTGAATGCGGCGGCGACCTTAGCAGACGCTAGAGCGCCGCGACGACCATGATTTCGACCTTCATTTTGGGGTCGGCCAAGCGCGCCTCGACGGTGGCACGGGCCGGCGCCTGGCCGGGCACGACCCAAGCGTCCCAAACTGCGTTCATCGCCGCAAAGTCGGCGATGTCGGCCAGCCAGATCACGGCGCTCAGGATCTTCGTCTTGTCGCTGCCGCCCCTGGCCAGCAGCGCATCGATCTCCGCCAGCGCCTGCTTCACCTGACCCGAGAGGTCCTGCGACGTGTCTTCAGGGATCATGCCGGAGCAATGGATGCGACCGCCGTGGATCGTCGCCTCGCTGAGGCGCGGCCCGGGATCGATGTGCCTGATGGTGTTCATGACGAAACCCTAAAGCACATTCCGCTCCCGCATACGAGCCTCCCTTCCGCTTCGCACGGCGAGACGCGCTTCCGATCTCCACGGCCCTGGCATTCAGGATAAGGTCGCGGTCGCACATGCGGAGAAACCAGCCATGACTGTCAGCCCCTCGCCCATTCAGCGACCACTGGAAGGGATGCTCGTCCTCGATCTCGGGCAGATCTACAACGGACCCTACTGCGGGCTGCAGCTTGGATTCATGGGCGCCCGCGTGCTCAAGATCGAGCCGCCGGAGGGCGACGTCGTGCGCCGCCGCAAGCGCGAGGTCGAGCCCTGGCCCCTGGTCATGCTGAACTCCAACAAGGAGTCGGTGGTGCTCGACCTCAAGCAGCCGCGCGGCAAGGAAATCTTCCTCGAACTCGTCGCCCAGGCCGATGTGCTGATCGAGAACTTCGCCGCCGGCGTCATGGACCGGCTGGGAATCGGCTGGGACGTGCTGAGCAAGCTCAACCCGCGCCTGGTCTATGGCGGCAGCTCGGGCTTCGGTCTCGACGGGCCCTATCGAGATCTTCCCGCCATGGACGTCACCGTCCAGGCGATGAGCGGCATCACCAACGCCACCGGCGATGCCGACGGACCGCCGACCAAGGCGGGTGCGGCCGTCTGCGACTTCCTGGCCGGCATCCATCTCTGTGCCGGCATCCTGGGGGCGCTGGTCCAGCGCGAGCGAACCGGCAAGGGCCAGAGAGTCGAGGTGGCCATGCATGAAGCGGCGGTAACTTCGCTCGCCTCGGCCATGGGCGCCGTCATGGACGGCGATACCAGCGTGCCGGACCGCACCGGCAACAGGCATCCCGCGCTCGCCATGGCGCCGTACAACACCTACCCGTGCGCCGATGGTTATGTGGCGATCTTCACCGCCGCCGAGCGGCACTGGCATTCGATGTGCCGCATGCTGGGTCGTCCCGAGTTGCTCGATGACCCAGGCCTGTCCAGCACGGTAGGCCGGGCCAAGCGCATGACGGAGGTGGACGACATTGTGTCGGCCTGGACGCTGACGCGCTCGAAGGCCGAAGTGCTAAAACTCCTCAACGAGGCGCACGTACCCTGCGCGCCGGTGAAGACGGCACGCGAGGTGTCGACCGATCCCCATCTCGAGGCGCGCGGATTCTGGGTCGACACCGACCACCCACGCCGCGGCAAGACCCGCGTGCCGATCTCGGCCATTCGCCTGCACACTGGCGGCAAGTCGGAGATTCGCTCGCCGGCACCGACGCTGGGCCAGCATACGGATGCGGTGCTGGGCGAGTTGCTGGGCATCAAGGCCGATGCGCTGGCGAAGCTGCGGGCCGACAAAGTCACGACGCCCGTCACGGAGAAAAAGGCTTAGACGGAAAGATATCCCCCCGAGACGGCGGAGGAATATGGGTGGGAACGCCGGTGTCGCCCGGAACTCCCCGGCGTTGCGGGTGGCGTTCGACGTGGACGATGCTCATGCCCCCACCAGCCGGTCGATGGCGATGACATGAACGGGCGCATCGTGCCCGGCGATCGGCAGCACGCCGAGGTCGCGGCATCGGCTCCTGATTTCCTGGGGCAACGGGCCGGATTTCTCCGCCGCCACCATCGCCTCGCGGCTCAGCAGGATTCCGACGCCATGCTCGCGCGTCATGCGTTCGAGCCGGCTGGCGAGATTCACGGTGTCGCCCAGGGTGGTGAACTCCAGCCTGTCGGCAATGCCGACATTGCCCTGGATCACCGGCCCATAATGGATGCCGATCCCGACAGTCGTCGCGTCCTCGTCGCGCGCGATGCGCCCGGCCCGCCAGCGGTCGACGACGTCGAGCATCTCGACGGCACACAGGACGGCGTCGCGCGCATCATGCGGCGTCTTCTCGGGCGCACCGAACACCGCCATGAGGCCGTCGCCCAGGAACTTGTCGATCGATCCGTCGTGACGAAAGATGATCGGCACGATCCGCCTGTGGAAGGAGCGGACGGCGTCGATGACCTCCTCGGGCGCCAGGGTTTCCATGCGGCGCACCGAACCGACGGCATCGACGAACAGCACCGCGGCGCTTTGCGCCCGGCCGGCGTCGAGCGCGCCCACGTCGTGGGCCAGCCGCTCGGCCACGTTGGGAGAGAAATAGCGGCCAAGGTTGCCGCGCTGGGCTTCAGCCCGGACGGCCCGTTCGACATGGCGCCGCGCCCGCCAGATCGCACCGGCGATCAGGCCGATCGTAACGGCAAGCAGCACGAACTGGTTGACCATGAAGATTCCCGGCTCGACGCCCTGCACGACGATGAGCTGGCGCAACAGGTCGTAGGCGCCGTCGGCGATGAAGCCGTTGAACGAGTCGACATGCCGGGCGGAGTAGAGGACGAAGCCGAACGAGGCGATCAGGCCGAGCATCGACGCCACGCCGGACATCAGCACGACCTTGACCGAGAAGGTAAGCGCACTGCTGGCGACATAGGCCACGAGATAAAGAAAGGCCGACCGCCGCATCCAGCTCTGCAGGGCCCACTCGTGCCAGTCGTCCTCGGGCAGATGGCTGGCCAGCACGATGATGGTGACGTCGACCAGGGCACAGACCGCCTGGATCGCCAGCATGTGCCGGCTGGCGCGGCTGCGATAGGCAAGCCACCCCACCAGAAAGAAGGCCGCCGTCGCGGCCAGCAGGAGCGGCAGGCGGGTCAGGGACGAGGACAGGATCACCCAGAGGACGACGACGCCCAGCGCAATGCTGCGTGCCTTGAAGGCGAAGGCGAAGCCGTTCATCTCCTCTTCGTGCAGTCGCTGGCGCCAGCCCGGCGGCGTCTCCGGCTCCCGGCGGGCCGCCTCCCCGCTCACGGTCAGGCGCGCTCGCGGATGTCGGCGAACTTGATCCCGGGGCTCTTCTCGACGATGTAGCCCAGTTCCCAGGCGTTGCGCGCCAGGAACACCGGCGAGCCGTCGCGGTCTTCCGACATGCCGCCGCGATTGGCCGACATGAAGGTCTCGAGATCGGCCTTGGTCGCCGCCGAGATCCAGCGCGCGGTCTCGAACGGTGCCGGTTCGAGGTCGATCATAACCGAATACTCGGCCTCGACGCGGGTCTTCAGCACGTCGAGCTGCAGTTCGCCGACCACGCCCACGATGTGATCGCCGCCGATGACGCGGCGGAACACCTGGGTGACACCCTCTTCCGCCAGGTCTTCCAGGGCGCGCCGGAGCTGCTTGGACTTCATCGGATCCTCCAGCCGCACCCGGCGCAGGATTTCCGGCGCGAAGTTGGGGATGCCGACGATCTTGATCTGCTCGCCCTCGGTCAGCGTATCGCCGACCCGGAGCACGCCGTGGTTGGGAATGCCGATGATGTCGCCGGGCCACGCTTCGTCCACGATCTCGCGCTCGCGGGCAAAGAACAGGATCGGCGAATTGACCGACAGCACCTTGCCGGTGCCCATCTGCGTCAGCTTCATGCCGCGCTTGAACTTGCCGCTGCACAGCCTGAGGAAGGCGATGCGGTCGCGGTGGTTGGGATCCATGTTGGCCTGGACCTTGAACACGAAGCCCGAGACCCTTGGCTCGGTCGGCTCGATGGGCCGCGGCTCGGCCGGCTGCGGCCGGGGCGGCGGCGCCCAGCTCGCCAGCGCATCGAGCAGCTCGCGCACGCCGAAATTGTTGTAGGCGCTGCCGAAGAACACCGGCGTCAGATGGCCGGCACGGTAGGACTCGATATCGAAGGCGGGATAGCCCGCGCGCACCAGTTCGACATCCTCGGCGAGCTTGGGGTCGGTAATGGTGTAGTTCTCGATCAGCTCGCCGATACGGTTGCGATCGACCGAGTCGAACACCAGCATGCGATTGTTGGCGAGATCGTAGGTGCCCTTGAAGTTCCGGCCCGAGCCCAGCGGCCAGCTCATCGGCGTGACGTCGAGCGCCAGGGTCGAGGCGACCTCGTCCAGCAGTTCGATCGGGTCCTTGGACTCGCGGTCCATCTTGTTGATGAAGGTGATGATCGGCACGTCGCGCAGGCGGCAGATCTCGAACAGCTTGCGGGTGCGCGCCTCGATGCCCTTGGCGGCGTCGATCACCATGACCGCCGAATCGACGGCGGTCAGCGTGCGATAGGTGTCCTCGCTGAAATCCTCGTGGCCCGGCGTGTCGAGCAGGTTGAAGACCGCGCCGCCATACTCGAAATGCATCACCGAGGTGGTGACCGAGATGCCGCGCTGCTGCTCGATCTTCATCCAGTCCGACCGCGCCCGCCTGGCATCGCCGCGCGCCTTGACGGCACCCGCTACATGGATGGCGCCGCCGAACAGCAGCAGCTTTTCAGTGAGCGTCGTCTTGCCGGCGTCGGGATGGGAAATGATGGCAAACGTCCGCCTCAAGCCGGCGGGATGGCCGGCGAGGCGGGCGTCGGAATCGGGAAGAACGGCTGAATCGGGCACTGTTTGCGGAACCTTCGGGGATGGCGAGGGGGTAGCGGACAGGCCCTGCGTCGTCAACCAGCCCTCGTCAGTTCCTCACGCAGCATCTCGAGCTCCAGCCACTCGGTTTCGGCGGCGTCGATCTCGGCCTGGGCGGCGCCGAGGCGGGCGCTCTTGGCGGCGAAGCCTTTGGGATCCCGGCTGTAGAGGCCGGGATCGGCCAGGGCCTCGTTGATGGTCGCCATCTCGGCCCGCAAGGCGTCGATCTTCCTGGGCAGCTCGATCAGGGCGCGCTCACGCTTGTAGCCGAGGCGGGCCTTGGTCTCGCGTCCCGGCGAGACCGGCTTCGACCTGGCGCGCGAGGGCGTGACGCCGGTGGGCTCGACGCGCGGGCCGCGCTGGCTCACGTAGTCGCTGTAGCCGCCGGCATATTCGATCGCCGTGCCGTCGCCTTCCAGGACGATGGTCGAGGTTACCAGCCGGTCGAGGAAATCGCGGTCGTGGCTCACCAGCAGGACGGTGCCGTCGTAATCGGCCAGCGCCTCCTGCAGTAGGTCCAGCGTGTCGGCGTCGAGGTCATTGGTCGGCTCGTCGAGTACGATCATGTTGGAGGGTGCGGCCAGCGCCTTGGCCAGCAACAGGCGGTTGCGCTCGCCGCCCGACAGCGTGCGCACGGGCTGGCGCGCCTGCTCGTCGCGGAAGAGATATTCGCGCAGGTAGGTCATCACATGGGTGGGATGGCCGCGCACCAGCACATGGTCGTTGCGGTCGGCGAGAACTTCCCACGGCGTCTTGTCGGGATCGAGGCCGATGCGGCGCTGGTCGATCACCACCGGCAGCAGGTTGGCGCCGAGCTTCACCGTGCCGGCGTCGGGCGCGAGTTCACCCATCAGCATCTTGAGCAGCGTCGTCTTGCCGGCGCCGTTGGGGCCGATCAGGCCGATGCGGTTCTTGCGAAAGATACGCGTCGAGAAATCCTCGACGATGACCTTGTCGCCCCAGCGCTTCAAAATGTTGTGCGCGGTGACGACCAGCGCGCCGGAGGCCTCGGCCGAGCCGGCCTCGATGGTGGCGCGGCCGACCGGGCCGATCTGGTCGCGGCGCTGCTGGCGGAGCGCATTCAAGGCCCTGAGCCGGCCTTCGTTCCGCGTGCGGCGGGCTCGGATGCTCTTGCCCGCCCATTCGGTCTCGCGCTCGATCAGCCGGTCGAGCTTGTGCCGTTCGGTGGCCTCGCGTTCGACGATGTCGGTCGACCAGGCCTCGAACTCGCCGTAGCCGCGATCGAGGCGGCGCACGATGCCGCGATCGAGCCACAGCACGGCACGCGACAGCGTGGTGAGGAAGCGACGGTCGTGGCTCACCAGCACATAGGCGCCGCGCCATTTCGAGAGCTTGTCCTCCAGCCATTCGATCGTCGGCAGGTCGAGATGGTTGGTCGGTTCGTCGAGCAGCATCACGTCGGGTTCGCCCACCAGCACGCGCGCCAGCGCCGCGCGGCGCACCTCGCCACCCGACAGCCCGCCCGGTTCGCGGTCGCCGTCGAGCTTCATCTCCTCGAGAATGGCGGCGACGCGATAGTCGGACGGGCCCAGAGAATCGGCGAGCCCGGAGGCGACATAGTCGGCAACGGTCGCATGACCGGCGAAATCCGGTTCCTGCGGCAGCGTGGCGATGGTGGCGCCGGGCTGGGCGAAGCGCGTGCCGCCGTCGAAAATCGGCTGGCCCGCGAGGATTCGCAGCAGGGTCGACTTGCCCGCGCCATTGCGGCCGACCAGCGACAGGCGCTCACCCGGCGCGATGCCGAGATCGACGCCATCCAGAATGGTCTGGTCGCCGAGGTGGAAGCGGATGCCGCTCAGCGCGAGAAGGGGGGGGTCAGCCATCGGTCATATTTTTGGTGGGCCGGTGTCATGGCCGAACCTGTCCCGATGGGCAAGCACAACCGGTAACGCCAGGATCGCGCATGCTGCGGGCCGCGGGGGAACCGAGGCGGATCGATCGTGCCATCAGGCGCCTGCAGGGCGCGCTGAAGGGCGTACCCGCACGCGGCGTGCGCCTGACTTTGCATCGAGCCGCCACAGGCCGGTTCGCCGGCACAGGCATGCGACCGCCTGCTGGTCGACATGGCCTTGCACGAGGAACTGGCCAGGCGCGGCCTGTTCGGCGCCGCCGATCTTTTTGTCCCTGCGTGGCGCCCGCCCACAGCCGCTGTTCGCCGTGGTCACCGACGACCAGGCCGATGGGCTTGCCCAGGCCGTGGGGTCGCTGTCGCTTGCCGCGGTGCGTGGCGGGTCCGGCGTGCGGCCGGTCCTGGTGGCGCCGGCGACGCTCGTCGATCGCGACCCGGCGGTCGCCGCCCTGCCCGTCGCCTGCGTAAAATTCCGCTGGCGTGGCGCACGCGCGATCTTCGATGGTCTCGACGATGCGTTGGCGTAGACTTGCCTGAATGGTGATGGGGCTGACGACCGGACTATGGGTGAACGCGCAGGTGCGGCTGTGCGACCGCGCCTTCATTCCGGCCACCGTGGTGCGGCTGGGAGATCCCGACGCCGGCACGGTGCTGGTCAAGATCAACCGCTTCGACGACGGCGTCACGGTCTACACCCAGGCCAGCACGCTCGATGACGAGCCGGCGTGGAGCCGGGGAACCGGGCCGAAGCCCGTACCGGAGGCCGAGGCCGACGCCTACATCGCCCGCCAGGTGGCCCGCGACCCCGATCTCTGGGTTCTGGAGATCGAGGACCGCAAGGGCGTCTACAAGCTCGACGGCAAGGTAGTCTGAGTCATTCAGACCCCTAGTTTTTCGGCAGGACCGTCAACGGATCGATGGTCTTGTTGTTGCGGCGGACTTCGAAGTGCAGCTTTGCATCGGCCTTGGCGATGGACTGGCCTTTCTTCACCGCGTCGCCCTTCTTCACCAGCAACGCCTCATTGTTGGCATAGGCGGTAATGTAGCCGCCGCTGTGGCTGACCAGAACGAGGTTGCCCATGCCGCGCACTTCGCTTCCGGCATAGACGACCGTGCCCGAGTCGGCGGCCTTCACCGCCTCGCCCTTGGTCGCCTGGATGTCGATGCCGTCGTTCTTCTGGCCACCGGCAGTGCCGTAATTGGACACCACCTTGCCGTCCACCGGCCAGACGAACCGTGGCGGCGGTGTTGCCGGCACGGTGACGGTCTCGGCGGCCGGGCTGAGCGGAGTCGGCTGGCCGGCCGGAGCGGCGGACCGTGGCGGATCGCCCTGGCCGGGCGGCGGCGGCAGGGACTCGCGCTTGACCGGGCCCGGGGCGCTGGCGGGCGTCGCCGCACCAGGCACGGAATCGGCGACAAACCTGGCGCCAGGCATTTGCAGGTTCTGGCCGGGCTTGAGCTTGTAGGGCTGCTGCAGCTTGTTGCGGTCGACGATCGTCTGGACCGGCACGCCGTAGCGCTGCGACAGGCTTTCGACGGTGTCCTTGTCTTTGACGACATAGACCGGAACGGCGTTGGGACCAGCGCCGGATCCTGGATATTCCATGGTGCCCTCGCGGGCTCCCATGACCGATGTGCAGGCACCGAGCACGGCCGATAACGCCACTGCCAGAGACAGCGTGCGCGACCAGCCGGCCCATCGTGAGGGGGAACGAGGGGCATTTTTCATAGGCTCATTTTACTGCATCACGATTCCGGCGGGAATCGGGCCGATGACGATTTCCGGGGACGCAATCGGGCCGAATTTTACCCCTGGCCGAGGACCGGCAGGGCCCCGGCGACCAGGGGCACGAAGCGGACCGGCATCAGAGTGTCGCGCTGCAGCCCACTCTCGGTCTTGACGATGCGCTCGACGACCTGGGCGGTGGGATCGCGCCCGACCGGTACGATCAGGATGCCGCCCATGGCGAGTTGTTCGATCAGGGCCTGCGGTCGCTCGTCGGCGGCGGCGGTGACGATGATCCGGTCGAACGGCGCCTGGCCCGGCCAGCCCTTGCTGCCGTCGCCGATGTCGCACACGACATTGTGGATGCGCAGATCGAGCAGCAGCCGCTCGGCCTCCTTCGACAGCGGCTTGTAGCGCTCGATCGAATAGACGCGCCGCGCCAGCTTGGCCAGCACGGCCGCCTGATAGCCCGAGCCGGTGCCGATCTCGAGCACTTTCATGCGCGGGCCGACGCGTAACGCTTCGGTCATGGCGGCGACGACCAGCGGCTGGCTGATGGTCTGGCCGAAGGCGATCGGCAGCGCCGTGTTCTCCCAGGCGCGCTCGACGAAGGGCGAGGATACAAACCGTTCGCGGTCGACGGCGGCGATCGCCGCCAGCACGTTGTCATCCGAAATGCCGGAATTGCGCAACTCGGCGAGCAGGCGCTGCATGGCCGCGACGTTCACGGCGCCCGCCCGCCCTAGTCTGCCTCGGAGGGAGCGGACTCGAACTCGGCGCGCAACCGACGGCGCATGGCTTCGTGCGTGAGATCGAGATGCAGCGGCGTCACGGAGATGTGGCCGGACCGGATGGCGGCGATGTCGCTTGCTTCGTCGATCTCGCCGTCCTGCGGCTGGTAGCCGATCCAGTAGTAGGTACCGCCGCGCGGATCCTTGCGCTCGATGATGTGACCGCCGAAGCCGCGCGTGCCCTGGTGCGTGACCCGCACCCCCTTGACCGAGGCCGAGACCGCATCGGGAAAATTGATGTTGACCAGCACGTTGCGCGGCCATTCGGCACCGAGCACACGCCGCGCCACGGCGGCGCCGTGATGGGTCGCAGTGCCCCACTTCACCGGATGGTCGTGGGTGTAGGCCTGGCTGAAGGCAATCGACCTGAGGCCGAGCAGGCAGCCTTCCATGGCGGCCGCAATGGTGCCGGAGTAGGTCACGTCGTCGGCCATGTTGGTGCCGCGGTTGACTCCCGACAGCACGATATCGGGTTTGCGGTCCTTGAGCAGATGCTTGACGGCGAACAGCACGCAGTCGGTCGGCGTGCCCTCGAGGGCGAACTTGGCTTCGCTGACTTCGCGCGCGCGGATCGGACGCGACAGCGACAGCGAGTGGCCGGCACCGCTCTGGTTGACCTCCGGCGCCACCACCCAGACGTCGCTCGAAAGCTGGTCGGCAATCTCGATCAGCGCTTCCAAGCCGGGCGCATGAATGCCGTCGTCGTTGGTGACGAGAATGCGGGCCTTGGCGAGGTCGACCGGTTTCATTTCTTCGCAGCCGGCGCCGGGATCGACTGAAGTCCGCCCATATAGGAACGCAGCGCCTCGGGAACCGTCACCGAGCCATCCTCGTTCTGATAATTCTCCAGCACGGCGACCAGGGTGCGACCGACAGCAAGGGCCGAACCGTTCAGCGTATGGAGGAAGCGCGTGCCCTTGCCTTCCTTCGGCCGGTACCGCGCGCCCATGCGGCGGGCCTGATAGTCGCCGCAGTTCGAGCAGCTTGAAATCTCGCGATAGGCGTTCTGGCCGGGCAGCCAGACCTCGATGTCGTAGGTCTTGCGCGACGCCGGTCCCATGTCGCCGCCGCACAGCACGATGGTGCGAAACGGCAGACCCAGACGCTTCAGCACTTCCTCGGCCTGGCCGGTCATGCGCTCGTGCTCGGCAGCCGACTGCTCGGGCGTGGTGACGCTGACCAGCTCGACCTTGGGAAACTGGTGGAGGCGGATCAGTCCGCGGGTGTCCTTGCCGGCGGCACCCGCTTCGGAGCGGAAGCACGGCGTGAAGGCGGTGAAGCGCAGCGGCAGCGCCGCCTCGTCCAGAACCGTGTCGTTCACCAGGTTGGTGAGCGGCACCTCGGCGGTCGGCACCAGCCAGTAGCCGTTGTCGGTATGGAACATGTCCTCGGCGAACTTCGGCAGCTGACCGACGCCGTAGGCCGCATTGTCGCGCACCAGCAGCGGCGGATTGACCTCGGTGTAGCCGCCTTCGGTGGTGTGCAGGTCGAGCATGAACTGCGCCAGCGCCCGTTCCAGCCGTGCCAGATGCGCCTTCAGGAACACGAAACGCGACCCTGAGATCCTAACCGCCGAGGCAAAATCCATCTCGCCGGTGGCCTCGCCCAGCGCCACATGGTCCTTGGGCGGAAAGCTGAAATTGCGCTGGTTCCCGTGCCGGCGGATCTCGACGTTGTCGTGCTCGTCGGCGCCCTCAGGCACATCGTCCAGCGGCAAGTTGGGCAGCACCTCGAGCCGGTGCGTCAGTTGCTCGTCGAGGCGCGCGGCGTCGGCTTCGCCCTTCTTGAGTGCTTCCTCCAGCGATGCGACCTCGGCCATGGCGGCGTCGGCCGGCTCGCCCTTGCGCTTGGCGATGCCGATCTGCTGGCTCAGCGCCTTGCGCTTCGCCTGCAACCCCTCGCTGCCGGAGATCGCGGCGCGTCGAAGCCTGTCAATCTCCAGAAGTTCTGCCGACAACGGCGCCAGGCCACGCTTCTTCAGGCCTGCATCGAAGGCGCCGGGGCTTTCGCGGATGAAACGTATGTCGTGCATGGCTTAGCTCGCTGGATCCTTCGGCATGTCTCCGGCATTCCCGTCTTCCTCGGCCTTCTTTTCGGCTTCCTCGGCCTTCAACTCATCGGCTTCGGCCTTCTTGTCCGCAGCCTCGCGCTTTTTCTCGATCCAGCGCCCGATCAGGATGCTGGCTTCATAGAAGGCCATCAGCGCGATCGCGAGGGCGATCTGACTGATCACGTCCGGCGGCGCCAGGACGGCGGCGACGACGAAGGCCACCACGATGGCGTAGCGGCGCTTGGACCGCAGGCCTTCGGTGGAGACGATGCCGACCTGGACCAGCAGGGTCAGCAGCACCGGCACCTCGAAGGCGAAGCCGAAGGCAAAGACGAGCTGCAGGATGCGTTCGAGATAGTCCGAGGAGCGCAGCGTCTTTTCGATGTCGGGTGGCGCGTAGACCGTGAGCATGAAATTGATCACGTAGGGCAGCACGACATAGTACATGAGCGCGCAGCCGGCATAGAACATGAACGGCGTGGCGACCAGGAAGGGCACAAAGGCACGCTTCTCGTGCCGATAAAGGCCGGGCGCCACGAACAGCCAGATCTGCACCGCGATCAGCGGAAAGCCCACGATCAGCGCCACGAAGGCCGACAGTTTCACCGTGACGAAGAAGAACTCGAAGATGTCGAGGACGATGACCTTGTAGCCGTCGGACAGCGCCGGCTGGATCAGGAACGAGAAAATCGGCTTGGCGAAATAGAATGTGACGAAGAAGACCAGGAAGAACCCGACCAGGGCATAGATCAGCCGCTTGCGCAGCTCGATCAGGTGATCGAGCAGCGGCATCGCCTTGTCGTCTTCGGGTCCGTCGTGCGCCTGGGTCACGGTCTGCTTTGCCGCCTGATTCCCGACATTGGGGGTGGCGCGTTATGCCGCCCTTTGCGCCTTAATTCAAAGCGCTAATTGGCATACTAGCCGACAGCCGCAGACTTCGGCGGCGCCGGTTCGGCGGGTACCGGCGCGACGGGCTCGACCGCAGGCGCGGCGTCGGCATCCACGACAGCCGCCTCGGGCGCGGGCTCACTCAATACCGGCGCGGCTTCGGCCGCGATCTGGGGCGCGGACTCCGGCTCGGCGAGCGGATTGTCGAACGCACTTTTCGCTTCGCCCAGGGCCTGCTCGCCCTCAGTGACGCCTTCCTGGATCATGCTCTTGATTTGCTTGGTCGGATCGAGCGACTGCAGATCGAGGCCGGGCACGGCGTCGAACTGCTTCTTCACCTCGTCGAGATCGGACTGGCGGACCATTTCGTCGACATGACCGCGGAATTCCGATGCCATGCCACGCATCTTGGCCATCCACTTGCCCCAGCCGCGCAGCAGATTCGGCAGCTCTTTGGGACCGATGACGACGAGCGCCACGATCGCGATCACCAATAACTCGGGACTATCGATACCGAACATCGGCGTTCACATCTCGGCGTGACTTGTTGCGACCGCCGGCCCCGTCAGACCTTGGCGGCAGTGTCCTGACGGGCCTGGTCGCCCGCCGGGGTCCCAGATGGCGCGGTCGTGGTCTGCGCCGAGATCGGCTTGGCGGCATCGCCCGGCTGCTGGGCCTGCGGCGCCTCGTCGGTTGCAGCTCCGACGCCTTTTTTAAAGGCGTTGAGGCCTTTTCCGAAGTCGCCCATGAGCTGCGAGATCTTGCCGCGACCGCCGAACAGCAGCAGCACCACGGCCAGCACGATGAGCCAGTGCCATACGCTGAAGCTACCCATATGAAAATGCTCCCAAAAACGTTTGCGATCAGCGTCGGTTGATTATGGCACCGCAGCCGAAGACACGGCAACTGATTGAATGAGGCCGTATTGGGGCTCAGCGGCCGGGTTCGTCGGCGGAAAGAGGCTCGTCGGCTTCGTCCTCGCCCGGTTCGAGCGGCAGATCCGGCTCGTCCGGACGGAATATCGGGGGCTGCGAGCGCGGGTCCAGGAGACCGGCGGCCTTCAATTCCTCTTGTCCAGGCAGTTCGTCGAGGCTGGGCAAGCCGAAATGCTCGAGGAAGAACTCGGTCGTCCCCCAGGTGACGGGCTTGCCCGGCGCCCTGCGGCGACCGACCGGCTTGATCCAGTTCTGCTCGAACAGCAGGTCGAGCGTACCCTTGCTGAGACCGACGCCGCGCACCTGCTCGATCTCCGCCCGCGTCGCCGGCTGGTGATAGGCGATGATGGCAAGAGTCTCGATCGCCGCCCGCGACAGTTTGCGCGTCACCGGTCGTTCGATCCTGAGCTTCTCCGACAGGTCGGGCGCGGTGCGGAAGGCGTAGCCGCCAGCCACCGGCACCAGGTTCACGCCACGCCCGGCATAGAGCTCGGCAAGATCCGCCAGCAACCGCTTGACGTCGGCGTCGTTGGGCAGTCGCTCGGCCAGTTCGGACTCGTTCAGCGCCTGGGTACCGGCGAACACCAGCGCCTCCAGCAACCGAAGATGCTGGGCATGGTCGGGGGAAACGACATCTGTCACGGTTTCGGAACTATTCTCTGACATGGGCTGGACCGTCACCGTTGCTCGGTACGCTTGCGAAGTTGGATGGGACCGAATCGTTCGGCCTGGCGCAGCTCGATCTGGCCATCTTTGGCGAGTTGCAGACCGGCCACGAAAGTCGCGGCAACCGCAGAGCGTCGCCGCGCCGGATCGGTAAGCCCGGCGGGCAGGAAGGCTTCGAGCGACTGCCAGTCGATGGCGATGCCCAGCATGCGGCCGAGCCGCTCGGCGGCTTCCTCGACCGAAAAGAACTGCATGGGTTCGATCTGATAGGTGTCGGCATCCTTCGGCCGCACCTGCGTGCCATAGGCATGCAGCAAATCGTAGAGTTTCACGTCCCAAACCGCGCGGCGGACCACGACCACGCCTTCAGGTTGGCCGCGCACGAAGATATCCCGGCCAAGCTGCGGCCGAGCCATCAGGCGGACACCGGCTTCCTGCATCG
>CALDNT010000087.1 GCA_937915145.1 uncultured Reyranella sp.
CCGCCGCTGAGGCGGCGCTGTCGCGGGCCTTGAACGACGAATTGGCCGACAAGGGTTTTGTCGTGGCCCATCTCGACAAGCTGATCACCTGGGCCCGTACCGGCTCGATGTGGGGGCTGACTTTCGGGCTTGCCTGCTGCGGCGTTGAAATGATTCACGCCTGGATGAGCCGCTACGACCTCGATCGCTTTGGCTTTGCACCGATGCCGAGCCCACGCGCCGCCGATGTGATGATTGTGGCGGGCACGCTCACCAACAAGATGGCGCCGGCTTTGCGCAAGGTCTACGACCAGATGGCCGAGCCGCGTTATGTGATCTCGATGGGATCCTGCGCCAACGGCGGAGGTTACTATCATTACAGCTACTCCGTCGTGCGGGGCTGTGATCGCATTGTCCCGGTCGATGTCTATGTTCCGGGTTGCCCGCCGACCGCCGAGGCACTGCTCTACGGCATCCTGCAACTCCAGAAGAAGATCCGCCGCACCGGAACGCTGGTGCGTTGATGGACCAGGAACTCAAGGAACTCGGCGATCACATCGCCCAGGAGACGGCGGGCGCGGTGACCGCGTGTCATGTTCGTCTCGGTGAGTTGATGCTGGAATGCGCGGCCGGCAAACTGCTGCCGTTGCTGGTGTTCCTGCGCGACGATCCCAAGTGCCTGTTCAAGCAGTTGATCGACATCTGCGGCGTCGATTGGCCGGAACGCGCGAAGCGTTTCGATGTCGTCTACAATCTGCTCAGCCTGGTTAACAACCAGCGGATACGGATCAAGGTGGCAACCGACGAGTCGACGCCGGTTCCTTCGGCAGCACCCGTGTTCAACGCCGCAGGCTGGTTCGAGCGCGAGACCTATGATCTGTACGGGGTGTGGTTCTCGGATCATCCCGACCTCCGGCGTATTCTCACCGACTACGGCTTCGAGGGGCATCCGTTGCGCAAGGATTTCCCGCTCACCGGTTTCGTCGAGCTGCGCTGGGACGACGTGCAGAAGCGTGTTGTCTATGAGCCAGTGAAGCTCGCGCAGGAGTTCCGTCGTTTCGACTTTCTCAGCCCATGGGAAGGTGCACGGCAGGCCTTGCCGGGTGACGAGAAAGCCCAGGGAAAGACCGGGGCGAACTGACATGTCCGATGTCGAAATCAAGACACTGACGATGAATTTCGGGCCGCAGCATCCGGCGGCTCACGGCGTTTTGCGCCTGGTCGTCGAGATGGACGGCGAGATCGTCGAGCGCTGCGATCCCCATATCGGCCTGTTGCATCGCGGCACCGAGAAGTTGATCGAGTACAAGAGCTACCTGCAGGCGGTACCGTACTTCGACCGGCTCGATTACGTATCGCCGATGTGCCAGGAGCACGCTTACGCCCTCGCGGTCGAGAAGCTGCTGGGCATCACCGTGCCCGAACGCGGCCAATATATTCGGGTGTTGTTTGCCGAAATTACCCGCATTCTCAATCATTTGCTGAACGTGACAACGTTCGCGATGGACACCGGCGCACTGACGCCGCCGCTGTGGGGTTTCGAGCAACGCGAACTCCTGATGGAGTACTACGAACAGGTCAGTGGCTCGCGCATGCATGCGGCGTACTTCCGGCCGGGCGGCGTACATCAGGACCTGCCCGATGGCATGCTCGATTCCATGGACGGATGGATCAAGCAGTTCCACCCCTTTCTCAAGGACATTGAGGACCTGCTTAACGACAATCGTATCTTTCGCCAGCGCACCGTCGACATCGGCGTCGTATCGCGAGAACAGGCGCTCGACTGGGCTTTCTCGGGGCCGTTGATCCGCGCGTCGGGCATTCCCTGGGATCTGCGCAAATCGCAGCCCTACGACGTCTACGACCGCATGGATTTCGACATCCCGGTCGGCAAGACCGGGGATTGCTTTGCCCGCTACCTGGTGCGCGTCGAGGAAATGTACCAGAGCGTCCGTATCATGGAGCAGTGCATCGCGGCGCTGCGCGTGGTCGGCGGCCCGGTAAGGGTCGACGACCGCAAGATCTCGCCGCCGCGTCGCGGCGAGATGAAGGGCTCGATGGAGGCGTTGATCCATCATTTCAAGCTCTATACCGAAGGCTACAAAGTGCCGGCGGGCGAGACCTACACGGCAGTCGAGGCGCCGAAGGGAGAGTTCGGCGTCTATCTCGTGTCCGACGGCACCAACAAACCGTACCGCTGCAAGATCCGGGCACCGGGATTTCCGCACCTACAGGCGTTGGAGATGATGACGAAAGGCCACCAGCTCGCCGACATGTCGGCGAACATCGGCTCGCTCGACATCGTGTTCGGCGAGATCGATCGCTAGGAGACGATGAGATGGCGATGATCACCGCCGATCCCAAGGACGTGCCGAAGGTCGAGCACTTCGCCTTCACGCCGGAGTACCTGGCCAAGGCAAAGGCGCTGGTGGCGAACTATCCGCCGGGCCGCCAGGCCAGTGCCGTGATCGCTGTGCTCGACCTCGCGCAGCGCCAGCAGGGTTGGCTGCCACGGGTAGCGATGGACGAGGTCGCCAAGCTCCTCGATATGGCGCCGATCCGAGTCTACGAGATCGCGACCTTCTATACGATGTTCCAGCTCAAGCCCCGCGGGAAGTACCTGCTGCAGGTCTGCACCACGACGCCGTGCTGGCTGCGCGGCTCGGAAGCGGTGATGAAGGCGTGCCAGCATGCGGCCGACGGCGAGACCTTCAGCGTGCAGGAAGTCGAGTGCCTTGGTGGCTGCGTGAACGCGCCCGTCGTCCAGATTAACGACGATTTCTACGAGGACCTCGACGAGGCCTCGATCAACAAGGTGCTGGACGCCTTCCGGCGTGGCGAGACGCCGAAGCCCGGTCCCCAGGTCGACCGGCAGACATCGGCGCCGGTCGGTGGCGCCACGACGCTGAGGAGCGAGTAGGGCGATGCTCAGCGACAAGGACCGAATCTTCACCAATCTCTACGGCGCCCATGACTGGCATCTGGCCGGTGCGCGTGCGCGTGGCGCCTGGGACAATACCAAAGCCATCCTCGACAGGGGCCCCGACGGCATCATCGACGAGATGAAGAAGTCGGGCCTGCGCGGTCGCGGTGGCGCCGGATTCCCGACCGGCCTCAAATGGTCCTTCATGCCAAAGGAAGTGAAGGACCGGCCGCACTATCTGATCGTCAACGCCGACGAGTCGGAGCCCGGTACCTGCAAGGATCGCGATATCCTGCGGCACGATCCACATCTCTTCATCGAAGGTTGTCTGGTCGCGGGCTTCGCCATGCGGGCGAACGCGGGCTACATTTACGTGCGCGGCGAGTTCTACAACGAGGCCCAGAACCTCATCGCCGCCATCCGCGAAGCCTATGAAGCCGGCCTGCTCGGCAAGAATGCCTGCGGCTCGGGCTGGGATTTCGACCTCTACGTCCATCGTGGCGCCGGCGCCTATATATGCGGCGAGGAAACAGCGTTGCTGGAGAGCCTTGAGGGCAAGAAGGGCATGCCGCGATTGAAGCCGCCGTTCCCTGCCGGCGCGGGGCTCTACGGCTGCCCGTCGACCGTTAACAATGTCGAATCAATCGCCGTGGCGCCCACCATCCTGCGCCGGGGAGCGGCTTGGTTCGCAGGCATTGGCCGGCCGAACAACACCGGTACCAAACTCTTTTGCATCTCGGGCCATGTGAACAAGCCCTGCAATGTCGAAGAGGAAATGGGCATCCCGCTGCGTGAGCTGATCGATCGCCATGCCGGCGGCGTGCGTGGCGGTTGGGACAATCTGCTGGCAGTGATCCCGGGCGGCGCCTCGGTGCCGCTGCTGCCGAAATCGATCTGCGATACCGTCCTGATGGACTTCGATTCGCTGCGCGACCAGAAATCCGGTCTCGGTACGGCCGCGGTCATCGTCATGGACAAGTCCACTGACCTGGTGAAAGCGATTGCGCGACTCAGCTACTTCTACAAGCACGAAAGTTGCGGGCAGTGCACACCGTGCCGCGAAGGTACGGGATGGATGTGGCGCGTCATGGAGCGCATGGTGACGGGCAATGCGCGCATCGAGGAGATCGATGCCCTGGAGGAGGTCACCCGGCAGGTCGAGGGGCACACGATTTGCGCGCTGGGCGATGCCGCAGCCTGGCCGATTCAGGGACTGATCCGTCATTTCCGGCCCGAGATGGAGCGCCGCATCCGCGCGCGCACCGAAAAACTGGCGGCCGAGTAGGGGCGGGGAGCAGGCAATGCCCAAGGTAAAGATCGACGGCGTCGAAATGGAGGTGCCGGCCGGCATCACGGTCCTGCAGGCCTGCGAGCTTGCGGGCATCGAGATCCCGCGCTTTTGCTACCATGAGCGGCTGTCGATTGCCGGAAATTGCCGGATGTGCCTGGTCGAGATCAAGCCGGGACCGCCCAAGCCGCAGGCAAGCTGTGCGTTGCCGGTCGCAGACAAGCAGGAAATTTTCACCCAGACGCCGATGGTGCAGAAGGCGCGCAACGGCGTGATGGAATTCCTGTTGATCAACCATCCGCTCGATTGCCCGATCTGCGACCAGGGCGGCGAATGCGACCTGCAGGACCAGGCGATGGGCTACGGCTTCGACCGCAGCCGCTTCCATGAAAACAAGCGCGCGGTGCCGGACAAGGAACTCGGTCCGCTGGTCAAGACGTCGATGAACCGTTGCATCCACTGCACGCGCTGTATCCGCTTCGCTACCGAAGTGGCGGGCGTTGAGGAACTCGGCGCGACGGGACGCGGCGAGAGTATGGAAGTCACGACCTACGTCGAGCATGCACTCAGCACCGAACTCGCCGGAAACCTCGTCGATCTTTGCCCGGTCGGCGCCCTGACGTCGAAGCCCTATGCCTTCGAGGCACGCTCGTGGGAACTCAGCAAGACCGAGTCGGTCGATGTAATGGACGCGCTTGGATCCAATATCCGCATCGATACGCGCGGTGCGCAGGTCATGCGCGTGCTCCCGCGCCTCAATGACGAGGTGAACGAGGAGTGGATCTCCGACAAGACACGTCACGCCATCGATGGCCTGCGCCACCAGCGCCTGGATCGGCCCTATGTCCGACGAGGCGGCAAACTTGTCGAGGCGACATGGGATGAGGCGTTCGGTGCGATCGAAGCCAAATTGAAAGGACTCGATGGTACCAAGGTCGCGGCGATCACCGGCGACCAGTGCGATGCCGAATCTATGGTCGCCCTGAAAGACCTGATGACGGCATTGGGTTCGCCCAGTGTGGATTGTCGGCAGGACGGCGCGAAACTCGAAGCCGGCGTACGTGGCAGCTATATCTTCAATGCCGGGGTCCACGGGATCGACAAAGCCGATGCGATCCTTCTGATCGGAAGCGATCCGCGCCGTGAGTCGCCAGTGCTGAATGCGCGCCTGCGCAAGCGCTATCTCTCGGGACATTGCGTCATCGCCACCATCGGCCCCGCAGCCGACCTGACCTATCCGGCCGAGCGCCTCGGCGCCGGGCCGGCAACCCTGCGCGACCTTGTCGATGGCAAACTCGGTTTCCTCGAGAAGTTGAAGGCCGCGAAGCATCCGTTGATCGTTGTGGGCATGGGTGCCCTGGCACGTGCAGATGGTGCCGCCGTTCTGGCCCTGGCCCGGGACCTGGCAGAACAACTGAAGGCCGTTCGTGCCGACTGGAATGGCTTTGCGGTTCTGCATACGGCAGCGGCGCGCGTTGCCGGCCTCGATCTCGGTCTCGTGCCGGGCGAGGGCGGTCGCGACGTGGCCGGCATCCTCGCCGGGTGTGAAAAGCGCGAGATCGACGTGGTCTATCTGTTGGCCGCAGATGAGCTCGATATGGGGCGGCTCGGCAAGGCGTTCGTGATCTATCAAGGCCATCATGGCGATGCAGGTGCGCATCGTGCCGACGTGGTCCTGCCGGGGGCGGCGTACACGGAGAAGCCGGGCACCTATGTGAACACCGAAGGCCGAGTGCAGCTCGGCCAACGTGCGGGATATCCGCCCGGTGATGCGCGTCAGGACTGGGCCGTCCTGCGTGCACTCTCGGAACGGCTGGAAAAAACTCTGCCTTACGACTCGCTCGAGCAGGTCCGTGCGCGTCTCGTGGCGGTCAATCCGAGCTTCGCCGTTTTAGACCGGCAAGCGGCCGGCGCCTGGGGCGAGTTCGGAAAGGGCGGCGCGGTATCCGATGCGCCGTTCGTCTCACCCGTTGCCAATTTCTACATGACCTGTCCGATCAGTCGCGCATCGCGGACGATGGCGGATTGCACAGCGTCGCGCGTCCAGCTCATGGCGGCGGAGTAGGGCATGACCGCCGATCTTATCGACTTCTTCACGACCAATTGGCTGGGGCAAGGCATTGTTATCTTTGCCCAGTGCCTGGCGGTCACGGTGCCGCTGCTGGTTGCCGTGGCCTACATGACCTACGTCGATCGCAAGGTCTGGGCGGCGATCCAGCTCCGGCGCGGCCCCAACGTGGTCGGGCCGTTCGGATTGCTTCAGCCCTTCGCCGACGGCCTGAAGCTGGTCCTGAAGGAAACCATCATTCCATCGAGCGCGAACTCGGTACTCTTTATCATCGCGCCAATGATTACCTTCATGACGGCGCTGGTCGCATGGGCGGTGGTGCCGTTCGATGACGGCTGGGTGATCGCTGACATCAACGTCGGGATTCTCTATCTGTTCGCAATTTCGTCACTTGGTGTTTACGGCATCATCATCGCCGGCTGGGCATCGAACTCGAAGTATGCGTTCCTGGGCGCGCTACGTTCGGCCGCCCAGATGGTGTCATACGAAGTGTCGATCGGCTTCGTGCTCATCACGGTTCTGCTCTGCGTAGGTTCGCTCAATCTTTCGGATGTGGTCGAAGCGCAGCGGGGCTGGTTCTGGCGCTGGTACTTCCTGCCTCTTCTACCGATGTTCGTGATCTTCTTCGTCTCGGCGCTGGCCGAGACCAATCGCACGCCGTTCGATCTACCGATGTCCGAAGCCGAGCTGGTCGCGGGGTTCCACACCGAATACTCCGCAATGACCTTCGGGCTGTTCTTCCTTGGCGAGTACGCCAACATGATCCTGTTGTCGGCTTTGGGAGCGGTATTGTTCCTGGGTGGTTGGTTGTCGCCGATCCCCTACGCTCCGTTCACGTTGATCCCGGGAGTCGTCTGGTTTGCGCTCAAGATCGCGTTCCTGCTGTTCGTGTTCAGCTGGACGAAGGGTACGCTGCCTCGTTACCGCTACGATCAACTGATGCGCCTGGGCTGGAAAGTATTCCTGCCGGTGTCGCTCGGTTGGGTCGTCCTCACCGCCGCCGTTCTGCAGTTCGGCGGCTGGCTTCCAAAGTCCTAGGGAGATCGCAGAATGGCCTCTCTCGACCGTACCGCGCGCGCCTTCCTGCTCACCGAGGTGATATCGGGCTTTGCGCTGACACTTAAGTACATGTTCAAGCCGAAGGTGACGCTGAACTATCCGCACGAGAAGGGACCGCTCAGCCCGCGGTTTCGCGGAGAGCACGTGTTGCGGCGCTATCCTAACGGCGAAGAACGCTGCATCGCCTGCAAGCTCTGCGAGGCGATCTGCCCGGCGCAGGCGATTACGATCGAAGCCGAGCCGCGGGATGACGGCAGCCGGCGGACGACGCGTTACGACATCGACATGACGAAGTGCATCTACTGCGGCTTCTGCCAGGAAGCCTGTCCGGTCGATGCCATCGTCGAAGGGCCGAACTTCGAGTTCTCGACCGAGACTCGCGAGGAGTTGATGTACAATAAGGACAAGCTGCTCGCGAACGGCGACCGTTGGGAAAGCCTGATCGCGGCCAACCTCCACGCCGACTCGGCGTATCGCTGAGCCGGGCGAAGGGGAGGAGAGAACATGCTGCTTCAGGCTCTGGCCTTCTACGTCTTTGCGGCGGTGGTCGTCGCATCGGGCGCAATGGTCGTGGTCTCGCGCAATCCGGTCTATTCGGTGTTGTTCCTGATCCTCGCCTTCTTCAATGCCGCGGCCTTGTTCGTGCTGATCGGTGCCGAGTTCATCGCGATGATCCTCGTCATCGTTTATGTCGGTGCCGTGGCGGTACTGTTCCTGTTCGTGGTGATGATGCTCGACATCAATCTCGTCGAACTGCGCGAAGGGTTCCTCAAGTACATGCCGGTCGGCGCCATGATTGGTGCGGTGTTGTTAGCCGAGGTTCTGCTTGGCCTCGGTGTGCTTGGTGCCGGCTCGACCACCATGACGGCGCTGAATTCGCAGGGCCCGCAGGTACCGGCCATCGAAAATACGCGGGCCATCGGCCAAGTCCTCTATACCCAGTACTTCTATCTCTTCCAGGTGGCGGGTCTTGTCCTGCTGGTCGCCATGATCGGCGCCATCGTCCTCACTTTGCGTACCCGTCCGGGCGTTCGCCGCCAAAAAGTGAGCGAACAGCTCTACCGGCCGAAGGAAGAGGTGATGACCGTGGTCAAGGTGCCGACGCGGGGAGGCGTGCAATGACGATCGGGCTTGGCCACTACCTGACCGTCGCCGCGATACTGTTCACCTTCGGGATCCTGGGCATCTTCCTCAACCGCAAGAATGTCATTGTCATCCTGATGTGCGTCGAACTGATGCTGCTCGCGGTCAATATCAACCTGGTGGCGTTCTCGGTGTTCCAAGGCAACATCGTCGGCCAGATCTTCGCGATGCTG
>CALDNT010000088.1 GCA_937915145.1 uncultured Reyranella sp.
GCACGAGGAGCTGGGAGCGAAGTGGCTGGGCGAACGCTTCGGCCCGGAGGTCAGCGAGCCGGTCCGCCTGCATGTCGCGGCCAAGCGCTACCTCTGCACTGTCGAGTCGGATTATTTCGGCAAACTGGCGCCCGACTCGGTGCGCAGCCTCGCGCTGCAGGGCGGGTTGATGTCGGCCGACGAGCTTGAGGCCTTCCGCGCCAACCCGTTTCACGCCGAGGCGGTGCGGCTCCGGCGTTACGACGAGGAGGCCAAGGACCCGCGGGCGCAGACGCCGGAATTCGACCACTACCTGCGCCACGTAACGGTCTGCCGTAAGTGACCCTCGTCTTGTCGGGCGGCGCCATTGCTGATCCAACAGCAACCTCATGCTGAGGAGGCCCGAAGGGCCGTCTCGAAGCATGGGAACGAGCGCATGGTCTGTTGCCAATGCTTCGAGGCCGCCCCCAACGGGCGCTCCTCAGCATGAGGTTGGGCGGGAAAGCAACGTCTGACGAGATGTGTGAATTCGAAAGCGCTATTGCGGCCGAAGAATGAGATGAGGACAGCACTTCCATGATCTCCCGAAAAGAAGTCGAGGCCGCCTGGGACCTGATCCGCTCGCATGTCCGCCGCACGCCGACGATCGAACTCACAGCCGGGTCGCTGGGCGGTGGCGCACCGCTGGCGTTGAAGCTCGAGTCGCTGCAGCTCAGCGGCTCGTTCAAGGGCCGCGGCGCCTTCCACAAGCTGCTGGCCTCGAAGGTCCCGGCCGCCGGGATCGTCGCGGCCTCGGGTGGCAATCATGGCGCGGCCGCCGCCTATGCCGCCCGGGCACTGGGCCACAAGGCCGAGATCTTCGTCCCCACCATCGCCGCGCGCGCCAAGGTCGCGCGGCTGAAAAGCTACGGTGCCGTCGTGCACCAGATCGGCGCCGTCTATGCCGAGGCGCGGGCGGCATCGGAGAAGCGCGCGGCCGAGACCGGCGCGCTGATCGTGCCGGCCTATGAAGACGAGGTGGTGTTCGCCGGCGCCGGCAGCGTGGCACTGGAATTCGCCGACCAGGCCAGGTTCGACACTCTGCTGGTGGCGGTGGGCGGTGGCGGCCTGATCGCCGGCTGTGCCGCGGCCATTGGCGCGGCGACCAGGATCGTGGCCGTCGAGACCGAGGGCACGCCGACGCTGCACGAGGCGCTGAAGGCCGGCCGGCCGGTCGAGGTGAAGATTTCCGGTATCGCTGCCGACGCGCTGGGCGCCAGCCGGATCGGCACGCCCAACTTCGAAGTGGCGCAGAAGCTGGTGCGCCAATCGGTGCTGGTGAGCGACGACGTTGTCCGCGCGGCGCAGCGGGCGCTGTGGGACGAGCTGCGTGTCGTGGCCGAACCTGCCGGTGCGGCCGGCCTCGCCGCACTGATGGCCGGCGCCTACAGGCCGGCGGCGGGCGAGAGGGTTGCCACGCTGGTGTGCGGCGCCAACACCGATCCGGGCTCGGTGGCGTGACTCTTTGGTTTGGAACGAGCGGCAGGCCGAGGAGTGCCCAGTAAGGCCGCACCAGCAGTGCCACGATCACCGTCAGCATCAGCATGCCGAGCCCCAGGCGCCGCACATCGAGAGCGTCGAAGAAGCCGCTTTCGCAAGTCAGGGTCGCACGCCGAACGGCATCCTCGGGAGAAGTTGTGGCTAACCTGAGGGGTCCTGTGAAAGAGGGGTGGCAGGTCGGGCGAAGAGAAGGTGGCCGTGGCGTAGAAAAGGACTGCGTTGTCCCTACCCGGCCCGGCGCAGCCGGTGACCTGGCCACAGTATCCATCGGCTACGCCGATTACACTGGGCTCATCGAACTGCTATCGAAGGCTCCGTTGGTGCCAGCGCATCTTGACGAGCCTTCAAGGGCCCACCTTCACCAATCCCGACGACGGGGTGGCAGAGAGCGTCAACGTCTCTGGTCGTGCGACCGCAAGCCAGCCGCCGAGTCGCGCTGACCTCCTGCTGCAGAGCGCTAGGGCTTATAGCGCGTCAAGCCGATACCACAGGCGATTAGGCCGGCCGATACGAAGCGCCAGACGCCAAAACCTTCTTTCAGAATGAAAGTCGAGATCAGAGCCGCAAAGAGAACGCTGGTCTCGCGTAACGCTGATACCATTCCGAGCGGCGCATGGGCCAAAGCCCATATGACGATCCAATAAGCGCCGATCTGCATTCCACCCGCAAGCATCGCCGGTGCAAGGTTCGTGCTGACAATTCGCTTTATGGCTTCAGCCTTCCAGATCGATGCGATCAGAAACGTCAGAATGCCGTCGCCGATCGTCAGACAAACCGCAAAACCAATAACCGATCCAGCCTGCCTTGCGCCCAAGCCATCAATCAAAGTGTAGCAGGCGATGCAGACTCCAGTTCCGAGTGCAAAGAGAACCGCACGCGGATTCTGCTTAAGTCCCGTGCGCTGGTCGAAGGCGAGTGCCATGACGCCGACTGCAAGAAAGGTCACCCCAAACAACGGGATTGTACCAAGGACCTCTCCCGCAAAGACCGCCGCACCCACAGTGACAAGGAGCGGCGCGGAGCCGCGCGCGATCGGATAGACCTGTCCAATATCTCCATAGTCATATGCCACCGGAAGGGCAAAATGATAACCGGTGTGGACCAAGATGGCCAAAGCCAGCAGGGGCCAGCTCGCGGGATCGGGTAGGTCGATGAAGGGCAGTGTCACCAGCGAGATCAAGCTGCCGGACAATGTCACAACGGCCATGACTGCGATGCGATCGCCGCTGACCTTGACGACGGCGTTCCAGCCTGCATTGAGCGCCGCAGCCAGCAAAACGAGAAGCGCTATTTCAGTGCTCATTGCTTCCTCTGCGGCTGAAGCGCCGACTCTTCGGGCGTCTCTGCCCAAGTGAACGTGCCGGGCATTTCTCCTGGGTGTGACCGGATGACGGCACCAACGCGGCCGCCATCTCCGCGACGAGGGTCCGGCGGCGCATCAGATCGAGCTCCGCAGCGGCAGGGACAACATCGACCAGTACGGCAGGACCAGCAGCACCACGGCGATGGTAAGAACGAGCATGCCGAGGCCAAGCCGGCGGACATCTGCCGAACTGAAGTACCCCGCCTCATAAGCGAGCAGGTTCGCAGCAGTCTGGACGGGATAGAGGATCACAGCGTCCACCGCGAGCGTCACCACCAGTCCGCAAAGCACCGGATTGAGATGTGCGGCCTCCGCGATGGTGATGGCGATCGGAATCAGGAGAGCCAGGCAAGCGGCAAGGTTGGTGATGGCGAGATGGACAGCGGCGACCGCGATAACGAGCAGGACGAGAACGGCAATGGGCGCCGTCGTGACCGACTCGAGATGGCCGACGGCCAGGTTGCCGAGCCAGACCGCAGCACCGCTGTCGGTCATGGCGCGCGCGAGGGAGATGGATGCGCCCACTGTCAGGATGAGTCCCCACGAGAGCTTGCTTTCGAAGGTTTTCCAGCTGATCACGCCCAACGGCGGCGAGAGGAGTACTACTGCAGCCATGAGCGCCGGGATTGCGGGCGAAAGGCGATGCCAGGAGTCGGTGAGCCACAGGAGCGCGGTGCCGGCCAGCACGATCAACGTGCGCCTCTCCTGCACCGAGAAAGGTACGGCGGCAGGGGGCTGCTCGACGGGGCGCGCGGACTCAAACTCGCCCACCATGAAGCGAAGATAGAGCCCGCCAAGAAAGATCAACGCGTAGTACGGCACGGCCATGAGGCTGAACCAGTGCAGCCACGAAAAGCCTCCAAGCAGGGTCGCCGCCGCGATGGACGCGATGCCGCCGGTCAGGAGCGCCGAAGAGGCGAGCGGGTTCAGCATGCCGAGCGCCAGCATCAGTGCGCGCCCCGTCCGTCCGTCCTGCGGGACGTCCATGCGGTCGAGGGCCTCGCGGTAAGCCGGGATCATGATGGCATTGCGCGTAATCGCTGACGGCACCAGGAAGGCGAGCGCTGGCAATGAGATAATCATCTGGACATAGAGCCGCGAGGGATTCCCGCGGGCACTCAGCGTCAGGAAACGCGCCGCACGCCGCGCCAGGCCACTGGCCTCGACGGCGGCGCTGATCGCGACCACACCGATCAGAAAGAATGTCACCTCGGAGGTGAAGCCATGGAGCGCCGACGGCAGGCGCATGCCCGGATTGATGGCGAGCAGGACAATGACCAGCAAAGCCGTGACGCCAAGTGCTACTGCCTCGGAGATCCAGAGGATGGTGCCTGCGAGGGTAACCGCCAGTGCGGCCTGCCCCGCCTCGCCCAAACCCGGCAAAGGGGGCAACAGGCGGGCAACGGCATAGACAGCGAGCGCGACGAAGAGCCAGATATGCTTGCTCATGGGGCCGCACTCGTAATCTGGAAGAGGCAGTCGCCGCGATGCGCCCAGCCCGGAAAGCGCCGGCAGAGGACCATGCCGGCGCGCTCGAAGGTCACGACCGTTTCGTCCCGCCACGGCGTGCCGGGGGAGTGGATGGCGCCAGCCGGCTGGCCGGCCTCGACGGTCTGTTGCAGGCGAACGAAGGGCTCGAATAGCCCATCCTCCAGGCAATAGACGTAGTTGGCCGCGCCTTCGATGGCGAAGGGCCAGACCTCCAGCGCAGGCATATTCACGTTGTCGTCGGGCAGGATGCCAAGCTGCGCCAGCACCCGGCGGATGCCCGCTTCGGCGAGGCACACGAGATCGTGCGACACGGTCCCGCCGCCGCCCAGCTCGACGTTCATGTAGTCGACGCCCTGCCGCTCGGCGGCGGCCGACAGCGTGCGCGGCTCGCCCTGCAAAGGACGAACCAGCCCGCCGTAGGGCGCGCCGAAAGCCTTTATCAGCGCCAAAGTGCGTGCCCGCCGATCGGGATCGCTCGGGCGGCGCGCATGGGCGTGCGCTACGTACTCCAGCGAGCTGCCGCCGGAGTGGAGGTCGAGGCAAACCTGGCTGCGTCTCAGCAGCACGCTTTCGATGTAGTCGGCGATCATCTCGGTCGGCGTGCCGTTTTCGTTGCCCGGAAAGGCGCGGTTGAGATTGCCGCCGTCGATCGGCGAGGCGCGGCGGCCCGCCATAACAGCGGGAAAGTTCGCAGCCGGAAGGACGATCAGCCGCCCTTTCAGCCGTGACGGGTCGAGCGAGCGCACAAGCCGCATCAGCGCGATCTGGCCTTCGTACTCGTCACCGTGATTACCGCCGACCAGCAGCACCGTAGGGCCGTTGCCGTGGGCGGCGACCACGATGGGAATCGGAATCCAGCCATAGGCCGACTCGTGAGTAGAGTGTGGCAGTTTCAGGAATCCGTGGTTCATGCCCGTGGCGTGAAGATCGATTGTTGGAGAAATTCGCGTCATGACGCGGTGATCTGCCCGAAAGCCCAGTCGAGCCAGGGAAGCAGCCGGCGAAGATCGTCGGTCTCGATCGTGGCTCCCGCCCAGATGCGCAGTCCCGGTGGGGCGTGACGGTAGGCGTCGATATCGTAGGCGACCCCCTCGGCTTCCAGGAGTGCCGCGAGCTTCTTCGGCACGGCGGAATCCGAAACCCTGAGGCAGACGGACGTGCAGGAGCGCGTAGCCGCATCCTCGGCCAGAAACGCCGCCCACGACGAGCCTGCGACCCAATTCTCGATCGCGCTGAGATTGGCTTCGCTGCGCGCGATCAGCGCCGGCAAGCCACCGATGCGCGACGCCCATTTCAATGCGTCGAGATGATCCTCGACCGCCAGCATCGACGGCGTGTTGATCGTCTCGCCACGGAAGACGCCTTCGATCAGGGCAGCGTCTTGGACGAGACGGAAGATCTTGGGCATCGGCCAGGGCGGCGTGTGGCTTTGCAGCCGTTCGACGGCGTGCGGGCCGAGCGCCACCATGCCGTGCTGCGCCTCACCACCCAGCGCTTTCTGCCATGACCAGGTCGCGACATCGAGCTTACGCCACGGCAGGTCCATGGCGAAGGCGGCCGAGGTCGCGTCGCAGAGCGTGAGGCCGCGGCGATCGTCGGCGATCCAGTCGGCATTCGGCACGCGCACGCCCGAGGTCGTGCCGTTCCAGGTGAAGACGATGTCGCGATCCGGGGCGGCGCGGCCGAGGTCGGGCAGCCGGCCGTACGGCGCGTCGAAGGTCCTGAGATCGGTGAGTTTGAGCTGCCGCGCGATGTCGGCGCTCCACGTCTCGCCGAAGCTCTCCCAGGTGAATACGTCGACGCCACGCGGACCGAGCAGCGACCACAGCGCGAGCTCGAAAGCGCCGGTATCGGAGGCGGGGACGATGCCGATGCGGTAATCCGCCGGAATACCGAGGATCGCGCGGGTGCGGTCGATCAATTCGGCAAGCCGGGCCTTGCCCGCGGCCGAGCGGTGTGACCGGCCAAGCGCCGCGCCGGCGAGCCCATCCAGCCTCCAGCCCGGCCGTTTGGCGCAGGGACCGGAGGAGAAGCAGGGGTTTTGGGGTCTGAGAATGGGAGGTGTCATTTCTCTCACAGGTGAGCAGGCCTGGAGCGGTGAGACAAACCATCAAATGTCACCTAATCTGTGATGAAAATTCACAAGAAGGAGCGGTGATGCGACGCCGTTTGCCACCCCTGAAAACGCTGCCGTCCTTCGAGGTGGCCGCGCGTCATCTGAGCTTCAGCACGGCAGCCGACGAGCTGCATGTGACGCACGGCGCGATCAGCCGCCAGATGAAGTCCCTTGAGGACCATCTCGGTGTCCGTCTCTTTCGTCGTCTCGGGCGCGGCCTCGAACTGACAGCCGCCGGTGCCGCGTTGCTGCCGGCGGTGCGGACCGCGCTCGACGTCGTTGAGGCCGGTGCCAGGCAGGTGTCGGATACCGGCCGGCCCGATGCACTCGTGGTGTCCTGCTTGCCGACCTTCATGATGCGCTGGCTGATCCCGCGGCTCTACGATTTCAAGGCGCATCATTCTGGCCTCGACGTTCGGCTGTCGGCATCGTCTGCGCCCGCAGTCTTTGGCCGCGATGGCGTCGATGTGGCGATCCGGCTCGACGCCGCACCGTGGCCGCCCGATGCGGTCGCCATTCCTTTCCTCGAGGAGGCGATCGGGCCGGTGTGCAGTCCCGCCTTTGCTGCCCGTCATCGGTTGCGTCGGCCGGCCGACCTCGCGCGTCTGCCTTTGCTTCACACCGACACCCGGCGTGAGGCGTGGGCGGACTGGATCGCTCGCGGCGACGACCCCGGCCTCACGGCCGTATCGTCCGGCGGGACTCGCTTCGAACATTTCTATTTCATGCTGGAGGCGGCTGTCGGCGGTCTGGGTGTCGCCGTGGCGCCGCAGCCGCTCGTGGCCGAGGATCTGGCGCTCGGTCGTCTGGTCGCGCCATTCGGATTCGTGCCGAGTGGGCGCCGCTACCATCTCGTTTGCCCGCAAGAGGCAGTCGGAATGCACAAGGTGAAGACATTTCGTAGCTGGCTCGTGCGCGCGGCGACGCAGCAGGCATCGCCGCGCCCGCCCCGGCGCGGCCGGCCGGCCGGCCCGGAGTGAAGCGGGCCGCGGGTCCGTGCCTATAATTCATATAGGCTTGCGCTTGGACTGCGCCAGCCTGATCGCCGGCTGCGCGGCGGAGATCGGCGCTGGGACAAAGATCGTTGCTGTCGAGACCGAGGGCACGCCGACGCTGCACGAGGCGCCTACAGGCCGGCGGCGGGCGAGAGGGTTGCCACGCTGGTGTGCGGCGCCAACACCGATCCGGGCTCGGTGGCGTGACAGCACTGCAAGCAGTTCTTCGATTTGCAGCTTCAGCAGGCTTTTGCTAGAATTTCTTCTAGAGTGGGAAACCACATGTCGAGGCCCGGCGGAGAAATCCGCCGGGCTTTTTCATGTCCGGCGATGACTTCTGGGTGACGCGCCGGGCGCTTTCCGGCGGTCGATTTTTCAGACAGGTCCGCGCTTCCGGCCGTCGTTGAAAAGAATCGTCTGGTTCAATCCGGCCGGCGCTTTGCGAATTTCTGGACAGACACATCTCGGACAACTCGTGTCCGGAAAAGCCGCGGGAAAGGGCCCGCGGACCTAGCGTGTGACTTCGGTCACGACGGCGCGGTTGGCCTTGCCGGCGCCGTCGCTGAAGTCGTAGCGGATGGCGAACCGGTCGGCAGGCGATATCCACCAGCGCGAGATCGAGCGCTGGCCCTTGTCGCCGGTCTCGTTCATTTCGACCACGAAGGTGTCGATCATCGCCCGGCCCGGGCCGGGGCGCTTCTCGGCGCGCACGACCGCGAGGGTGTAGGTCCAGCTGTGGCCGCCCACGCTGTAGCGCGCCTCGATCTTCTTGCCGACTTCCAGCGGCCACAGCCGTTCGGGCCGAAGTGCGGCGATGAAGGCCGAGGTGTCGTTGCCGTCCGGCGAGGGATTGTCGAACAGCAGGGCGCGCAGCTTGAACGGCGCGCCGCCGGCGCGATCCATGTTGCAGTCGAGCCCATCCTGGCCGCGGGAGATGACCCTGGTGCCGCTGTCGTAGGTGAAGGTGGTGCCGGGGTCGGGGCAGGCGAACGCCATGGTCTGGGCGGCAGCGGGGCCGCCCGGCAGAAGCAGGGCGGCAAGAATGAGCGAAACCAGGCGTATCGGCATGGGCCGGATCATAGCCGAAGCCGGGCTCAGCCCGCGAGCGTCGAGTAGGCTGCGCGTCCGACGGCGACCAGCGCCTTCTGATCGTTGAACACATCGACGTCG
>CALDNT010000089.1 GCA_937915145.1 uncultured Reyranella sp.
GGGCCTGGATCGTTGCGCCGATGGCACCGCAACTGGTGTGGCCGAGCACCATGATCACCTTGGTGCCGAGCACGGCGGCGCCGTACTCGAGGCTGGCGAGCCCGTCGGGCGAGACGAAGTTGCCGGCAACACGAACGACGAACAGCTCGCCCGGCCCGCGGTCGAACGCCAGTTCCGGTGCGACCCGCGAATCGGCACAGCTCAGAATCGCGGCAAACGGCTTCTGGCCTTGCACGCGGGCAGCGCGGGTGGCGGAGAAGTCGCGTTCGTTCAATTTGCCCGACGCGTAGCGCGCGTTGCCTTCGACCAGCAGCTTGAGCGCGGCATCAGGCGTGGCGGCTTCCCTTGCCGGCTGGGCCTGGGCGGTTCCGATCATCGGTGCGGCGGCCAGCATTCCGGCGCCGGCACCAACGAAGAGACGGCGGGACATTCCCGTGGCGCCCATTCCCGTGGCACTCATTTCCTTGGCAAGACAGACGTTGCACATGCGGTGGTCCCTTCCGTTTCGATTCGTAGGCCGGAATCCTACCATCGTACGGCGCCGGCGGAAACCCGCGCCGTTGCATGGAGCGTGCCGACGCGGGACACTGAGGCCGCGCAATGACGCTGCAACGGAGGTAACGCCGAGTGAACGACGATATCGAGATCTGGCTCATGTTCGCGCCGTTCTGGCTGCTGGGCCTCGCCGCGCTCGTGGGCTCGGTCTGGCACATGATCCATTTCGCTCTCGTGCACCGCCGCGCCCAGGCTGCGGGCCATGTCCGCAAGGCCGCGCCCTCGTCGGGCCGGCTGCAGTGGCACGAGCTCTCGCCCGATGGCTGGCATCACCTCAAGCGCGCCCTGATCGCGATCGGCATCTTCATCGGCCTGTGCATCGGCGGACTCGTGGTGGGCTTCGCGGCCGGACTGGTGATGCGGGCCTAGGAAGGACGACGCGGACCGACCATGCTGCGCCGGCCGCTCCTGCGCCGCCTCGCCTATATCAGGCGTAACCGCTGCAGCGGTCTGTTGGGCGCGCTTGGCCTCTTCATCCTGGTCAGCCCGCTACTTGCCGGCTCGCCGATCGGTGCGATGGCCCTCGCCGCCAGCCTGCTGGTGATCCTCGTGTTGGCGGTGTGGGCTCTGCATGTTCGCCGGCCGTTCGTCTGGGCGCTGTCGGCGCTCGCCTTCATCACGGTGGACGTGCTTGTGGCCGATCGCATGGGCGCGGTCTGGATCCGCCCGCTCGCGCTCGCCGTCATCGCCGTCTTCCTCGGCACCGTTACCGTGGCCCTGCTGCGCTACGTGCTCGACCGTCGACCCATTACCACCGACAAGGTGTTCGGCGCGGTCGCGGCCTATGTCCTGATTGCCTTTTCCTTCGCCAGCCTGTTCGGCCTGCTGCAGGTCTTTCAGCCGGATGCCTTCCACGCCGCGATCGGCAGGGGCCCCGACGGCCGCCTCGCCTGGCCGGACCTGATGTATTTTTCCTTCACGGTGCTGACCTCGACCGGCTTCGGCGAGATCACGCCCGGCAGCCACATGGCGCGCAACCTGGTGGTGATCGAGCAGATCCTGGGGGTGATGTACGTGGCCTTCCTGATTGCCCGGCTGGCCAACATGTATGGCTCCCGGCAGATGCGTTGACGGGTCGGCGCCGGCCGGACGTTCGGTTCGCGCGCCGGAATGCAGATCGAGGAGAAGCCAGATGCCGTTTGATGCCGATCTCGCCGACCGCCTGCGCCTGGTGATGAAACGCCGCGCCGGCATTTCCGAAAAGAAGATGTTCGGCGGCATCTGCTGGATGCTGCGCGGCAACATGTTGTGTGGCGTCGAGGTCGGCCGCTACATGTTCCGCGTCGGGCCCGCACTCGAGGCCGAGGCGCTGTCGCGCCGGGGCGCGCGGCCGATGGACATCACCGGCCGGCCGATGCGCGGCTTCGTCTGGGTCGATGCCAGGGCCGCGCCCGAGGCCGAGCTGCGGCGCTGGGTCGATCTCGCCATGCGCTTTGTCGGCAAATTGCCGCCCAAGTAGCCGGGGACAGGGGGCACCCGGCGGCTATACTGGCGGCCTGCAAAAGAGGATACGCCATGACCAACGCCGCTGCCGTCGAACGCTGGGACGCCATCGTGGTCGGCGCCGGCCTGTCGGGCATGTACCAGCTCCTGAAGCTCCGCCAGATGGGGTTCAAGGTTCGCGTCTACGAGGCCGGCTCCGATGTCGGCGGCACCTGGTACTGGAACCGCTATCCCGGTTGCCGCTTCGATTCGGAAAGCTGGACCTACGGCTTCTCCTTCTCCGAGGAGGTGCTGAAGGAGTGGAACTGGTCCGAACATTTCTCCGGCCAGCCCGACAATCTGCGCTACTGCAACTTCCTCGCCGACAAGTTCGACCTGCGCCGCGACATCACCTTTGGCGCCCGCGTAAAAGCGGCGGCATGGCACGACGCGGCCGACGAGTGGGAGGTCACCTTCGAGGACGGCCGCCGCGCCCGTGCGCGCTTTCTGATCACCGCCCTGGGCCCGCTGTCGGCGCCGACCATGCCGGTGATCCCGGGCGCTGGCGATTTCAAGGGCGAGTCGTTTCACACGGGGCTGTGGCCGCATCATCCCGTGAGCTTCGAGAACAAGCGCGTGGCGGTGATCGGCACCGGCGCCTCGGGCGTGCAGGCCATCACCGAGATCGCCAAGACGGTGGGCCATCTCACCGTATTCCAGCGCACGCCCAACTGGTGCACGCCGCTGCGCAACAGCCGGATCGAGCCCGCGGAGATGGCGGCGATCCGGGCGCGCTACGCCGAGATCTTCGCCCAGTGCCGGGACAACTGGGGCTGCTTCATCCACACCGCCGACCCGCGCCACGCCACCGACGTGACGCCCGAGGAACGCGAGGCCTTCTTCGAGAAGCTCTATGCCATGCCGGGCTTCGCCTTCTGGCAGGGCAACTTCCGCGACGCGCTGACCGACCAGGCTGCCAACGACGCCATGACCGCGTTCGTGACCAAGAAGATCCGCGCCCGCCTGAACGACCAGAAGCTGGCGGACAAGCTCATCCCGACCAACCACGGCTACGGCACCCGGCGCGTGCCGCTCGAGAGCGGCTATTTCGAGGTTTACAACCAGCCCAACGTGAAGCTGGTCGACCTGCGCGAGACGCCGATCGAGCGCATCGACGCCACCGGCATCAGGACCTCGGACACGCACTACGATTTCGACATGATCATCTTCGCTACCGGCTTCGACGCCATCACCGGCGCCTTCGACCGTATCGACATCACCGGGCGCGGCGGCCGCAAGCTGCGGGACAAATGGGCCGACGGGCCGCACACTTATCTCGGCCTCAATGTCGAGGGCTTCCCCAACATGCTGACCCTGGTCGGTCCGCACAATGCCGCGACCTTCTGCAACATCCCGCGCTGCATCGAGCAGAACGTCGATTTCGTGACCGCGCTGCTCGACCACATGCGGCACAAGGGCCAGACGCGGGTCGAGGCCACGCCCGAGGCGGAAGAGACATGGACCGAGCATGTCTACGAGACCGGCTCGAAGCTGCTCGCCATGCAGGTCGATTCCTGGATCACCGGGGTCAACAAGAACGTCGCCGGCCGCCAGAAGCGCACCTTCATGGCCTACGCCGGCGGCGCACCGAAGTACCGCCAGAAATGCGAAGAGATCGCCGCCAACGGCTACGAGGGCTTCAGGCTGCAGTAGCCCCGGCGTCCTTCTGTACCCCGTCTTACCGCGCCCCGCGCACCAGCCGGCCCGGCAGCGCGCCGGTGAAGGCGCCGTCGCGATAGGTGACGTGGCCGCCGACGATCGTGGCGCGATAGCCCTCGGCCTTCTGTTCCAGCCGCCGTCCGCCGCCCGGCAGGCTGTTCACCGGATGCGGCGCCGCGACCTTCAGCCGATCCAGGTCGATCACATTGAGGTCGGCCTTGTAGCCGGCGGCGATGCGGCCGCGATCGCCCAGCCCCACCATGCTGGCCGGCACATCGGTGAGCTGCTTGATCGCCCACGGCAGCGACCAGTGCTCGCCCTTGCGGTCGCGCGTCCAGTAGGTGAGGGCGTGCGTGGTGTAGCTGGCGTCGCAGATCAGCCCGTAGTGCGCGCCGCCGTCGCCCAGCGCCATTACCGTGTGTTCGTGGCGCAGCATGTGCGCCATGTTGGCGTCGGAACAGTCGGTGTAGTTGGCGCCGGGGTGGAACAGGATGGTGCGGCCGTCGCCGCCCACCAGCAGGTCGTAGGCGAGTTCCAGCGGCGTGATGCCGAGCGCGGCCGCCCGCGCATCGAGCCGTTCGGCGGCCGGCGGCGTGTAGTCCGGCGGATCGCCCAGCACGAACATGTTGCCGACGCTGCGCATGAACGCCAGCATCTGCGGGTTGCGGTAGGCCGGCTCCTCCTTGAGAAGCCGCGCCCGCATCGCCGGATCCCTGAGCCGCGCGAGCTTCTGATCGAGCGGCATGCCCTCGACCTCGCGGTAGCTGGGGCAGGTCGAGAACGGATTGAACGACAGTTCCAGCCCGTAGAGCAGCGCCACCGGCCGCGCCGAGACCTGGCCGCGGATCGCGAGGCCGTCACGCTGGGCGCGCTCGATTTCGGCGAGCAGGGTCTGCCAGCGGTTGGGATAGATCGAGATGTCGAGCAGCGTGAAGGACAACGGCCGGCCCGACGCCTCGACCAGGCGGCGCAGCATGGCGAACTCGGTCGAGCCCTCGCTCGTCGTGTCGGCGAAGTCGTCGAGCAGCTGGATCACGCCCTTGCCGGCGCGGCCCAGGCCGCGGGCGATCGCCGTCAGCTCCTCTTCGGCGGCGGTGATGGTGGGGGTGAGCACGCCCTCCGACGTGCGATGAAACAGCGAACGCGAAGTCGAAAAACCGAGCGCACCGGCGTTCACGCCCTCTTCGACCAGCGCGCTCATCGCCGCCATGTCGCCGGCCGTCGCCGGCTCGCGCTCGACGCCGCGCTGGCCCATCACGAAGACGCGCACCGGCGCATGCGGCACCTGCGTCGCGAAATCGATGTCGCAGCGCCGGGCCGCCAGGGCGTCGAGATAGTCGGGGAAGCTCTGCCAGTTCCACGGCACGCCTTCGCGCATCACCAGCTCGGGAATGTCCTCGACGCCTTCCATGACCTTCATCAGCGTGTCGCGGTCGGCGGGCCGGCAGGGCGCGAAGCCGACGCCGCAGTTGCCCATCAGCACCGTCGTCACGCCATGGCCGGAGGAGGGCGTGAACCGCTCGTCCCAGGTCGCCTGCCCGTCATAGTGGGTGTGGATGTCGACGAAGCCCGGTGTCACCGCGAGCCCCTTGGCGTCGATCTCCTCGCGGCCGGCGCCTGGGACGCGGCCGACGGCGGCGATCTTGCCATCCTGCACCGCGACATCGGCCGTGCGCGGTTCGCTGCCGGTCCCGTCAAGCACGGTGCCGTTGCGCACCACCAGATCGAATTGGGCCGCCATGGCTTACTCCTGCGAGAGTCGGTTGCTCAGGGTTGTGGCAGATTTGTTAGCAGCTTGACCGGGCAACGGGAATACGCGCCGCCATGCCAAGTGGCTGCTGCTGGGAGGGGTGCTCGCCTTAGGCGTCATGGTCGGCCTGCACATGCTCCTCATAAATATGCCGCCGTTTCCGAAGTAGGATTACTTGATATATACGCGGCTAGCGTATAGTCTGCTACGGTGCTGTTCATTGAGACGCCGACCTTCACGCGCCAGATCACGACGTTGCTGTCGGACGACGAATACGCCGGACTGCAGGCTGAACTGGCCGTCGACCCCGAACGGGGCGACCTGATCCGGGGTGGCGGCGGTATCCGCAAGGTGCGCTACGCCGTCAGGGGGCGAGGCAAGAGCGGCGGCATTCGGGCGATCTACTACTGGGTCAGAAGCGACAGTCACATCTTGATGCTGGTCGCCTACCCCAAGTCGCAGAAGGACAATCTGACGGCCGCGGAGACGGCTATTCTGCGCCGGCTGGTCAAGGAGTTGTGAGATGGAAAAGAAGCTTTTTGCCGATCTCGTCACCAGCCTCAAAGAGGCCGCCGCCATCTCCAAGGGCAAGGCCCGTCCCTTGCGGCAGTTCAAGGTCGCGGCGCCCAACGTCAAGGGCGTGCGCGAACGCACCGGCCTCAGTCAGAGCGAGTTTGCCCGCGTGATGCGCGTCAGCGTCCGGACCCTGCAGAACTGGGAGCAGAAGCGCTGCGTGCCCACCGGCCCGGCGGCCGCCCTGCTCAAGATCGTGGCGACCGCTCCCGATGTCGCACTGAAAGCGCTGCACCGATAACCGGCGGCACCAGGAATGGGGGTGCGGCGACCGACTGTGCCAGCACTTTGCCGGTACTTCGGCCGCCTTCATTTTTATTTGGGAAAATTTCTTCGGGAGAAACTTGCAACTTCAGCAGGATCCT
>CALDNT010000090.1 GCA_937915145.1 uncultured Reyranella sp.
GGTGCTGAAGTCGGGCGTGCGGGTGAACTCGTCGTCGAGGCCGGGCTGTTCTCCGCCCTTGTCACCTGGGGGCGCATGTTTGGGATCGCGGGCGGCCTTGGCGACCTCGAACAGGCTCATGGCGCGGTCGGTGCCGACGATGCGGAAGCTGCCGTCGGCATAGTCAATGTCGCCGGCGGCGGCTTCCATCGCCGAGGCCGCCACCAACTTGCCCTTGGCGATGATCTTGTCGGCCACACCGAGGACGGCGGCACCCGCCACCGCGACCGAGCGGCTGCCGCCGGTCATGCCTTCGGGAGTGGTGTCGCTGTCGCCCTGGACGATGCGGATGCGCTCGGCATCGACGCCGAGCTGGGCCGAGGCGATCTGGGTCATCGCCGTTTCCTGGCCCTGGCCGTTGGACTGGCTGCCGAGATAGAGCGAGATCGTGTCGTCGGCGTTGAACTTGGCGATCGCCGATTCGGCCGGCGCGCCCGAGCATTTCTCGACATAGGTCGACATGCCGATGCCGCGCCACTTGCCCCGGGCGAGGGCGGCGGCGCGGCGGGCCGGAAAGCCCTTCCAGTCGGCCTTGTCCATGGCCTTGCGCATGACGTTGTCGAAGTCGCCGGAATCGTAGCTGTCGCCCAGCGCGGTGTTCCACGGGATCTGGTCGGGCTTCACCAGGTTGCGCTTGCGGATCTCGTCGGGGCTGAGGCCGGTTTCGCGGGCGATGTGATCGACGAAGCGTTCAAGAAGATAGGCCGCCTCGGGACGGCCGGCGCCGCGATAGGCGTCGGTCGGCACGGTGTTGGTCATCACGCCCTTCACGTTCACGTAGATCGCCGGCGTCTGGTAGAGGCCGGCCAGCATGCTGGTGCCGGCCATGGTCGGAATGAACGCGCTGAAGTGGCTGAGGTAGGCGCCGAGTGCGGCATAGGTCGTGATCCGGCAGCCGATGAAGCGGGCGTCCTTGTCGAGCGCCATCTCGGCGATCGAGACGTGGTCGCGACCCTGGACGTCGGACTGGAAGGCTTCCTGGCGGTCGGGGATCCACTTCACGGTGCGCTTCAGCGTGCGCGAGGCCCAGATCACCAGCGGGTATTCGGGATGGACGAAGATCTTCATGCCGAAGCCGCCGCCGACATCGCCGGTGCGCAGGCGGAGCTTGGCCAGGCCGATCTTCAGCACCATCTCGGCCAGCACGGGGCGGATGACGCTGACACCCTGCGACGACACCCACAGTGTCGAGCGGTCGTCCTTGGCGTCGTATTCGGCGATGGCACCGCGCGTCTCCATCGAGTTCACGATCAGGCGGTTGTTGACGATCTGCAGCTTCACCACCTTGTCGGCCTTGGCGAAGGCGGCGTCAGTTCCGGCGCGGTCGCCCATCTCCCAGTCGAACACGATGTTGCTCTTGATGTGGTCGTGGACCAGCGGCGCGCCAGACTGGGCAGATTCGAAGGTGCCGACGGTGTGCGGCCGCGAGGCGTAGTCGACCTCGATCAGTTCGGAGGCATCCTTGGCCTGTTCCAGCGTCTCGGCCACCACCAGCGCCACCGGATCGCCGACATGGCGGACGCGGCCCTGCGCCAGCATCGGCCGTGGCGTCTCGGCGCGCTGGGTGCCGTCGCGGTTTTCGATCGGCACCAGACAGGGCAGGTCGCCGAAGCCCGCCTTCTTCACGTCCTCGCCGGTCAGCACCAGCAGAACGCCGGGCGCCTTTTTGGCAGCGGAGGTGTCGATGCCTTTGATGTCGGCATGGGCATGCGGGGAGCGCAGGACATAGGCGCGTGCCGCCGGCCCGGCCAGTTTGGTGTCGTCGGTATAGCGTCCGCCGCCCGTCAGGAGGCGCGGATCTTCAACTCTGCGGACCGACTGGCCGATGCCGAACTTCGCCATGAATCCCTCCGTGTTGAGCGAAGGTTAGCCGCGGAATCGCCTCCGCGAAACCACCGTGTACGGGGACAAAAAGGGTGCTATCTGCAGCGCCGCAGGAGGCCGTCGATGTCAAAGAGCCGCATTCTCAACGCTGCCGAAGCGTCGCGCCGGCATGGGGTTCTGGCCGGGACCTATGCGGCGGCCATCATGCATGCCGATCCGCTGGCCGACGCCGCGGTCGAGGCGTTGCATCCTTTCCACGGGCGGTGGTGGCCGATGGTATTGAAGGCGCTGGAGGAGGGTGTCGCCGCCGTACCCGATGCACCGCCCGAACTCGCCGCGCTGATCGCCTCTCTGCCGCCGGAGCCGAAACCCGAAGAATGGGAGAAGATGAAGCGCGGCAGCGCTGCCGTCGCCCGGGCCGGCGACAGCGCCGGGCTGGTGCTGCAATGCGCCTCGCTGATGATCGATTACTGGTCGCCGCCGGCCATGAAGCCACTGGTAATGACCGGGGCCTTGAAGCGGGACGCGATCCATCGCCTGACGCAGACCAACGCCTGGTGGATCGAACTGCATCGGCCGGATGGGCTGCAGCCCAAGCAGGACGGCTACAAGACAACGGTCCATGTCCGGCTGATCCATGCCTTCGTGCGGCGCATGATCCGGGGTTCGGGGGCGTGGGATCGCGAGGCCTGGGGCGAGCCGATCAACCAGGGCGATCTCTTCTTTCAGGTCGTGGGCTTCAGCAAGCTCATGATCGATAGCCTGCAGCGCATGGGCTACTGGTTCACCGCCGAGGAGAAGGAGGGCTATTATCTCTTCTGGCGCCATGTGGCGGCGCTGCTCGGTGTCGAGAAAGCTCTGCTGCCCTCCGTCAACGAGACCGATTGCGGCCGCTACTGGGATCTCTGGATGCTGACCAACCCGGGACCGGACGCCGAGGGCATCGCGCTCGCGCAGACGACACTTGAGGTGGCGTCCGGCGCCGGCAATCCGTCGGCGCCGATGCGTCGCTTCCAGCTCTGGCTCATGCGCGGCGCCACCTACTGGCTGCTCGGCTGGGATATCGGCCAGGCGCTGAAGATTCCGTGGACCGAGGCCGGACACTTCCTGCCGCTGGTCTACAAACCGGCGGTGCGGATTTCCGAGGCATTTGCGAAAATGCGCGGCGTCGACCGTGGCCAGGCCGCAGCGCGGGCGATCCGCAAACTGGCGCTCGGCAATGCCGCCCTCGGCGTCGTGCCGGAAGGCACCGAGGTGGTGAGCGCACCCGAGCGCCTCGAGGCGCTCGCCAAGTACAAGCCGCCATCGTCCGTGCCGTGAAAAGGCAAGGCCCGGAGCGTCGGCCCCGAGCCTGGTTGGTTGTGGCTTCGGTTTCGCCTTCAGACTATTTCCTGGGTGAGATCGCCACGACCAGGATAACGCTGTCGACTGCCGTCAGGTAGTCGCCGTTCTTTACGCGCGGCAGCTGGGCCCTGCCTTCCGGTGTGGCCACACGAAAGGTGCGGACCTCTCCGCCATTTGGATCCACCAGTGAAATCGTGCCGGCGGCGGTATCGGTACCGACAACCCACCAACTCGCGACCGTCTGATTGGCGGCAACACCCGCCTCGGCCCTGGGGCCGGCAGCGCCGACGGCGACGCTGGTCTCGCGATTGCGTGGTGTCTTGGTGTCGGGGCCGGACAGCACGAAGCTCAGTTTCTCTTCGTAGCCGACAAGCACGTTGTCGCCGACCTTCACCACGCCGAGATTCTGCACGGCCTCGCTCACCTTGCGCTTGACGGTGGCACCGTTGCTCTGGGTCAGCGTCACCATGCGTGTGCCGGGATCGATGGCCGTAATGCGGCCGTCCACAGCGTAGGTGGTAGTGGTCGAAATGCCGACGATCGGTTTGGTGCCGGCAGCACCTTGCGCGACGGCATTTCCAGCCCACAGGAACGAGCTGGCAAAGGCTACGGCAATCAAACGCTTCGTGCGGAACATGATACTCTCCTCCATTGCGTGTGCGACGCTAACATGAGCTTTGTCAGGTCGCTATGGCTTGTCAGTCACGTTGGGATTGAAAAAAGTAAGGTTCCGATCGGAGCGCCAGCATGACGGTTCATGATCACGAAGGTACCCTGTTGAACGGCATCACGCCCGAGGCGAACAACTTGTTCGAGTGCGCGCTTGAGAGCCGCGTATATGCTATCGCGGCGGCGACGTGATCACGGCCTATCTCGCAGCCGACGGCTTCGAAGCGCAAACGCGGGAAGAACTCGCTCGGCACGGCGCCGCACCGCGTACCGGGCATGGCCGACTCATGGTCGTCGAGGGACCGGCCGTACCTTCGGTCTGGGCAGCCAACATCTGGCATGACTGCGTCGAACTCCCGGTCGCGTCGATCGGCGCTGCGGCCAAGGCGTTGCGCGACATTCAGCGCAACTGGGCGATGTATGCGCCATTGCATCACCGGCGTGCGGCCCTGATCCAGGAGCGGTTGCCGCACGTTTCGGCCAAGCCGGTGGTCTTTCCCGCCGCGGCGCCGGCCGCGCCGCTCGGATCGTGGACGCTGCTGGCGACCGACCTCATGTTGGCTGCGGGTAACTGCAGTGCGCCGTTTCCCAATGGCGAGGTGACCTTCGTCGAAGACAGGGAAGGGCCGCCCAACCGCGCCTATCTGAAATTGTGGGAAGCGTTGGTGCGCCTCGGGTGCTGGCCCCAGGCTGGTGAACGTTGCCTCGATCTCGGCGCCTCGCCGGGTGGCTGGACCTATGTGCTGGCGAAGCTCGGTGCGAACGTCGTGGCGATCGATAAGGCGCCGCTCGACCCGAAAGTGGCGGCAATGCCCGGCGTCGAGTGGCGCGGCGAGAGTGCCTTCGCCCTCGAGCCCGCGAGCGTCGGTCCGGTCGACTGGCTGTTCTCCGACATCGTCTGCTACCCCGCTCGTCTGCTCAGCCTCGTCGAGCGCTGGCGCGACTCCGGACTGGTGAAGAATTTTGTCTGCACGCTGAAATTCCAGGGTGAGACTGATCACAATTCCGCCGCGGCATTCGCGGCAATGCGCGGAGCACAGGTCCTGCATCTGCACCACAACAAGCACGAACTGACGTTTATGCTGATCCAGGGATTAGGTTGACGAGGACCCCTGCTTCTGCTGGCGCAGGAAGACCGTGATGTGTGCCCGGAAACTGTCGATGAACTCCCGCGCCACCGGCGGCGGTGTTCGTTGCGCGGCGTAGAGTGCCGCAAACTCGAAATTGATCCGCGGCTCGAACGGCCGGACAGTGATCCCGCGGGGCGCGTACTCGGTCGCGGTGAACGGATCGCACAGCGTCACGCCCGCGCCTGAGCCGGCGAGCGAGCAGGCGATCTCCGACAGCGGCGTCTCGATGCGCATGACGCGCCGCACGCCGTGCTCGGCAAAGACGCGATCGATGCGGAAGCGTGACGCCGTCGAGTGGCCCAGCGAGATGAAGCTCTCGCCCTCGAAGTCCGCCGGTCGCAGTCGCTTCTTGCGTGCCAGACGATGGGTCCGCGGCAACACGGCCATGTAGGGTGCGGCCGGCATGCGCTCGGTTTGTACGGCTGCGTGCTCCATCGAAGCTTCGGCAAAGCCCAGGTCACACTGGCCCTGGGCCACGGCGGTGAGGACGGCATGCGATACCAGGCCCGACAGCACGAGGTCGAGCTTTGGTCGTTCGGCCAGGAAGCGTCCGGCGAAGCGCGGCAGGAACCCGTTGGCAAGCGCCGGCAGTGCCGCGACGCGCAGGAAGCCGGCACGCCGGGTGCGAAGTTCGGTCGCCATCTGGGCGATGCGGTCGAGGCCGACAAAAGCCCGCTCGACCTCGGCATAAAGCGACAGCGCCTCGCTGGTGGGCATCAGGCCAGTGCCGCGGCGCTCGAATAGCGTCAGGCCCATCTGCTGCTGCAAGTCGCGGATCATGCGGCTCACTGCGGGCTGGGTGACGTTGATCAGCTTGGCGGCCATGCCGACGCCACCGGTCAGCACGACAGCCCGGAAGGCTTCGATCTGGCGTGGATTCAGGCCGCGCATCACGCTTTATAACATTATGTTATGAAACGGGCAGAAAATTCGAATTTGACGCCGCTGCGTCCGGCGGAAAACATGTTTCCTCAGGGATTTCATACAACGGAGGGGGCAATGGGCCGTTTGGCGCGCTTCGGCGCAATCGCAGGCATGGTCGTCGCGGCAGGCTCGATGCCGGCGTTGGCACAGCAGAAGACGCTGACTGTCGCAGGCTACGGCGGCTCATGGGAGCAGCAGCTGCGCAAGTCCGTGTTCCCGGCCTTCGAGGCCAAGCACGGCGTCAAGATCGACTACGTCGCGGGCAATTCGACCGACACTCTGGCCAAGCTGCAGGCACAGAAGGGCAACCAGGTGATCGATGTCGCCATCGTCGACGATGGCCCGATGTACCAGGCAATCCAGCTCGGCTTCTGCGGCAAGATCGACAGTCTCGACAAGAGCGAGCTCTATCCTGCCGCGCTGTTCAAGGACGACAAGGCGGTTGCCGTTGGCCAGACCGGCACCGGCTTCATGATCAATACCAAGACCTTCAAGGAGAAAGGTTGGGCCACGCCGACGTCGTGGAACGACCTCAAGGACCCGAAGTTCAAGAAGCTTCTGGTCATTCCGCCGATCAACAACACCTACGGCCTCTACACGCTGATGATGTATGCCCGCATGAACGGCGGTGGCGAGAAGAACATCGAGCCCGGCTTCAAGGTGATGAAGGCCGACGTCAATCCCAACGTTCTGGTCTACGAGCCGTCGCCCGGCAAGATGACGGAACTCTTCCAGTCGGGGCAGGCGCAGATTGCCGTGTGGGGCACCGGCCGAGTCCAGGCTTTCGCCAATACGGGTTTCCCGGTCGACTTCATCTACCCCAAGGAAGGCGCGCCGATCTTGCTCGCTTCCGTCTGTCCGGTGGCCAAGGCGTCAGCCAACCCGCTGGCCAACGAATTCATCAAGACCCTGATTTCGGCTCCGGTGCAGGCGATCTTGGCCAAGGAAATGGGCAACGGCCCGGTCAACACCAAGGTCGACGTCAACATGCCCGAACTGCGCATGGCCCCGGTGGGTGAGCGGGCAAAGTTGGTGGTCCAGCCCGACTGGAATGCCATCAACGCACAGCGTGAGGAGTGGACCAAGCGCTGGAACCGCGAAGTGGAGCGCTGATCCAGCGTGCACCATCCCGTGTATCTCTTCCGGCACGGTGAGACGGTGTGGAATGCCGAGCGGCGTGCCCAGGGTTATCTCGACTCGCCGCTGACGGCGGCAGGTCGCTCCCAGGCGCGCGCCATGGGCGCGATGCTGGTAGAAGAGCTGCGGCAGGCGGGCTACGAACCGGCGAGCGTCGTCGTGCGAGCGAGTCCACTCGGCCGCGTTCGTGAAACGCTGGCGCTCGCCGCCGAGACTTCGGGCCTCGTGCACGATACCGGATGCTTCGATCACCGGCTGCGCGAATTGAGCTGGGGTGACTGGGAGGGGTTGACCGGAGCAGAGATCGAGGACCGCTGGCCGGGCGCCATGGCGGCGCGTCGACTTGATCGCTGGAATTATCCGCCACCGCGCGGCGAAAGTTACGTGATGGCGGTCGCACGCGTCCAGCCGGCGTTCCAGGACATTGCGGCGCTGGCGGCCGAACGGCCGGTGGCGGTGTTCGCGCATGGTGGCATCGGCCGAGTACTGCGCGGTCTGTTTCTGCGCGCGCCCGATGCTGAGATTTTGACCATGGACCAGCCGCAGGATGCCTTCTACCGCCTGCATCAGGGCGCCGCGGCGCGTATTGGCACGCAGTGACGGCCTTCCTCACCCTCGAAAGACTGACGAAGAAGTTCGGCACGCATCTGGCCGTCGATGGACTCTCGCTGGAGGTCGAGAAGGGCGAGTTCATCGCCCTCCTGGGCCCCTCGGGCTGCGGCAAGACCACGACCCTGCAGATGATCGCCGGCTTCGTCGATCCTACGGCGGGCGCCATCCGGCTGGAAGGCCGCAATCTCCTGGCGATCAAACCCGCCAAGCGCGGCCTTGGCATCGTGTTCCAGAGCTATGCGCTCTTTCCCCACATGACCGTGGCCGAGAATGTGGCGTTCGGCCTCGAGATGCAGGGCGTCGCCGCTGTCGAACGCGCGAAGCGAGTCGCCGAGACGCTGGAGCTGGTGGGGCTCGGGGCTTTTGCCGCGCGTTTCCCGCGCCAGATGTCGGGCGGGCAGCAGCAGCGCGTGGCGCTGGCGCGTGCGCTGGTGATCCGGCCGAACATTCTGCTGCTCGATGAACCGCTTTCGAACCTGGACGCCAAGTTGCGCGAGGAAATGCAGATCGAGTTGCGCCAGATTCAGCGCACCGTCGGAACCACCACCATCCTGGTGACCCACGACCAGGCCGAGGCCATGGCGCTCAGCGACCGCATCGTGGTGATGAACCAGGGCCGCGCTGAGCAGATCGGCCCGCCGCACGAG
>CALDNT010000091.1 GCA_937915145.1 uncultured Reyranella sp.
GCGCGGCAGTCCATTCACGCTCCAGCAGTTCGAGGCGGACCAACGGGTTTGCCTTGATCATGTCGATCGCCGCTGGCCGGACCGCGATGTCGTGGATGTAGATGCCTGCCGCAACGCGCAGGCGGCCACCGCGGCCGTCGCGCACCAGTTGCATGCGGTTGGAGATCGCCTCGGCCCGGGTGACCAGTTCGTCGGCCATCTTGAGCACGTCGTCGCCGGCCGGCGTCGCCACGACATCGCGGTGCGACCTCTCGAAGACCCGCAGGCCGATCTGCTTCTCCAGGGTCGCGATGTTGCGGCTGAGCGTGGGCTGGCTGATCCCGAGCGCCGCGGCGGCCCGGCCAAAATGACGGTGCCTGGCCAGGACAACGGCGTATTGCAGCAGCTTGAGATCGATCTCCATTCGGGAAGTGTATCGTTACTTCTGTTGTATTGCATCGATGCATACACAAAGGTCACGATGGACCAAGTTGGAGGGAACGAACCAATGACCCAGGGAAAATTCGGGCGGCTGCTGTCCGCGGCCGCATTGCTGGTCGGCATGTCGGGGGGTGTCATGCCCGCCAGCGCCCAAACCGGCGCCAAGCCCAACATCCTCGTCATCATGGGTGACGATATCGGCTACTGGAACATCAGCGCCTACAATCGGGGCATGATGGGCTATCGCACGCCCAGCATCGACCGTATCGCCCGCGAAGGCGCGATCTTCACCGATTATTATGGCCAGCAGTCCTGCACGGCAGGGCGCGCGGCCTTCATCACCGGCCAGTCGCCGATCCGGACCGGCCTGCTGAAGGTCGGCCTCCCGGGCGCCCCGGAGGGCCTGTCGGAAAAGGACCCGACCATCGCCGACATGCTGAAGCCGCTGGGCTACACCACCGGCCAGTTCGGCAAGAACCACCTCGGCGACCGCAACGAATTCCTGCCGACCGTCCATGGCTTCGATGAATTCTTCGGCAATCTCTACCATCTCAATGCCGAGGAAGAGCCGGAGAATATCGACTATCCCAAGGACCCCACCTTCAAGGCCAAGTACGGTCCGCGCGGCGTGCTGAAATGCCTCGCCACGGCGACCGAAACGCCGGGCGAGGACCCGCGCTTCGGCAAGTGGGGCAAGCAGAAGTGCGAGGATACCGGGCCGCTCACCAAGAAGCGCATGGAGACGGTGGACGAAGAGTTTCTCGCCGCCTCGCTCGACTTCATCGACCGCGCCAACCGCGACAAGAAGCCGTTCTTCGCCTGGGTAAACGCGACACGCATGCACATCTGGACGCACCTGAAGCCCGCGTCCGAAGGCAAGACCGGCCTCGGTGTCGTGGCCGACGGCATGGTCGAGCACGATGGCCAGGTCGGCCAGCTTCTGAAGAAGCTCGACGACCTCAAGATCACAGATAACACGATCGTGATCTACACCACCGACAACGGCGCCGAGGTCATGAGCTGGCCGGACGGCGGCACCACACCGTTCCGCGGCGAGAAGAACACCAACTGGGAGGGCGGCTATCGCGTGCCGGCCATGGTGCGATGGCCTGGCCTGGTGAAGCCGGGCACCGAGGTCAATGACGTCTTCTCGGCCGAGGACTGGATGCAGACCCTGCTGGCCGCCGTCGGCGAGACCGACCTCAAGGCCAAGCTGATGAAAGGTGCCTCCTTCGGCGCCAAGACCTTCAAGGTGCACCTCGACGGCTACGACCAGCGCGAGCTCCTGAAGAACGGCACCGGCGGTGCCCGCAAGGACTTCTTCTACTGGACCGACGACGGCGGACTGGCCGGCCTGCGCTACGACAAATGGAAGCTCGCCTTCATGGAGCAGCGCAGCCACGGCTTCGACGTATGGCAGGACCCGATGGTGACGCTGCGCGTACCGAAGCTGTTCGACCTCAAGGCCGATCCGTTCGAGCGCGGCGACCACGAAGGCATGGGCTATGCCCGCTGGCGCATCGACCGTATCTACCTGCTGGTCCCGGCCCAGGCCTTCGTCAACCGCTTCATACAGACCCTGGTCGAGTTTCCGCCGCGCCAGAAGCCGGGCTCGTTCAACCTGGAGGGAGTGCTCGACAAGCTGACGAGACCGCCGCAGGGCGTGAACTAGGCAATCATGATCTGCAGCGGAGCAAGCGGCATGAAAACCATGAAGATGACGCTGTCTCTGCTTGCTTCCATAGCGGCGACCGCCGCCGCGGAAGCCGGGGCCCAAAGTCCGCCGGCCGGTGCCCCGATCGAATTCCGGCTGGCGGCCGAGAAGAGCAACCCGATGGGCTGCATCAGCCTCGACGCCTCCCTCTCCAGGGTGCACGCCGTCACCCTGATGGGCGACAAGGCCACGCTTAAGTCGGCCGGCGGCATCAACGACACGCTGAAACAGACCTCGCCCGGGGTCTACAAGACGACCTTCAGTTTGGGCGGCGTCAGGCTCGATGTCGTCGCCGATGCTTCGAGGGCACCGCGGACGCTGACGGTCGCGGAAGCGCAACGCGGCTGCCGCTGGAATGCAACGGCGCCATAGGGCGCCGCTGCCACGGGCGGGACCACTTCGATGTTCAGGATCAACCGCCGCTATGCTTTGGCCGCCCTCACGGCGATCCTATGCGCAGTGACGGCTGCCTGGCTGGCACTCGACCACTTCGTTCCGGCGCCACCGAAGAAGATCACCATCGCCGCCGGCTCCAAGGGTGGCGCCTATGAATTCTATGCCCGCAAGTACCGGGACATCCTCGCACGGAACCACGTGACGCTGGATATCCGCTCGACCCAGGGGTCGGTCGAGAATCTGGCGCTTCTCGAGAATCCGAAGTCCGGCGTCAGCGTGGGTTTCGTGCAAGGGGGTATCTCGAACAGCAGCCACGCGCCCAGCGTGGAATCGCTGGGGCGCATCAACTACCTGGCCTTCTTTGTCTTCTGCCGTACAGGCGACCCTCTGTCCGACCTCACTCAGCTCAAGGGCCGACGCGTCGCCATCGGACCGCAATCGAGCGGCACCAACACCGTCGTCACCAAGATTCTCAAGACGTTCGGGGTCACCGCACAGAACGCGACGTTCTTGCCGCTGGGCGGACGCAACGCCGTCGACGCCCTGGACGAAGGCAAGGCCGATGTCCTGATCATGGGCAACGTCCTGGAGGCCCCACTGATCCAGAACCTCCTCCGCGACCCCGGCGTGCGCCTCGTCAGTCTCCCCCGGGTCAAGGCGCTCGCCCGCAAGTTTCCCTTCCTGACGCGCCTGGAATTGCCGAGCGGCGTCGTCGATTTCGAGAAAAGCATACCCGACAAGGACGTGACCCTGATCGGCACGTCCAGCTCGTTACTGGTCCGCGGCGACCTCCACCCCGAGATCATCGGCCTCCTGGCGAGAGCGTTGGTCGAGGTCAACAGTGAGCCCGGCGTGTTCCAGCAGTTCGGTGAGTTTCCGACCCACAACGACCCTGAGTATCCAATGGCCGAGGCCGCCCGCGACTTCTACAAGCACGGGCCGTCACTGCTGCACCGGTACCTGCCGTTCTGGCTCGCCAACTACGCCCGCAGGGCGCTGGCGATCATGGTGACTGCCATTGCGATCCTGGTTCCGGTGTTCAGCTATGCTCCCAAGCTTTACCTGTGGATCCTGCGTCGGCGAATCCTGCGTCTCTATCGCGAGCTTCGCGCCATTGAGCATGGTCTGCAGCCCGATCTCCAGCAGGCGCAGCTGGCCACGTTGCAGGACGACCTCGACAGGATAGACCGCGCCTCGGCCGCGCTGCCGATGAGGCATTCGGATCTGTTCTTCACCTTGCGGATCCACATCGAACAGACGCGCAACCGGCTTCGCTCGGCCCTCGACGTCAAGAACCATCAATCTGCCTAGAATTTTTCGGAGGATCCTCGTGAAACTGAACGGACTGATGCGCATCATTATACTTGCCGTACCTGACACCATAGGTAGAGTTCCCGCCAGAGAGGCGGGATGGCAGACGAAATTCAAATTGAAGCCAAGGCGATCAAGCTCGAAAAGATCGAGAATTGGTACACTCCCGTCCAAGCTCGCGAGATTGCGACGGCTGCCCTTGGGGTTGAGGGATGGAAGGCCGGTGAGGCCATAAGGGAGTGCGTGCGTGGCGGCCTGATCTCGGTCGCGGCAAGTAGCTCGTCGACCATTTTGGGAGAAGTTCGCGCGCCCATTCCGAGAGGGCCACTCCTAATCCCACCGGTCTACTGGGCTCACGTTTGGGAAACAAAAACCGAGTTCTGGCAGGGCCGCGCCGCCTTTCGGCTGGCCAATGGGCGTAGCGCCTATGACCCCACGCTCTACCTAAGGTGTTTCAGGCTTAAGCTTGATCCTGAGCAAGTGCGGACAGAGTTCCCGGCGCCGGGGAGTGTGGCGCCGAAAGTTGCGCCCTCTACGGCCGGCACCCGTGGCCGTCCGCGAGGGGCGCACTGGGAGGACATGCTAGTCGAGATGGCGCGCCGGATTCACTTCGGGGATTTTAAGCCCGCCAAGCAGGCGGACCTTGAAAGGGCGATGCTGGACTGGCTCTCCGAGCATGGCCATCCAGGCGACGAAAGCACCGTCAGGCTTAGGGCCAGCAAGCTATTCAAGGCCATGATGGGCGAAGGCTGATAATTCAATTTTCAGCCTTTATCAGCCTCTTTTTCCCTTTGTCATCCGACACTTAGCGGCGACGGGTCTATAACAGCAAAACGGGAGCCGTAAGGCCCCCGTTGGCGTCCCCGCTTAACCCCCGACCGATGGTTCAGAAAGGCTGGTGGTATATGACAACATAAGTTCACGCGGTGTGGCCCGAGGCTGCGTGCCTCGGGCACGCGCCAGCAAATAGCATAAATGGACGCGCTGGGGGAGTGGTTCAGTGTACCTGATGTACGTAGATGAGAGTGGCGACACGGGATTCAAGCCCGGAGCTACTTCCTATTTCGCCCTTTCTGGGATCGTGATCCACGAATCCCGATGGCGCGATTTCGTGACCGTCATGAAGACGTTCCGGCAAACATTGCGTGCCGCTTACGGGCTACCAGTGCGTGTTGAAATTCATGCGTCTCACTTCATGCGCTCGCCGCCCGTTTTGGGAATGGCACCGCACAAGCGCATTGCGATCCTACGCAACATGCTCGATGAGCTGGCGAGATTCCCGGATATCTCGATTACGAACGTGATCGTCAAAAAGGTCGGGAAATCGGCCACATACGATGTGTTCGACAATGCTTGGAAAGTCTTGTTTCAGCGGTTCGAGAACACGTTGAAGAACGGCAACTTTCCGGGAGGCCACAGCAGCGACCACGGTCTTGTCTTTACTGACGCGACAAACGGAATGACGCTTTCCAAGCTCATGCGAAAGATGGCGGTGCACAATCCCATTCCCAATCAGGGCTGGGCTGGGCCGGGGTTTCGTATTCTACCGATCGCGCGCGTGATCGAAGATCCACATGGCGTGGACTCCAAGCGCAGCTATTTCATCCAGGCGGCGGACGTGTGCGCGTACTTTCTCGCGCAAAGATACGCACCGAACAGTCGCGCGAAGCGGCACGGCGCTACTCGATATTTTGACCGCCTACGACCGGTCCTGAACGTTAAGGCGTCACGCTCAAACGCACTCGGCATTGTAGAGCTTTGACATGGAAGGGGGGGCCGAAGCCCCCCGGTGCAACCCTACTAACGGAACGGGTCCGCTTTCAGATCACGACATAAATATAGTGGATTTCTTCTTGAATCTCAAGGGTTTATGTCCGATTCGGAAAGAGTCCTGCTATCAAGGACTTACGTCAATTTTTACGTCTTTCCACGCCGCTTCAACGGCACAACCTTGGCAAAGGCTGCATCAAGAGCGTCGGCGGATTCGAGTGCACCAACGCTGCGCGCTGCGGTGACGAACCTTTCTTTCTGGCTCAATTCCCGCTTCGCGCTCTTTGGTTTTGCTTTCGGCTTCGGCTTTTTTGGCATCACGCCCCTGCGCTACGAGTTGTCCTATAGGTTAAGCGCTTGCCGACCACGCCCTTGAGCGCCTTGTCGGCGCGCATTGCATCGTCAACGCCTAGAGACTGCCGAGCATTGTACCGGAAATCGAACTCGGCAAGGTAGCGGTGAAGATGTGGTTCGCCGCAGTGTTGGTAAATGCCCTTCATGCCGCGCTTGAAGATTGAGAAGTAACCTTCAATCGTATTCGTGGTCACGTCGCCGCGAGCATATTCCTTCTGGCCGTGGTTGACGCGCTCATGGCTGGCGAACTCGCGGCCGACCTTGCGGTAGACCATGCTCTCGTCAGTGTGCAGACGGCTTTCCTTGCTGACGTTCTCGCGCACGATCTTGGCGACCGTCTCTACCTGGGCCTTCTCGGCATAGAAGGAACGTACCTGACCGCCACGCTCTACCAGTGAGACGATGGCGCGCTTGTGGTGCGGACCCATACGCGGGCCGGGAGCGCGGGCCTTGCCCTTGCTGTTCAGCTTGCCGATTTTGCTTTCCGGCAGATTGCCCAAATAGGTCTCATCGGCCTCCACCACCATACCGTTGCCACCCAGCGGCGCGGTGCCGTTCTGGCGCATGGCCTCACGGATACGATGGGTCAGGAACCAAGCCGACTTGAGAGTGATCCCAAGGATGCGGTGGAGCTGATTGCTGCTCATGCCTTTCTTGCTGGCGCAAAGCAGATGGATCGCCTGCAGCCACAGATGCAGCGGAACATGAGACGACTCAAAGATGGTGCCAACCTTCACGGTGAAGGGCTTGCGGCACTCGTAGCACTTGCGGACGCCCAGCCGAGTGCTGTTGCCCTTGAGGCTGCCGATCTTGGCTTGGTTCGCGTTCCCGCAATGGGGGCACGTCGGACCCTTCGGCCAGATGCGCGCTTCGATGTAGGCCAGCGCGGCGGCCTCATCGTGAAACTCGGGAGCGGTGAGAATTGACTTGGCCATGACCCAAACCTCGTTTGATGCCCTAAACATAGGGGTTGATGCTGGGTACGTCAAGTATAATAGTGCGGACTGATGTCCCTCGCCGCGCTTTCGATCGTCGTCGTTACAGCCGCGGGCTGCTCCATCCCCGAACGGGGCGTGGCTGTACCAGCCAGCGACACCACCAGGGCCCTGCCGCTCGGCATTGCCAATGCCCGGTTCTTCGCCGACGGCGATCCCGGCCCGATGATCCAGGAGGGGACGGCCGCGTTCGCTCGCGAAGAGGCCGCGTTAAGGACCGAAGGCAAGTCGACCACGCGGCTGCCGCCCGCGAACTTCCTTGCCGTATCCGGTGGCGGCGACAATGGCGCGTACGGCGCCGGCCTGCTGAATGGCTGGACCGAGGCCGGAACGCGGCCGGAGTTCAAGATGGTGACCGGCGTCAGCACGGGTGCTCTGGTCGCGCCGTTCGCTTTCCTGGGGCCCGACTACGACCTGGCCCTTCGCGAGGTCTACACGACCATGACGCCCGAGAAGGTGTTCCGCATGCGCGGTTTTACTGCCGCCCTGTTCGATGACGCGATGGCCGATACGGGACCGCTTGCCCAGGTGATTGCCACTTACGCCGACCAGAAGATGTTCGACGCGATCGCCCGGGAGTACGGCAAAGGCCGTCTGCTGCTGATCGGCACCACCGATCTCGATGCACAGCGGCCCGTGATCTGGAACATCGGGGCGCTGGCAGCGAGCGGCCATCCGCAATCGCTCGAGCTATTCCGCAAGATCCTGCGCGCCTCGGCCGCCATTCCCGGTGCCTTCCAGCCGGTAATGGTCGACGTCGAAATCGACGGGCGCAAATATCAGGAGATGCACGTCGACGGTGGCGCCATTGCCCAGCTTTTCCTCTATCCGCCGACCATCGATATCACCCGCAGCGGCATCAAGCGCACCCGTCGCGCCTATATCATCCGCAACGCCCCACTCGATCCGAACTACGCCGCCAGCGAACGACGTACGGTGTCGATCGCCGGCCGCGCGATCGAAACCATGCTGGCGGCGAGTGGACAGAACGACGTCCTGAGAACCTACTTCGTTACCCAACGCGACGGTGTGGACTACAATTTGGCCTATATCGGCTCGGACTTC
>CALDNT010000092.1 GCA_937915145.1 uncultured Reyranella sp.
GGGCATCGGCGGCGCTCTATGCCGGCGTCCTGGTGGTCCTGGCATTCCGGCCGCAAGGCCTGTTTGGCGAACCTGTCGGCAGGCGTGCCTGAATGCGCGCGCTTGGTCCCTTCTGGATTGCCATCCTCCTGCTGCCACCGATTCTGGCACTGGCTGTCCTGCCGCCTTTCGGGCAACGCATGGTCGTGCTTGTCGGTATCTATGCGCTGATGGGGCTGGGCTATCAGCTGGTCTTTGGTCAGCTTGGCGCGCTGAACCTGGCGCAGGGCGCGTTGTTCGGCGTCGGGGCCTACGCCGCCGCGCTCGCCGCACCGGCGTTCGGCTGGCTGGCACTGCCCGTTGCGATCGTCGCCGCGGCAGTTCCAGCGGCGATCGCCGCCGGACCGATCCTGCGCCTGCAATCGCATTATTTTGCGCTCGCCACGCTGGCGCTGGCGTCGATCGTCAATCTCGTTGCCGTCCACGCCGAGGGGTTGACCGGCGGCGCCAACGGGATCTCGGGGTTCGCATCCGGGTTGCCACGCGGGCCCGTTCTGTTGGTGATGGTCTGGGTCTGCCTGGGCGTGGGCGTGCTGGCGTATGCGAAGCTCTTCGGCGGTCGCTGCGGCGAACAAGCACGCTTGGTGCGCGATGCACCCCTGGTCGCCGCCACACTCGGCATCGACGGCGGTCGCTGGCGCCTCGCAGCGTTCGTAGTGGGTGGAGCCCTGGCCGGGTTGTCGGGCGCGTTTGCCGCAGCACTCAACGGTGTCGTTTCACCTGAAGTGACGGGCTTCCCGGTCATGGTGCTTTGCCTCACGTCGGTTGTCGTCGGTGGCTCGAGACATCCAATGGGCGCGGTCCTGGGTGCGGTGCTGGCCGTCTGTCTGCCCGAGATGTTGCGTGACTTTCAGGGCGCGTGGTTGCTGGTCTATGCGGCGGCAACGCTTGCCGTCGTGCTGTGGGCTCCTGGCGGCCTCGCCGAAGGGATCGACCGCCTGCGGGGTGCTCCGGTGCTGTTGCTGCCGGCGCCCGCCGTGCCGGAACGGCTGGCACTCGCGGCGGGTCCGCAGCGGCTGGTGCTCGACAATGTTGCCAAGCGCTTTGGCGGCGTCGAGGCCCTGGGCGGCGTGTCGTTGGCGGTCGAACGCGGTGAGATCGTCGGTCTGATCGGCCCCAACGGTTCGGGCAAGACGACGCTGCTCAATGTGATCGGCGGCCTCGATCGCGCCGACAGCGGAACGATCGCGCTGGACGCCGCGCGTCTCGAGCGTCTGCCGCCGCATGCGATTGCGCGCCAGGGTCTCGGTCGGTCGTTCCAATCCCATATGCTGCCAGGAGACACGCGCTCGGCGGACCTGGCGCGCGCGGTCGCGACGGGTGCGGCCTTTCTCTTGCTCGACGAACCTGCGGCGGGCGCCACCGACCGCGAACGCGAACAGCTCGCGTCGTTGTTGCGCCGGTTGCGCGATTCCGGGCGGGGCGTGGTGATCGTCGATCACGACGTCGACCTTCTGGCGCGCGTCTGCGATCGGCTGATCTGCCTCGATCGCGGCAAGGTGATTGCCGTCGGTCGACCGGCCGACGTGCGCGCCAGCCCCGATGTGCGGGCGTGTTTCCTCGGGGTAGAGGAGGCCGCAGCGTGAGTACGCCCGTTCTGAGAGTTGGAGATTTCACCGTCGATACCGGCGAGATCGTGGCACTGCTCGGCGGCAACGGTGCCGGCAAGACCGCCTTGCTCGAGGCTGTCCTTGGCATTCGGCCAGCGTCCGGTCCGGTGGTGCTGTTCGGCCGCGACGTATCGACAATGACGGTCGAGCAGCGCGTGTCGCTCGGCGTGGGATACGTGCCTGAAGGCCGGAGGGTTTTCGCCGGTCTTACGGTACGCGAGAATCTCGAGGTGGCTTCGATGTTCCCGGCCGCCGAGCGTGATCATCGGGTCGGGGAAATGCTGGCACTGTTCCCGATGTTGGGCGACCGGCCACAGGCGCGGGCCTGGCTGCTGTCTGGCGGCCAGCAGCAGATGCTCGCCCTGGCGCGCGCGCTCATGAACAAGCCGCGTCTGCTGCTGATGGACGAGCCTACCCTGGGGCTGGCACCGCTTGCCGTCGCCGATCTCCTGCGTCGGCTGCCACGGATGGCGGTCGACGGGACGGCGATCGTGCTGGCCGAGCAGCGCGCCGGGCTGGCCTTGGGCGTTGCAAGCCGGGGGGTGGTCCTGAGGCGCGGACAGGTCGTCGGCGGCGGAACGGCGGCTGAACTCGCGGCCGACCCTCTACTTGCCGACCTGATGGCGGGCGGCTGAGTTCCTGCGCCGCTTCAGGCCGTCCGATTCTGGGCGTTCCAGTATTGCTCGAGGTTGGCGATCAGTGCCGGACTGAAGTGGCAGTAGGCCTGCTCGCGGGCATAGAGCGCGGCATAGCGGCGGAACATGTCGAGCGGCTCCATGGCGAGGCGCAGCGCCCGCCGATTGCCGATGGCGCCGACGACACCCGAACCGGCCAGGCGGTCGACGACGCGATCGATCGTGCGGTCGATCGCATCCGGTTCAACGATCTCGTCACAGATCAGACGCCCTTCGTCCGAATCGCACTCGAAGCGACGCTCGTACATGATCGCCTGGCGGGCCATCCGGTCGCCGATGAAGCGCGCCAGCCGCAGGTTCGCCATCGCCGGGATAATGCCTTCCTTGCGCGCCGGCAGGGTCATGTAGGCATCGCGGGCGGCGATGTTGAAGTCGGTGGCGAGCAGAATCTGGCAGCCGCCGCCGATGGCGAAGGTGTCGACCGCTGAAATCCAGAGCTTTTCGATCGAATCGCCGGCGACTTCGTCTGGCGCCACATCGGGACGTGCCACGCCGCGTATGATCTTGTTCACGAAGCCCAGATCGCGGACCAGGAACCACAGGAAAGGGATGCGGCCGTAGTAGAGATGCGTGAGATTGATGCCTGAATTGTAAACCCGACGGCCGGCATACTTGCCGGTGGGAACCACGTCGCCGCGCAGTACGGCGACCTCGCTGTGGGGATCGAGGGTGCAGACGTCGGCGCCGATCTCGGTCGCCGATTGGGTCGAAAGATCCTCCGAATTGAGAAAGCGCGGGTTGGACAGCAGCAGTACCGCGGCCTTGCCCCGGCGTTCGACCTTGGCCGTTCCAAGATCGAGCCTGCCGTCGCGCAGGAATTTCGCCAATGCCTCCGTGGATTCTTCCCGAGGTAGCAGCATGGCGTGGCAGAGATGCATCCCGCATTCGGGATTGGCGAGGAACTGGTTGCACAGGATGCCCTGGTCAACTTCCCGGCCTTCCTTCTCCGACTGCCGGAGCTCCGACTCGGCGTCGACCTCGGCGCGTGTCGGCACCAGCCCGGGAACGCAATCCGCCGCGTCGTAGACGAGACGTTCGATGCGCACGAATTTCCGGCGGCCGTCCGTCAACCGGTCGTAAAGCGTGTGGGCGTGACGGCGCAGGAACCCAAAGCGCGCCTCACGCGCGGCTTCCTTGATCGCCTCGGCTTTTCCGGTTGCTGCCGCGTCGCGTTCCGGTTTGGCCGGCAGGCGGCTCAACTGCTCGGCGGCACTTCGCCAATAGGCGGAAAATGCGGCCGTATCGGCCGCGAAGTCGTTTCCGACAACCGGCATCGAAATCACCGAATTCATAGCGACGATGTTTCCTGCCCCGACGGTTATTGGAGCGGGTGAAGGGATTCGAACCCTTGACCTACGGCTTGGGAAGCCGACGCTCTACCCCTGAGCTACACCCGCATCGGCGATATTCTATCCTGCGGTTGCGCCGCAGGTCCAATCGTGTATCTGGAAACCATGCTGGAAGACGTATTGACCGCCGAAGAGCGCGCTGTCGTGGCGCGCGCCAGGGCTTTTGCCGAAGAACATGTTGGACCCAACGCGGCGCGCTGGGAATGGGAGCGGCGCTACCCGCTTGAGGCCATCAAGGCGGCCTGTGCGATTGGCCTCAACACCATAGAGCTCGCCAAGCGACACGGCGGGCAGGGGCACTCGTTCTCCTGCAAGCTGCGGGCCTTCGAGGAAATCGCCCGCTACGATTTCGCGTTCGCCTTCGCATTGATCAATCATCACAACGCCGTCGCGCGCTTTGCTCGCGATGGCCAGCCGTCGCATGTCGCGCGTCTGCTGCCGGCCATGATCGCCGGCGATCTGATCGGATGTGCGGGTCTCAGCGAGCCTGGCGTCGGCAGCGATTTCGGCGGCCTCGAGATGGCGGCCGTGCGTGTCGACGGCGGCTGGAAATTGAACGGCGCCAAGGCCTGGATTACCAACGCCGCGGTCGCCGGCCTCTCGGTTGCCTATGCCCAGACCGACCGGGCGCAGGGCTATCGCGGCATCGCCTGCTTTGCGATCGAAGCCGATCGCCCGGGGTTTGAGCGCGACAAGCCGTTCGAACTGCATGGGGGCCATGCCATTGGCGTCGGCGGCTTCCGGCTGGTCGACTATTTCGCACCGGACGAGGCGGTGCTGCATGCACCCGGCAAGGCGTTCAAGGCGGCTCTCGCCGGTATCAACGGCGCGCGCGCCTATGTTGCCGCCATGTGCTGCGGCATGCTTCAGGCCTCGCTCGAAACGGCGGTGCGCTATACCCAGCAACGCCAGACCTTCGGCCAGCCGGTACTCGATCATCAGGGTGTGCGCTGGAAGCTGGTGGATGCCGCGACCGATCTCGAGGCCGCACGGCTTCTCACCTATCGCGCGGCGCGCCTGATCGACGAGGCCGGTGATGCCGTTCTCCCGGCCGCCCATGCCAAGAAATTCGCCACCGACATGGCGCTACGTCGCATCGCCGACTGCATTCAGGCGATGGGCGCCAACGGGCTGCGCGCCGAATATCCGCTGGCGCGCCATTTGGCGGGCGCCAAGATCGCAGCCTATACCGACGGTTCGATCGAAATGATGAACGAACGCATCGGCGCGGGCCTGCCCGCGGTGTTCGGAAAGCCGGCTTGATCTAGGCGTTATCGGCGCGCCTGAGGGCCTGGTCGATATCGTCGAAGAGATCGCCGCCGTCCTCCACGCCCACCGACAGGCGGAGCAGGTCGGGTGGGCAGGGCGTGCCGGGGCCTTCGATGCTGGCGCGATGCTCGATCAGGCTTTCGACGCCGCCCAGCGAGGTCGCCCGCTTCCATAGGGCCACGCGCGCCGCCGCGGCGATCGCCGCGCGTTCGCCGCCCTTGACCCGGACCGACAGCATGCCGCCGAAGCCTCCCGTCATTTGCCGGCGTGAAACCGCGTGGCCGGCGAAGGACGGCAGACCGGGATAGAGCACCTCAGCGACCATGGGGTGGGCAGCGAGCCGTTCTGCCAGAGTCTGTGCCGACCGGCAGGCCCATGCGACGCGTGGGAACAGCGTGCGCATGCCACGCATCAGCAGCCATGCCTCGGTCTGGCCGAGGATGGTGCCGAGCTGGGCACGGATCGCACGCAGCTTCGCCCAGTGGGCGTCGTCACGCGCGCCGATCAGCGCGCCGGCGATGATGTCGGAATGCCCGTTCAGGTACTTGGTAGCCGAATGCATGACGATGTCGGCGCCGAATTCGATCGGTCGCGTCAGCACCGGCGTCGCCACCGTGGAGTCGACGCCGAGCAGGGCGCCGGCCCGGTGGGCGATGTCGGCTGCCGCCGCGATATCGGTGACGCCCCAGGTCGGATTGGCCGGCGTCTCGATCCACACCAGCTTGGTCGCGCCCGGCCGGACCGCAGCGGCGATGGCATCGGTCCGGTCGGCGTCGACGAAATCGACCTTGAGGCCCCAGTCGGTTGCGAAGGTCGCCAACCAGTTGCGTAGCGACCAGTACATGACCTTGGGAACGACGACATGGTCGCCCGGTGCCAGCGCCAGGAAACAGGCGGTCGCCGCGCTCATGCCCGAAGAAAAGATCAGCGCCCTGGCGCCGCCTTCAAGCGCCGTCAGGGTCGCCTCGGCCTGGTCGAATGTCGGGTTGTCGGCGCGGGCATAGATCCGGCCCGAGCGGTAGCCGTTGTCTTCGTCACGTTGATAGGTGCTTGCCATGTGGATGGGCGGCACGACGGCCTTGGTCACCGGGTCGATCCAGCCCATCGCCTGGGCAGCGAGCGACGCTGGAGTGATTTTCTTGTCGGTCATTGTTGCCCAATGAGCTTTCCGATGGCTTACTTCAAGCACGATTTTATGGCGTATCGTCGGTGGTTCATGTTGCATTAGTACCGATGCCGGCGACATTGCGGGCATGGAAAGTTGTGCCGTCGGAAATCCGACGCGAGGGGCAGCAATGACAGTCGAAACTCTGAAGCAGCAGGCGGCATCGCAACCCGTTGCCGGCAACGGCCGCGTCGGACGTACACGCGACGCCATCATTGCGTCGGCATTTGCCCTGGCCGCGGCGGGTGAGGTCGCCCCGATCGTGCGCGACGTCGCCAAGATGGCCGGTGTATCGGCGCGCACCGTCTTTCAGCATTTTTCCGACACCGCCGAGCTCTATGTTGCCGTCCTCGCGCGCATGTTCGCCGGCCTGTTCGCGGACGTGCCCGAACTCGGCATGGCGTTGCCACTCGAGGCGCGACTGGCGCTTGTCGTCGATCAGGACGCGAACCGCTATGAGCAACTCCTGCCGATGTGGGCGTTCATCGGAATGCTGCAGCGTCGGTCAACCACGGCCGCGGACATGATGGTGCAGCTCTATACGACCAACCACGCCAGCCTGAGCCGATGGTTCGAGCGTGAATTGGCGGGGCTTTCCGCCGAGGCGCGTGAGCGGACGCTGAATGCGCTGGCCCTGGCACTTGCCCCCGAAAGCTGGGTGATGCTGCGCCAGCGCCTCGGGTTGACGGTCGACCAGGCGCGCGACGAACTCTGCTTCGTGGTGAATGCGCTGCTTACCGGGCCGGCCGGGCCAGCGAACCGCCGCTAGGACCGGCCCGCCGCGCCATAACCTCGAGGCCGCGATCGCGGAGACCGAGCTCGCGCAGGTGGTCGACGGTGTTGTGAAGATAGGCGAGGTTGGTGCCGGTAACGCCGGAGCCGCCGCGCAGCAGCGCGAGGGCTCTCGCTGCCGGCAGCTTGCCGGCGAACTGGCGGTGCCGCCGGTCGGCAAGATAGACCAGCGCCGGCACTGTCCGTCCGTTGTCCAGCCGGATCGGCCGGACCGCCTCTTCGTAGACACCGTCGTTGTCGATCTCGCGGTGCCAGAGGTAGCGGCGGGCTGCTTCATAGCGTGCCAGCGGCAGGCGGTGGGCGAGACCGCGGCAGGCGCCGCCGGGCAGCAGCCCGAGGATGAGGCCGGGCCGGGCCGGCGTGCCGCGGTAATGTTCTGAATAGACGCAGAGCGCGCGGTGCCAGCCGTGCAGATGCGCCGCCCGCGTCTCCGGCGTGGCGAAACCGGGGTTCCACATCAGAGAGCCGTAGGCGAAGACCCAGCGCGGCCGGGCGCCGGCGTCGTCGGTTGCGCTCACGCCTGGTTGAGGTGGATCAGCGCGCGGCGGATCTCGCGGGTACGCGTGAACAGGTCGAACAGCTTGTCGCCCTCGCCCCAGCGGATCGCGCGCTGCAGATAGAAGAGATCTTCCTGGAAGCGCTGCAGGACTTCCAGCACCGCTTCGCGATTGTTGAGGAACACGTCGCGCCACATCGTTGGATCCGACGAGGCGATGCGCGTGAAATCACGGAAGCCGCCGGCGGCAAAGCGCAGCACCTCACTGTTGAGATGTCCGGCAAGATCGTCGGCCGTGCCGACGATGGTATAGGCGATGAGATGCGGCAGGTGGGATGTGATGGCGAGGATCCGGTCGTGGTCGGCGGGATCGAGCCGCTCGATCAGGCTACCCAATCCCTTCCAGAAGGCTTCGAGTTTGTCGACGGCAGAGGGGTCGCTGCCGGCCAGCGGCGTCAGGATGCACCAGCGGCCGTCGAACAACTCGGCGAACGCCGCCTCCGGGCCTGAATTCTCGGTTCCGGCCACCGGATGCGCCGGCACGAAATGCACACCGGCTGGAAGATGCGGCTGCATGGCGGTCACCACCGCCTGCTTCACCGAGCCGACGTCGGAGACGATGCAGCCGGGCTTCAGCGCGGGTGCGATCAGGCGCGCCGCCTCGCCGCAGGCACCGACCGGCGTGCAGACGATCACCAGGTCGGCATCCTCGCAGGCCGCCGCCAGGTCGGTGCCGCAATGATCGACCAGCTTCAGCCGGTTCGCGGTCGCGGCGGTTTCGGCGCTTCGCGTCGCGGCAACGATGGTGCGGGCAAAGCCGCCGCGCCGCGCGGCCAGCGCGATCGACCCGCCGATCAGGCCGATGCCGATCAGGGCGATCTTGTCGAACATCGGTTTGGCTTCGGGGGGCTTGCTCATGTCGCGGCCACGAAGCGGGCGAGCGAGGCTTGCACGGCTTTGACCTCGGTCTCCGTTCCGATGGTGATGCGCACGTGCTCGGGCAGGCCGTAGGCCGCGACCATGCGCGGGATCAGCCCGTCGTTGGCCATCCAGGCATTGGCGGCTGCAGCCCGCTCGGGCGAGCCGAAGCCCACCAGCACGAAGTTGCCGACGCTGGGCAGCGGCGCCAGGCCGAGCTTGGCGAGTTCGGCGCCGAGCCAGGGCAGCCAGATGTCGTTGTTGGTGCGGCCGGCGTCGGTGTGGGCGATATCTTCCAGCGCCGCGATGCCCGCGGCCTGCGCCGCCAGATTGACGTTGAAGGGCTGGCGCAGCCGGCCGATGACATCGACGATTCCCGCCGGTCCATACATCCAGCCGAGCCTGAGGCCGCCCAGCCCGTAGATCTTGGAGAAGGTGCGGGTCATCACGACGTTCTCGGCCTGGTCGACCAGTTCGATGCCCGATTCGTAATCGTTCCGGCTCACATATTCGGCATAGGCGGCATCGATCACCAGCAGCACGTCCTTCGGCAGGGCGCCCTGCAGGCGCCGCACGTCGTCCTTGGTGACGTAGGTGCCGGTCGGATTGTTGGGATTGGCCAGGCAGACGACACGCGTCCTGTTCGTGACCGCGGCCAGCAGTGAGTCGACATCGGCGCCGTAATTCTTGGCCGCCGCCGCCACCGGCGTGGCACCGACCCCCAGCGCGTTGATCGGGTACATCAGGAAGCCGTACTGGCTGTAGAGCAGTTCGTCGCCCGGCCCGCAGTAGGCACGCACCAGCAGGTTGATCAGCTCGTCGGATCCCGAACCGCAGATGACTCGGCTTGCATCGAGGCCGTAGTGGCGGCCGATCGCCTCGCAGAGTTTGGTTGAGCCGCCGTCGGGGTAGCGATGCAGCTCCGCCGCCGCCTTGGCATAGGCCGCCATCGCCTTCGGCGACGGCCCAAGCGCGCCCTCGTTGGCCGACAGCTTGGCGACGGTTTCCCTGCCGTCGATCGCGTCCTTGCCGGGCACGTAGGGTGCGATCTTCATGATGCCCGGACGCGGGACAAGCGCGGTCATGGCAGTCTCCCGTTAGTGGTGATCAGGGCCGTGCCCCCTAGAATCCGGGGGTGGCCGGAACGGCATAGGCGCCGATCGCGGCAACCCGCCCGCTTTTCAGCCCCAGGGCCGTCCCGAGTTCAAGCAGCCGCTCGTCGCTGTCGACAATCACGCCCGGCAACTCGATGAGATAGTGATGCACGCCATCGACAAGCTGGTCCATCGCCGAGGTAAAGGCCGGCAGGCCGGCCTTGGCGAGGCCGCCGGCGATGCGGTCGCGGCTGAGCCCGGCCGGTGTTTCCATCGCGATCAGGGCCCGGTCGTCGCCGCTTTCCTCGGGCTCCATGCGGGCGAGCACAAGAGCTGAGAGACCGCGTGCGCGCGCGTTGGGCATGTCGAGAAAGGGCAGGCGTGCCACGATGTTGGGCAGCGTTGCGTCGCCGCCGGCGAGCAGCGACCACCACGGGGAGTCGTCGGACTGGATCGGCGCCGGCACGATGCCGAGCGTCGTCGGCCCGCCGCGCACCGCCGCCAGCACCTGGGCCGGCGTGTCGTGCGCGACCAAGGGGATCTGGCAGCCGAAATGATCGCGCGCGAGGTCCCAGTAGCCGGGCTGGTCGACCGGCCGGCAGATCGCGATCTTCAGCCCCGGGGTTTGCATCAGAGTCAGCGCGCACATCATTTCGCGCCACATGCGGAAGACGGCGGCGGCCGGGAAGGGCCCCTGGTGGGAGGCGAGCCGCTTGCGCATGACCTGGGCCTCGCGGCCCGGGCGCAGGGCCAGACCGCCGGCCGGTTTGACGGCCGCGATCTGCCCGACCACGGCGGCACGCCGGCCGATCAGGCCATGCAATTCGCCATCGATGGTATCGATTTCGCGGCGTAGGCTGTCGAGACTGAGAGCATTCATGGCGGGCGGTAATTCCTGTACGCAGCGGCGATACTACGTACAGCCACACGGCGTAAAGGCAAACAGGCGTGATGGTGCTTGCACCGCCGCGGCGAGGTCCGTATAAAAGTCCTCCGTGGAATTTGAGCCGACCGGCTTGCGGCCACGTTAATCCCCGCTAAAAGGTCGGAGTGCTTGAAAAAGCCCCCGCCCTTCCGGTCGGGGGCTTTTTCGTTGGAGAGGGCGTTGCTCCAGGACCTGACCGATGCCGAACGCAAGGCGCTCGCCCAATGCCGCCACGCGGTTTTGGGCAGCGAGCGGCCGCTTCGGCTCGACTGCGGCGTCGACCTCGGGCCCTATCGTGTCGCCTACCAAACCTACGGCACGCTGAATGCCGAGAAGTCGAACGCGATCCTGATCTGCCATGCATTGACCGGGGATCAGTTCGTCGCCGACCGCAATCCTGTCACCGGCAAGGAGGGCTGGTGGGAGAACCTGGTCGGGCCAGGCAAGGTCCTCGATCCGGCGCGCTACTTCATCATTAGCACCAATGTGCTCGGCGGTTGTCTCGGCACCACCGGTCCGCTCGCCAACGATCCCAAGGGCGGCCAGCCCTGGAACCTGCGCTTCCCGGTGGTGACCATCGGCGACATGGTGCGCGCCCAGGCGGCGCTGCTCGATCATCTCGGCGTTCCCGATCTCTTCTGCATCATCGGCGGCTCGATGGGCGGCATGCAGGTGCTGGAATGGGCAGCGAGCCATCCCAAGCGTGTTTTCTCGGCCGTGCCGATCGCCTGTGCCGCGCGCCATTCCGCGCAAAACATCGCGTTCCACGAGGTCGGGCGGCAGGCGATCATGGCCGATCCGGAATGGAAGGGCGGCGACTATCGCCTGCACCAGACCGCGCCGGCGCGCGGCCTTGCCGTGGCGCGCATGACTGCACACATCACCTATCTCTCTGAGCAGGCGTTGCAGCGCAAGTTCGGCCGCGCGCTGCAGAACCGCAATGCGCTCGGCTTCGGCTTCGACGCCGATTTCCAGGTCGAGAGCTACCTGCGCCACCAGGGTTCGACCTTCGTCGATCGCTTCGACGCCAACAGCTACCTCTACATCACGCGCGCCATGGACTATTTCGATCTTGCCGGCGGCCACGGCGGCGTGCTGGCAAATGCGTTCCGCGGCTCGCCGACGCGTTTCTGCCTGATGTCCTTTACCAGCGACTGGCTGTTCCCGACGCGCGAAAGCCGCGAGATCGTACAGGCATTGAACGCCGCGGCGGCCAACGTGTCGTTCGTCGAGGTCGCGAGCGACAAGGGCCACGACGCCTTCCTGCTCGACGAACCGGAGATGTTCCGCACGCTCAGCGGCTTCCTCAAGGGCGCGGCGGCCGTGCGCGGCCTCAAAGGTGAGCCATGAACACCGCGATCCGTGTCGACCTTCAGCTCATCGCCGACATGGTGGCGCCCGATACCCGCGCGCTCGACGTCGGTTGCGGCGATGGCGCGCTGCTGGCCTATCTGGTGAACTTCAAGCGGGTCGATGCGCGCGGCATGGAGCTCAGCCAGGCCGGCGTGAATGCCTGCGTGGCCAACGGGCTGTCGGTGATCCAGGGCGACGCCGACACCGACCTGCGCGACTATCCCGACAATGCCTTCGACTATGTGATCCTCGGCCAGACCCTGCAGGCCACGCGCGAGCCGCGTGTCGTGCTGCGCCAGATGCTGCGGGTCGGCCGGCGGGCGATCGTGTCGTTCCCCAACTTCGCGCACTGGCAGATCCGGCTTCGCATGGTGTTCGGCGGCCGCATGCCGCAAACCACGTCGTTGCCCTACAAGTGGTACGACACGCCCAACATCCATCTCTGCAGCATCGACGATTTCCGCGCGCTGTGCGGCGAGATGGGCGTGTCGATCGAGCTCGCCATCGTGCTCAACAGCAAGAGCCGGCCGATCCACATGCCGCCGCTGCTCGCCAACGTGTTCGGCGAACAGGCGGTGTTCATGCTGAGGCGGGATTAGTCTTCGACGGTTGTTGCCGAGGCCGCGAGATCGCGGCCGAGGAAGGCACGGTCGGCCGGCCCGTCCTGGCCGTGGCCGACGATCCAGCGTTCCGGCCAGTCGAGGCGTTCGGCGCCCCAGGCGGAGGCGGCCGACAGCGACGACCATGGAGCGTCGGCGGCGAGCCGATAGAGCAGGCCGCCGGGTCCCATGCCCCGATGGATGAGCAGTTGAATATCGAAGGGCGAGCCGGCGGCAATTGCGGGGCCGAGCCAGTAGTGCGGGCTGCGGCCGGGCTCCGGTTCCAGGATCACCGTCAGCCGCTGCGCCGGTCCGCGCAGTCCGACCCAGAGCGGCGCCCGGATACCGGACCGGAAAGCGGAGAGAAATGTCTGGGCCGGGCTCGCGCCCGCGGCGGCCGCGTGGCCGGTGAAGCGAAATGCCACGATCCTGTCTTCACCAATGCCGGCTTCGCTCAATGCCGGCCACCGCTCGACGGGCGGCAGCGTGAGCGGCCATGACAGGTGCTCGCGGATACGGCCTTCGGCGTCGAACACCTGATACCGCAAGCCCCGCAGATCGAGGGCAGCCTGGACAGCGTGGAGATACTCGACGCCCTCCGGCATGCGGTGCGCGGTGCCGGCGCCGGCGGTGCAGATCTGCAGTACGCCGCGATGGACCTGCACGTCGAACGCCAGGATATGGCCGCACAGGTAGGCGAGCACGCCGCCTTCGACCAGGGCATCCCAGAAGGCCGCCGCGTGCTCGGGGCCGACGTCGCGCTGATGGGCGCCGGCGAAGCCGTTGACCGGATGGATCGGATGATGGCCGGCGACGATCTTGTGGCGCGCATCCGCGTGCTGGCGCAGCACGGCGCGCAGCCAGTCGGTCTCGACGTGGCCCTCGCCGCCGAGGCCGGTCCACAACGTGTGAACGAAGATCAGCAGCAGATCGCCGCGGCGTATCCAGTACGACAGGCCTTCCTGTCCGGGCGGGCCGTTGCGCGGCAGGTGATCGTGCACCTCGCGGAACACCGCCTCGCTCATGGCGTCGTAGGTCGCATGGTTGCTGGTCGTGTGCCACAGCGGTATCGCGCGGCGGTCGAGCCAGCCCATCTCCCGGTCGAGCCAGTGTCGCCACTGCCTGCGCAGCGTGTCCGCGTCGGCCGTGTAGCCCGCGATCTCGTCGCCGAGGAACAGGATGAACTCGGGCGACGGCGCCAAGCGCCGAACCGCGGCGTTGATGCTGGCGAACGTGCGTTCGTGCAGGGCGCCGGCGACGCCCGAGCAGGCATCGCCATAGAAGACGAACTGATGTCCCTGGCCGCGCGGCATCAGAGCAGGAATCGGCTGGCTGCCGGCGGGCCGCTCATAGTGACCCTCGATGTCGTCTTCCTTGAGTTTCACAAAGCCGTGCCGTGTGTAGAAGCGGTCGGCTTTGCTGCCGGTCAACACCTCGAGGCGCACAGGCAGTCCCGCCATGTCGGCCTCGGCCAGCAGCACCTTCAGGATCCTGGTGCCCAGCCCGGTGTTGTGCAGGCGGCGGTCGAGATAGAACGAGTCGATCTTGATTTCGCGTTCAAGGCGACGGAACCCGACGCAGCCGACGCGCTCGCCGCCCATCAGGATCAACCGCATGCCGGGCTCGTCGAAATGCCCGCGAAAGATCTTCCGCGCCCGCGCCGGTTCGTAGCGGTACACGCGCTCCAGATGCTCGCGCATCACCTCGATGCGCAGTGCCAGCAGCGGTTCGAAGTCGGCCTCGCTCGCCGCACCGAAGCGCCAGTCTTCCGTCACGGGTCGCGCGCCGCGATCCGGGCCACGCGCGGCTGGGCGATGGCGATCCAGTCCTTGGTGTCGAGTTCCATCGAGCGATCGAGCCGGCCGGCGTTGAAGAACAGCGTTTCGTTGGCGAGCAGGTCTTCGTCGACCACGATGGCAAGCGCGGGATTAAGCGCGAAAGGCGGCACCGCACCCATCGCGCAGCCGGTCAGTTCCTGTGCCGTCTCCGGCGAGGCGAAGCCGCACTTGCGGGCCTCGAACAGTGCCGTCACCGCGGCGAAGTCGAGCTTGCGGTTGCCGGGCAGAATCGCCAGCACGTGACGTCGGCCGCCGCCGCCGCCGCGCACATCCAGCACCATGGCCTTGGCGGCCTGGTCGGGCCGGTTGCCGCGGATGGCGCTGATTGCCTCGGATTTTCCCTCGGCCTCGTGCTCGATGACGCGGAATTTCGCCTTGGCATCGCCCAGCAGCGCGACCAGCCGGTCGAAAACATCAGACGCCACGAATGACCTTCTCCGACAGGATCTTGAGGGCATCCTCCAGGCTCGGGACCTTGCCGTCGGCCGGGGCGATGCCGGCATCGACGGTGCGGCGGTGGCTGCGCTCGATCGCCTCGGTCATCAGCGGATCGACTCCGGTCTCGCGCAAGGTCTGTGTCACCAACCCCATCTCTTCCCAGCGCCGGCGCGCGTGCACGACATGGGTCTGCACCAGCATGGCGATAAAGCCGCGCAATGTCTGGGCGTCGGCGTCGCCCAGACAGCCCAGCACCTCCTCGAGGATGCCCTGCCGCCTGGCCGCCACCAGCGCCTCGACGCCCAGCGCCTCGATGCCCTTGACCAGCGTGCTGCGCAGCATCTTCACCGACGAGGCACTGCCAGGCTTGGGGCCGAGCAGCCGGGTCTCGAAGCCGTTGGCGTTCATCCACGCCACCGCCTCGGCGGCGTCTTCGCCCGCCACCAGCATCGGCGCCTTGATGCCCTGGCTGAAGAAGCCGCCCATGACGGCAATGTCGATATAGCGCCCGCCGCCGGTTTCGATGGCGGCGCGGTCCTCGTCCGACATCTTGCCGGTGACGGTGCAGAGATCGAGGAAGTATGCACCCTTCTTCAGCAGTGGCGCGGCCGAGGTCGCGGCTTCGAGTGCATGTTCGCCCTGCACCACCGAGATCACGAGGTCGGCTTCGCCCAGCGCCACCGTGTAGGCACCTTCGATCGCGACATCGAGTGCGCGCGCCGTTTTGCCGAGGGCGCTGCCGCGCGCGTCCTTGTCGAGCGCGGTGTCGATGGCGATCACCCGGCGCGGGGCGTTGTCGCCGGGCTTGGCCGTGCCGCGCCAGCCGCTTGCGGCACACAGGCCGCGGGCGATCGCCGACCCCGCTTCACCAAAGCCCAGCAGCGCGATCACGCGCGGAGACAGCGACATGCGAATTCTCTCGATGGGTGAAAGTTGGTCAGGAGGCGGGAGTCTTGTCGTCCCTGGCATTGCGCGCGGCGCCGGCGGCCTGCGGGGTGTCGCGCGAACTTGCGATGCGCAGCTTCGGTCGCACGGCGCCGATCGCCTGGGTCTGCGTGCGCTCGACGACACCGGCATAAAGCTGCTTGCCCGACTCGATCACGCTCACGCCGGCGAACCGGCCGAGCCAGCGCTGGCCAAAGCGTTCGACAGCCGGCGCCATGCTCATGGCCAGGCGCGAACGGACAGGCGGCATGTAGAGGGCGCGGGTCTGGCGCAACGGTGCGAACATGTTGGCGCGCAGCAGAGCGGCCAGCTGACCGGCGGAGTAGGGATGGCCATGACTGAACGGCGACCGCTCGATCTGCGACCAGAAGCCGGCGCGGTTTGGAACCACGACGATCAGCCGGCCGCCGTCGGCCATCACCCGCCAGATTTCACGCAGCATCGGGCGCAGCTGCTCGGCGCACTCGACGGCATGAACCAGCAGCACGCGATCGACCGAACGGTCGGGCAGCGGCAGGTCCAGCTCATCGACCAGGGAGGCGAGGTTGCGGCCTTCACGTGGCCAGCGGGTGACGCCCTGCTGCCCCGGCATGAAGGCCAGCGTCCGCCCGGCTTCCTCGACGAAGGGCCGCAGCAGGGGCGTGGCGTAACCCAGCCCCAGCACGGTGTCGCCGCGGACGTTCGGCCACACTTCGCGCAGCCGCGTGCGCAGCAGCCGCGCCGTCATCTGGCCAAGTGTGCTGGCGTAGAATTCTTCAAGGTCGAGGACGTCGGTCCACATGGCGCAATCCTAGCAGAAATCCGGTTCGGAGGACCATGGCTGGTGGTGGCGGGCGGCCATGGCCGCCGCAACCCTGCTCTGCTAACTTGGCGGCCATGAGCACATCCTTGGAAATCGTCCGTATCCCGGTCCTGAGCGACAACTACGTTTGGCTGATGCGCGAACCGCAGAGCGGCGCGGTCGGCGTCGTCGACCCGGCGGTCGCCGGGCCGATCCTGGCCGAGGCCGAGAAACGCCGCTGGAAGATCACCCATATCCTCAACACCCACCATCACGGCGATCATGTCGGTGGCAATCTCGAGATCAAGAAGGCGACGGGCTGCACCATCGTCGGTCCGCGGCAGGACCGGGCGCGTATTCCCGGCATCGATATCGAGGTCGACGACGGCGACCGCTACCGCTTCGGCGAAGCCGAGTCGGAGGTCTTTTTCGTGCCCGGCCACACCAGCGGCCACATCGCCTACGCTTTTCGCGATCAGCAGGCGCTGTTCTGCGGCGACACGCTGTTCGCGCTGGGTTGCGGGCGCATGTTCGAAGGCACACCGCAGCAGTTCTGGAAATCGCTGAGCCGCCTGCGCGCGCTGCCCGACGACATGCGCGTCTATTGCGCCCACGAATACACCCAGTCGAACGCCCGTTTTGCCGTCACCATCGAGACCGGCAACAAGGCGCTGCTGGCACGCTCGGCCGCCATCGATGCGGCGCGCGCGCGCGGCGAGGCCACAGTGCCGTCTCTGCTCGGCGAAGAGAAGACCACCAACCCGTTCCTGCGTGCCGACGTGCCGGCTTTGCAGGCCGCGGTCGGCATGGCTGGCGGCGATCCCACGGCGGTGTTCGCCGAGGTGCGCCATCGCAAGGACGTGTTCCGCTAGGCCGCCACCCGCACACCGTTGAGGCAAGCCATTTCCTCGGCGTTGGGCGGCTGCCAGATCGTCTCGATGAAATCGAACATGGCGCGCGTGACCTCGAGACGGAAGGTCTCGCCGCGTTCGCCGTTGCGTCCTTGGACGCGGCGCCAGCGTTCCCCTGCGTCGACATCGAGGAAGTGCAGTTGAACGGTCCGGCCGGCGGCCGTCATTTGTGAAGCGACGCGCTGGCGCTGGTCGGCGCGCTGCAGGCCGAGATCGAGGATCGACGAAACGCCGAGCTGGCCGAGCTGAAGGGCGGTGGCGACCATCCTCCCTTCGCAACGCCGTACCCGCTCGTCGATCCATTGCCAGTCCGCACGCGCCGGTCTGTCGGCCATGAACAAGCCGACCATCCAGTCGTCGATCGACAGATGCATGGCGCCCAGCCGGCTGCCGAGCGCCAGGGCATAGGTGGTCTTGCCCGCGCCGGTCGAGCCGCAAACGAGGTGGATCATCGGACTAGCCACCATCGGGTTGACCGAGATCGCCAGGATGACCCGCCGTCAGGCGACCGAGCAGGTCGGCCAGGGCGGCGATCTCCGGCTTGGTCCAGCGGTCGCGAAAGACGCTGGCGGCCATGCCCTCGAGCGTGGCCTGGGCGTTGGTCACGAGCTCCTGGCCGGCCGTGGTGAGGACGACGTAAGCCAGACGGGCGTCGCGTGCATCGGCTTCGCGGCCCACCATTCCCAGCTTCTCGAGCGGTGCGGCCATGCGCGTGACCGTCGACGGGCTGACATAGAGCCGTTTCGCGAGGTCGATCCGGCTGAGCCGCATCCGCGGTGCCCGCTCCAGATGCATCAGAAGCAGGACCTCTTTGAGAGCGAGGCCGTGCACAGAGCCGAGCTGGCCCGCGAAGCGTTCTTCCAGGCGCGCATTGGCCCCGAGCAGGCGCAGGACGGCGAAAAAGGAGGGGTTGGTCATGGCGAGTATATAGGTCGATATATTGCCACATGCAAGTAATAAGGAAATATCTACTCCGTACCGGGAGAGGCCGTGATGTGCGATGACCTCCTCGATTAAACGAAGGGGCTATGGCTCGTATTCATATCCTTGGCGCTTCCGGCTCGGGCACTTCGACGCTCGGGGCGGCGCTCGCTGACCGCCTCGGCCATGCATTTGTCGACGCCGATGCACTTTTCTGGCTACCGACCGATCCCCCTTTCACGACCCGCCGGCCCAGCGGCGACAGGCGGGACCTGTTGCTTCAATCCCTTCCGGGCACGGGGCGGTGGGTATTTTCCGGATCGGCTGTGGGGTGGGCGGTACCGGTTGAGCCTTTCTATGATCTGATCGTGTTTCTTCGGATCGACCTGCCGGTTCGCATGGAACGGCTGCGGCGACGCCAGGCGGCGAGATATGGCGCGCGAGCCGAAACTGGAGGTGACATGGCGGCGGCCAGCGCCGAATTCCTCAGATGGGCCGAGGCCTACGATTCCGCCGGCCCGGAGCAGCGCAGCCTGGCGGGACATGAGACGTGGTTGAAATCGCAGACGGCGCCGGTACTGCGGCTCGATTCCTCGGCTTCGCTGCAAGACCTTGCCACCGCCATTCTGGACAGGCTCCGAACCCACACCGCGCCGGCGGCGGGTGCGAAAAGGACGCCGCACACTGATGATGCCGGATGACCGACACGAATGGCACAGGTGATCGAGGGGCGATCAGACTACAGGCACAAGGGCTGGGGCGGCTTCATGGCACAGGCGGTGGCACACGGCGTGGCACAAGGAGCTGCGCCGGGAAATGGTCCACTTTCAGCGCCGGACCAGACAGAACCAGACGGCGAGGCCCAGCGCCGCGGCGAGCGCCGCATAGAGCGGTCCCTGTGCCACGTTGAGGAACAGCCAAGGCGCGGAGAGCGGCCCGACGGCGGCGCCGAAGTCGCGCCAGGTCGAATAGCTGGCCTGTGACGAGAGCACGCTGCTGCCGTGACCCCGCGCGATCACGAGCACCGGGATCAGGGTGTTGAACATGCCGCGGGTCATCACGACCAGCAGCGCGCCGGTGACGTCGCGTCCGACCGCGATCAGCATGAACCCGGCAACCAGCGTGGCGCCGTTGGCGATCGCGACGTGCCGGGCGCCGAAGCGGTCGCCGATCCAGCCGCCCAGTGGTCCGGTCGTGATCTCGACCAGCCAGCGCAGGGCCAGCAGCATCGCCGTTGCCATGACGGCCGCCACGGAGGTGATGGAGTCCTTCAACAGGAAGGCGAGGGTCAGCAGAAAAACACCGTCGCCGGAGAAGCCCATCACGAAGCCCCAGATTTCGAGGCGATGGGGGACCGGCAGGCGGAAGCCCTTGCCGGGTGCCACAGCCTCGCGCGGCAGCCGTGGCAGCAGTAGCGCGGCACCCAGCGACACCAGGGTGAGTGCGCCAAAGATCAGGAAGACCTGCTGCGGCCCGACCTGCAGGACGATCCAGGCACCGCCTACCAGCGACATCGCCTGCACCAGCCCGATCGCGGCGCGGCTGGCGCCGACGCGTTTGCCGGCGTTGGCGCGGTCGCTGACGGCATAGGCCAGGGTGGCGAGATTGAGCGAAGCGTAGGAAATGCCCCACAGGATGCGGGCACCCATCTGGACAGTGGCATCCTCGACCAGGCCGTAAAGCGTCGTGGAGACGACCGAACCAATGGCCGCCGCTACCATCAAGGTGTGCGGCCCGACACGTTCGCCGATCGCTGCCACGCCCGAGTTGGCGAGCAGGCGAATCCAGCGGTTAAGCGACAGCAGCACGCCCACCATGACGAGGCTGAGGCCGAATTCCTCATGGTACAGCGGCAATACCGCATAAAGCAGCGTGTCGCCGATCATGGCGACGGCAATAACCAGACCCGGCAGCGCCATGCCGACGGGCGCGGCGGGGTTGGTCGCCTTCACTGGGCGCGCAGCACCAGGGCCTCGCGCAGTGCCGCGGCGCAGATGGCGGTGCCCCGTCGCGCGCCATGCAGCAGCATCGGCGCGCTCAGGAATCCGTGCAGCATGCCGCCCAGCTCCACGAGGTCGGCCAGCGTGCCTTCCTGCTGCAGTCGCCAGGCGTAGGCGCGGCCCTCGTCGCGCAGCGGGTCGCAGCCGGCGGTGATCACCAGGGCTGGGGGCAAGCCGGCGAGCGAGGTGGCGCGCAGCGGCGAGATGCGCCAGTCGGCGCGGGTCGCCTTGTCGGGCGTGTAGTGGTCGAAGAACCATTCCATGGTCTCGGCATTGAGGCCGAAGCCGTCGTAGAAGCGCCGGTAGGATTCGGTGCGCGCCACGGCGTCGGTGACGGGATAGGCAAGAAGCTGCAAACTGAGACGGGGGCCGCCTTCGTCACGTGCCCAGATCGCGGCGGCCGCGGCGAGATTGCCGCCGGCACTGTCGCCGCCAATGGCAAGCCGCGCGGCATCGATCCCGACCGAGGCGCCATTGGCCGCGACCCACTGCAGGGCGGCCACGACATCGTCGAAGGCGGCCGGGAAACGCGCTTCCGGCGCCAGCCGGTAGTCGATCGCGCACACGGTGATCCCGGCATCGATGGCCAGCTGCGCGCACAGAACATCGTGGCTCTCGATGTTGCCGAATACCCAGCCGCCACCGTGGGCGAACACCAGTGCCGGCAGTTTCGCGTCGCCTGCTGCCGCGGTCGGACGGTAGAGCCGCAGCGGCAGGGCGCCGCCCGGTCCGGGAATCGTCCGGTCGCTGACCGTGACGCCGGCCGGGCGCGGGCCCTGGGCGGGCGGGCGGAGCGACAGATAAAGCTCGCGCGCCGCCTGCGGACTCAGCTTGTTCCAGGCCGGGCGATTGGCCGCCGCCGCCAGATCGAGCAGCCGCTGGGATTCGGGATCGAGCGCCATACTAAAACTCCATTCGATGAAGAAACAACCCACTGTAGCAGCCTGCGCCCCTGTTTCGTCACGAGACGAATGGTAAGGTCGGCCATGACATTCGATCCGGATCACGGTGTATCGCCTGTGGCGGCGCCCTCCTTGTGGCGCCGGGCGTGGGATCGGGCACGGGCCTTTCGACCCTTTGCGGCCAAGGCTCCGGCGGCTGCCGGCCGGCGTTCGGTCTGGCGCTGGCTGGGTTGGGCGGTGCTGGCGGTGGCGCTGCTCTACTATCCGGTGGGCGCGCTTGTGATCCAGAACGTCGACGACGATCCACAGTTCGCGGCGCCCGATGTCACGCCGGGCGAAAGCCTGGCCGTGGCCACCGCGGCGGCGCTGGTGTCGCGTGAAGTCGATATCCACACCTGGACACCGATGCAGCCGTTCTTCATGCCGTCCGGGCTGCTCGACAACATGCCGAATTTCCAGCGCGGCGTCATGGCGGCGCTGGGCCGCTTCGGCACCGAGCTGATGGACCAGCTCGGCCGCACCCGCGGCTCGAGCCAGTCCGACCGCGACCTCGAGCAGGCGCGCGGCTTCCTGAACGAACAGCCCAACATCTGGATCTGGCAGCCCAGCGTGTCGCTGATGCCGTCGGCGACATCGGCGCAGAAGTACCGCGCCGGCCGCGACAAGCTGCTCGCCTACAACAAGCGGCTCGCCGCCGGTCAGGCGGTGTTCGAACGCCGCGCCGACAATCTGCAGGCCTTGCTCGACCGCATGGCCAGCGATACCGGCTCGGACTCCGCCGTCATCGACCAGCACATCATCGAGTATGCCGGCGACCTGTTGGATGTCGGGTGCGACGACATCTTCTACTTCAACAAGGGTCGGCTCTACGCCAACTACCTGCTGCTGCGCGCGCTCGGCCGCGACTTCGAGGGCGTGATCCGCGAGAAGGGCCTGACCAACGCCTGGACCGCCATGGTGGAGACGTTCCGCATCGCTGCCGCACTCCAGCCGTGGATCGTGTGGAACGGGTACCCGGACGGGCTGCTGATTCCCAATCATCTGGCCGCGCAGGGCTTCTACCTGCTGCGGGCGCGCACCCAGTTGCGCGAAATCAGCAACATCTTGCTGAAATAGGGCGCCGCAGTGGAGATTTATCTACCCATTGCCGAGCTGTCGATGAACGTGTTCGTGCTGCTCGGCTTGGGGGCCGCGGCCGGTCTGCTCGCCGGCATGTTCGGTGTCGGTGGCGGATTTCTCGCCACGCCGCTGCTGATCTTCGTGGGGATCCCGCCGGCTGTCGCGGTCGCCAGCCAGGCCAACCAGGTGATCGCCAACTCGGTGTCGTCGTTCCAGGTCCAGTGGCGTCGCGGCAACGTCGACCTGCGCATGGGGCTCGTGCTTCTGGTGGGCGGCATGATCGGCTCCACCGCCGGTGTCGCGCTGTTCACCTACCTCAAGAACATCGGCCAGATCGATTTCGTCATCGCCGTGCTCTACGTCGTCATGCTGTCGACGATCGGCCTCCTCATGCTGATCGAAAGCCTGCGAACCTACATCAAGCGCCGGCGCAACCCCGGAGCGCCGCGCGGCAAGCTTCACACCCACTATCTCGTGCACCGATTGCCGCTGAAGCTGAGGTTCTACAAATCGAAACTCTACATCAGCGCGTTGCTGCCGGTTGGCGTGGGCTTCGTGATCGGCGTTCTGTCGGCGATCCTCGGCGTGGGCGGCGGGTTCGTGCTGGTACCGGCCATGATCTACCTGCTCGGCATGCCGACGACCGTGGTGATCGGTACATCGAATTTCCAGATTCTTTTCGTGGCGGCCAACGTCACCTTTCTCCAAGCCGCGACCAACGGGACGGTCGACGTCGTGCTGGCACTGCTTCTGATCCTGGGTGGCGTGGTCGGCGCACCGATCGGCTCGCGACTCGCAGCCAAGCTGCCGGGCGTTGTTCTGCGCGGTCTGATGTCGGTCCTGATTCTGGCTGTAGCGGGCCAGCTGCTGGTCGAACTCTTGCGCACGCCGAGCCTGCCGTTCTCGCTCGGGCCCCGTGAGGCGCTGAAATGAGCCGCCTGATCATGGTTCTGGCGGCATGCTGTGGCCTGACGGCGACGGCATTTGCCCAGGGTCCGCGGATCGAGGCGCCCGCGCCTGCTCCCCTGCCGGGGACGGGCTTGGGCGGCTCGTCAGTCCCCGGCTCGCCGCCATCGGTGCCCGCTGAGTCCGAGACGCCGGAACTGATCGTCGACCTGTCGCGCGCGCGCGTGTCGATAACCTCGGCGTTCCACGGCGCGAGCATCCTGATGTTCGGCATGTTCGACCCGCCCGGCGAGATCGTTGTGGTCGTGGCCGGCCCGCCGGCCCGCGAGACCGTGATGCGCAAGGAGCGCTTTCTCGGTCTGTGGCTCAATACCGGCCGGCAGTCCTTCCTGGATGTTCCCGCCTACTACGCGATCGCCGCTAGCCAGCCGTTGCAGCGGCTGCTTGCCCGTGGCGCCGGCGGCGAGATCCTGTCGCTTGAGGACCGTTTGTCGACCGTCAAGCCGGACGGTTCACGGGACCCGGCGGAATTGGCCAAGTTCCGCGCTGGCCTGGTTGACGTGAAGCGTCTCGAAGGGCTCTATCCCGCCGCCGTTGGCCAGGTCACGGTCCAGGCCAGTCGGCTGTTCCGGGTCGATCTTCCGTTTCCGTCGCGCTTGCCCGAGGGGGTCTACGACGTCAGGGCCTATCTGCTGCGCGATGGCAATATTGTCGCCGCGGTGTCGCGGCCGTTGCCGGTTGGCAAAGTCGGATTCAGCGCACAGTTGGCGGGTTGGGCGAGCCGTGACGGCGCGCTTTACGGCTTGGGTGCGATCGTCATGGCGCTGTTTGCCGGCTGGCTGGGCGGCGCGATTGTGCGGCGCCTGTAGCGTGCGGTACCGGACATCTATGCAGGGGAGCCGACGATGAGCATGAACGAGCAGCCCGGCCGTACCGATGAGCGTACTTTTTTGGTCGTCGTCGATCAGAGTCCGGAAATGCGCAATGCCCTGCGGTATGCTTGTCGCCGGGCCAAGCGCACGGGTGGTCGCGTTGCCCTGCTCTACGTCATGGATCCACCCGAGGGACAGCAGTGGGGGGCCGTCGTCGACCTGATGCGTGAGGAAGCCCGCCAGCAGGCCGAGGATGTGGTGGCCCGGCATGCCGACACGGCGGTGACTTTGACGGGCCAGCCTCCGACCATCCATATCAGGGAAGGCACAAGCCGGGACGAATTGGTCAAGCTGGTCGTCGAGGACCGGTCGATCTCGGTCCTGGTGTTGGGGAGTTCATCGAGTGGCGAGGGGCCGGGCCCTCTGGTCACTGCGTTCGCCGGAAAGCTCGGCGGGCAACTCCGGATCCCGCTGACCATCGTTCCGGGCGCGCTCTCCGAGGCCGAGATTGATGCGATTTCATAGCGTGTGCGCGCGGTTTCCGCGTCGTTCTGTCAGTCTCTCAGGCACAATGATATTTTGCGTTGGAGTTGTTGTCGCCAGGTCCGAAGATTAGATTTATTTCAACATATTGATATATAATAATAATAACAATATATTCCATAATAATGTCGCGTTGATGACCAAGAATCAACTTGATCGCCTTGGCTCTGGTTCCTACGTCCAGAGACCGTTTGAGAGCGGATATATCCCGTTCCCAGCCTGAACGATGCCAAGCGGCGCCGCCGCGATGCGTTCGATGAAGGAGTTTAGGTTTGTTTATCCAGACCGAGCAGACGCCCAATCCGTCGACCCTGAAATTCCTCCCCGGCCGCGTGGTGATGGAAAAGGGTACGATGGATTTTGCGAGCGTCGATACCGCGCTGCCGTCGCCGCTGGCGAAGCGGTTGTTCGCGATTGAGGGCGTCGAGCGCGTGTTCTTCGGTTCCGACTTCGTGACCGTCACGAAGGTCGCGAGCGGGGATTGGCAAGTCCTCAAGCCGTCGATCCTGGGCGGTATCATGGAACATTTTACGTCGGGTGACCCGGTTGTCGCCGACACGGGCGATGTCGGCGCCGCCGCGGCGGATGACGACGAGATCGTTGCCCAGATCAAGGAATTGCTCGACACGCGCGTCCGTCCGGCGGTGGCCCAGGATGGTGGCGATATCGTGTTCCATGATTTCCGTGATGGCGTGGTCTATCTCCACATGCAGGGGGCATGTTCGGGCTGTCCCAGTTCGACGGCCACGCTCAAGATGGGCATCGAGAATCTTCTGAAGCACTACGTGCCGGAAGTGGTGGAAGTCCAGGCGGCCCAGTAGGCCGCCTCCGCTCAAGCGTACAGCGTCGGTACGGCAGCGTCGCGGCCCACGAACGGCCGTGCGCGAAGAGTTGTTCGTTCTAGTTTACGAAACGAAGAGTGTGGCATGCAGTCGTCGATTTGGCCCGCGGTCGACCGTGGGCGCCGGTATGCGTTTCCGGCGGTGTGGGTCGCGGTGTTCGCGGCGGGCGTGGGCCTGAACGAACCGCGGCCGGCCGTCGACGTCGCGTCGTATCTGTCTTTTGCGAGCGCGACGAACGGTGCCGCCGGTGCGACCTCGCCAGAGCCGGCGGCATTTCTCGCCGTCGATGCCCAGCCCGCCGCCTTGACCTTCGTGCGCCATGACATCAGCGGGGACATCAGCTGGCCCGACGATCGGCCTCACACCCCGAGCCGCCAGACGTCCCTCGGGCACGGCCGCTTTGCGGCACCCGGTAACGCCGTGCGCCGGCAGGTCCAGTTGCGACTGGTCAGTCCGCGCACCGCCGACGAACTCGCCGGCTTTTTCCGCGACGTCTCCTACACCCTGACCGACGTTCGCCTCGGCGAGGCCGTTCCGCCGATCAAGGTCGATCGGGTGCCGGACGACCTTGGAACCAAGGACGGCAACGAACGCAAGGCGCTGTTCATCACGGCTATTTTGCCGGTAGTGCTCGAGGTCAATCAGCGCGTACTCGCCGACCGCGAGCAGCTTCTGTATCTGCGCGACAAAATTGCCGCGACGCCGGTTCGCGTGACACCGATTGAACGCATCTGGCTCGAGAATCTCGCCGACCGGTACGACACGTCGGTCGACAAGCTCGACGAACTGGTGCGCCGCGTCGATATCGTCCCGCCGTCGATGGCGATCGCCCAGGGCGGCGTCGAATCGGGATGGGGCACCTCGTTTGCCGCCCGTAACGGCAATTCCCTGTTCGGCCAGATTCAGTCGGTGGGCCGCCACAGCGTCGCCGTTTCGTGGAAGCCCGGCACCGGCATGCCGCAGCCGTTCACCGACATCAGCGAAGCGACCGACGCCTATATCTCCAATCTCAACACCCATCCGGCCTATGCCGGTTTTCGGGCGGAGCGCGCGGCGATGCGCGCGCAGGGCGAGCATCCCCAAGGCTACCACCTGATCGGTACGCTCCTGCGCTATTCCGAGCGCGGCCAAGGCTATGTGAAGTTCGTCCGCCAGATCATGCGCGAGAACGAACTCGCTGACTTCGACAAGGCGCGCCTCGCGAGTTTCTGAGCTACATCATGGGATGTGGCAGGTCGGCGTCGCTGACCAGGGGGTAGCGCCTGGCGTCGAAGAGCTGATAGTGCCACCACTCGTTGCGATAGAAGTCCCAACCGGCGGCGGTCATCAGCCCCATCAACAGGAGCCGGTTACGCTGGGCTGCGGCGGATATATCGACGCGGCCATGGTGTGACAGCGGGGTGAAAGCGTCGAACGACGTGCCCATGTCGAGTTCGCGGCCCTGACTGTCCAGCAAGGTGAGGTCCACCGCCGCGCCGCGCGAATGAGGCGAGCCACGGCGGGGGTCGGCGACGAAATCAGGGTCCGGGTTGGCGGTCCACAGGGCCCATTGCGCTTCGACCGGACGAAGCGCGTCATAGATGCGCAGACGCAGGCCGAGCGGTCGGGCAAGCCTGATCGCGGCATCGAGCCTGTCGGCGGCCTCGCGATGCAGCCAGCATTGGGCATTCCGGTAGATCGGTCGTCCCGTTAGATTGGCCTCCGTCGCATAGGCGAGTGTCACGTCGACATCGAAGTCGGATGGGGCGATCGCAATCAGATCGAGTTTCATGATCCAAGAATGCCCAGCCACCCGAGCGAGCGCCAGTACCAGGCGGTGTCTGTGGCCATGAGTACAGTGCTTGCGTTCGACTGTGCCGTCAGCGGATTGGGTGCTGCGGTTGTCCGGGATGGATGCTGTCTGGCGTCCTCGCGAGAGGAAGGCCGCGATCAGGCGGCCCGACTGCTACCGGCCGTGGAAGCCGTTCTCCGCAACGCCGGTGTCGGACGAGGCGAGTTGTCGCTGATTGCCGTTACGGTAGGGCCTGGAAGCTTCACGGGCGTGCGGGTGGGCCTTGCCGCCGCGCGTGGCCTCGCGCTTGGCCTCGGTGTGCCGCTTGCCGGTGTTTCGACGACCTCGGTGTTGATCGCCCAGGCCACGACACTGGCGCCAGCGCGCGACCGGCTCGTCGTTGCAGCCGTCGACAGCCGGCTCGGCGATTGGTTCTGTGCCATCGGCGAGGGGACACGGTCGCCCTTTGCTGTCACGGCGGCTGAGTTGGCCGGCCGTCTGCGCGACAGGCCGTGCACGATCGTGGGGCGCGAGGTCGGGCCGCTGGTAACGCAACTCGCCGCGGCCGGGATTGACGCCGAGGCGGCGGAGGCCTTCCCCGACCCTGTCACCGTCGCGCGCCTCGGGCTTGCTGCGGGCGTTGAGGCCT